>JBNGDU010000127.1:0-26053 GCA_049975025.1 Anaerolineae bacterium
AAGATCGCCATGGTGGCCTCTGAGTGCGTACCGTTCGCCAAGACAGGGGGCTTGGCCGACGTGGTCGGTTCGCTGCCGCAGGCCCTCAAGGCGCTGGGGCACGATGTGATGGTCGTGATGCCCAAATACGCGTCGATCGACGCCTCCAAGCACAAGCTGCGCCGGTTCTTTGACCAAATGGGTGTGTGGATGGGAAACACGCTTGAGTGGTGCGCCGTTGACACGGCTCGTATGGATGGCGATGTACCGGTCTACTTCATCGAGTTCGACAGGTATTTCGACAGGTCAGGGCTCTATTTTGATGCAGCGCAAGAAGATTACGGCGATAACCCACGCCGGTTTGGATTCCTCACCCGAGCGGCCCTGCAGCTTTGCAGGGATATAGGTTTTGACCCCGACATTGTTCATGCTCACGATTGGCAGACGGCTTTAGCGTCGGCCTATCTCAAGATCTGGCACTGGAATGACGCGATGCTGGGTAAGTCCGCCAGCGTTCTCACAATACACAACATCGGATACCAAGGTGTTTGCTCCACCGATCACTACGAGTATCTAGGGCTTCAATGGGATAACTTCACCTCCGATAAGTTCGAGGATCACGGACGGATCAATTTCCTCAAGGGCGGCATCCAATATGCGGACTTGGTCAACACGGTGAGCCCAACCTATGCCGATGAGACGCGAACGCCCGAATACGCCCACGGCATGGCGCCCTACCTAAATGACAAGGGTGACGATTACATCGGGATTCTCAACGGCGTTGATTACAGTCAGTGGGACCCGGCGACGGACTCCCTCATCCCAGCCACCTACTCACCAGAGGATATGAAGGGTAAGGCCATCTGCAAAGAGGCGCTGCAGAAGCGGTTTTTCCTCGACGTCGATCCCAGTGTACCCGTGATCGGTGTCGTCAGCCGATTTGCTGAACAGAAGGGCCTGGATGTCCTCGCCGAGGCCATCGGACCGATCGTGGATAATATGACGGTGCAGTTCGTCGTGCTGGGATCCGGCGCGCCCGAGCTTGAGTCCTTCTACGGCGGGTTGCCGGTGCAGTATCCCGGTCGCATCGGGAGCCATATTGGCTACAGCAATGAGCTCGCCCACTGGATCGAGGCGGGCGCCGACTTCTTCATCATGCCTTCTCGCTACGAGCCATGCGGGCTCAACCAGATCTACTCCCTTAAGTACGGGACCCTGCCCATCGTTCGCGCGACGGGTGGACTGGCAGATACTGTGAGACAGTATGACGAACGCACCGCTGAGGGTACGGGCTTCAAATTCTGGGATCTCAGTGCGCACGGGATCTACTACGCGGTTGGCTGGGCCGTGAGTACGTGGTACGATCGGCATCATCACATCATGAAGCTACAACAGCAGGGCATGGCCGAAGACTTCTCGTGGGAGGCAAGTGCACGTTCTTACCTCGCAGCGTACGATCAGGCAATCCAGAACAAAAAAGCCCTCAAGTAGAGCATGACCCTAGGCCATGGGGTTCCCTGCAGTGTGATGATATCTGGCTGGTAAACTCTTTTGTCGATCTATAGAGGAGGTTTGTGATGAGGCTTGGAGGATCGATTTTCGTTGACAAGATGACACCGGAGAGTTGGGTCAGAGCTGTGAAAGACGCCGGTTATGGGGCTGCCTACTGCCCGGTCACCGCGAGTGATGATCGCGCCACGGTTCAGGCTTACGTCGACGCCGCGAAAGAGGCCAACATCGTCATTGCAGAAGTCGGCGCATGGAGCAACCCCTTGAGCTCTGATGCCGAGGAGCGGAACGCCGCGCTGGGGAAATGCCGGACCCAGTTGGCGCTGGCTGATGAGGTGGGCGCCCGCTGCTGCGTTAATATCGCTGGTTCGCGCGGACAGCCGTGGGACGGTCACGACCCCAGGAATCTCACATCGGAGACCTTCGACATGATCGTCGAGACCGTGCGCACCATCATCGACGCGGTGAACCCGAGGCGGACCTATTACACGCTGGAACCGATGCCCTGGATGTATCCTGACACGGCTGAGAGCTACGTCGACCTGATCGCGGCGATCGATCGAGAGCGCTTCGGTGTGCATGTTGACATGGTCAACGTGATCAACAGTCCGGTGCGCTACTATGACAACGCGGCGCTGATCCGCACGTGGTTTGCCAAGCTCGGTCCCTATGTCCGGAGCAGCCACGCCAAGGATTCCCTGATGTCCACGCAGCTGACCACGCATCTCGACGAGGTGCGTCCGGGACTTGGCAATCTAGATTACCGCACGTTGTTGCGAGAGCTCGACAAGCTGGATCCCGATACACCTCTGATGATCGAACATCTGAAGGAGGAAGAGGAGTATCGCCTCTCCGCTGAGTACATCCGCAGCGTGGCTGAAGAGATCGGTGTCGAGTTCGTCAGCTGAGGGGCCTACCATGACCGCTATCACGAAGCGCGCTGCTCCCTACGACGTACGGCGGCTCGACACGAACCCCATCATCTATCCGGAGATGGATGACCGAATGGGCCGGAATATCAACGGCCCTTCCCTGATTCGGGTGCCCAACTGGGTGCCGAATCCATTGGGGAAGTACTATCTCTACTTCGCGCACCACAAGGGGACCTACATACGGCTGGCCTACGCCGACCAGTTGGCGGGGCCCTGGCACACCCACGAGCCGGGCACGCTCGACCTTTCGGAGACGCCGTTTGCGCACCACGTCGCATCCCCGGATGTCCACGTTGATCATGAACAGCGTCGAATTCGTATGTACTGCCACGGGCCCGTGCCAGAGCTGAGGCGCCAACGCTCTGCCGTCGCCCTGTCCAAGGACGGCCTACACTTCACCTGCATGGACGAGATCCTCGGCGCGGCCTACTTCCGGGTCTTCCAATGGCGCGGCACGACCTACGCTTTGGGAATGCCCGGCATCTTCTACCGGTCGGCCGATGGTCTGACCAACTTCGAGGAAGGTCCGCAGTTCTGGACCCGCGACATGCGCCATGCAGCCGTGATGGTGGAGGGTGACACCTTGACCGTCTTCTTCTCCAATGCCCACGATTGCCCTGAGCATATCCTGATGTCGACGATAGCGCTGACGCCGGATTGGACACAGTGGGAGCCGACGGCGCCGGTCACCGTCGTGAAGCCGGAGATGGACTATGAGGGCGCGAACCTGCCTCTGGTCGCCTCGGAGCGAGGCTGGGCACCGCAGTGCGTCCGACAGCTCCGTGATCCCGCGGTCTACCGGGAGGATGGGCGCGTCTATCTGCTCTACTCCGTGGCGGGTGAGAACGGGATTGCTATTGCAGAGCTGATTAAGAGTACCTGACAACACAGAGGAGGTGTGAACATGCAGTACGGTGTCTGTGCTGATCCCAAACATGCAGCGGCTTTAGAGGCCGCCGGCTTTGAGTTCATCGAACTCCACGTGCAGAACCATCTCAAGACGACGGACGGGAGGGAAGCGTTCCTGGAGGAACTGGGGCGGATTCAAGCGGCACCGCTGCCGGCGCTCGCCGCCAACTGCTTCGTGCCCGGCTATCTGAAGATCACCGGGCCGGAGGTCGATTGGCCGGCTCTTGAGGCGTATGTTACGACGGCATTCCGCCGAGCGCATCAGGCGGGCATTCAATCTATCGTCTTCGGTTCCGGTGGAGCGCGTCAGATCCCCGAGGGATTCGATCGCGGCCGGGCGTGGGGGCAGTTAGTGCGTTTCGGCAAGCTCATCGGCCCTTTGGCCGCCGAACAGGATGTTGTGGTCGTGGTGGAGCCCCTCAATCGCACGAAAGGCGCGTGCAACGTCTTGACCTCGGTAGGAGAGTCCGCCCGTTATGTTAACGAGGTGGCGCACCCCAACGTGCGATTGTTGGTCGATGCTTATCACCTGATGCTGGACGATGACAGCCTCGATGACGTTGTGGCGAATGGACACCTCCTGCGTCACGTTCACGTGGCGACTCTCGACAATCGTCGACCGCCCGGCCTGGAGCCGTGCGACTTCAGCGACTTCTTCCGCGCGCTCAAACTCAGCGGCTACGATGGCCCAATCTCCATTGAGGCGAGTTGGGACGATTTCGAGGCACAGGCCTTAGAGGCTTATGAAGCTCTCGTCACCATGGTCGAGGCCGCGGGGTAGTGGCGCTTTTCCTCCGTCATGGCACTCTCGTCGCAGCGCGACAGAAATAAGGAGCAATGACGATGGGATCCTACGTTTTGGCTCATGATCTCGGCACGACGGGCAACAAGGCCACACTCTACGATGCCGAAGGTCGATTGGCCGGCAGTGCATTCTACGGCTATGCCACCGATTTCCCACACACGATTTGGGCTGAGCAAGATCCCGAGGACTGGTGGGCCGCCGTCTGCGGATCGACAGACGAATTGCTTGATCGTGTAGGCGCCGCAGCTTCCGAGGTCGTGTGTGTGACCTTCAGCGGTCAGATGATGGGTTGTGTGCCGCTGGATCGGCAAGCCCGCCCGCTGCGCAAGGCCATCATCTGGGCGGATCAGCGCGCGGTGGATCAAGCACGCTGGGTCGCCGAACGGGTCTCTTTTGAGGACGTCTACGCGATCACGGGGCACCGTCTCAGTGCTTCCTATTCCCTGTCCAAGATCCTGTGGTTGAGAGATCACCAGCCGGAGATCTACCGCGCAGCCTACAAGTTCACCCACGCCAAGGACGCGATTGTGGCTCGGATGACGGGGGCCTTCGTCACCGATCGCTCCGACGCTTCGGGCATGAACCTTTACGACCTGGAGAGCGGCACGTGGTCGGCGCGTATTCTGGGCGCCACAGGTATCAACGCCGCTCGGTTGCCGGAGATTCGAGAATCGAGCGACGTTGTAGGGGAGATATCCAGCGCTGTTGCCGACGAAGTCGGCCTGCCTGCGGGCACGCCGGTGGTGATCGGAGGCGGCGACGGGGCATGCGCCGCCGCCGGCGCCGGAGTAGTCGCCGAGGGCGCGGCCTATAACTACGTGGGCTCCTCCTCCTGGATCGCTCTGGCGACGGAGAGCCCGATCTACGACCCCGACTACAAGACCTTCACTTTCGCTCACCTCGTGCCCGGGGTCTTCATGCCCGATGGCACGATGCAGGCCGCCGGCGCCTCCTATCAGTGGACGCGAGACCAGCTGTGTCCCTTTGAGGTACAGGTTGCCGGTCCTCTGCGCATCAGCGCCTATGAGCTGATGAACGCTCAGGCGGCGCAGTCGCCGCCCGGCGCCAACGGTCTTCTCTTCCTGCCCTATCTTATGGGCGAGCGCAGCCCCCACTGGAACCCGCGAGCCCGCGGGGCCTTCGTCGGGCTGACGATCCGCCACACCCGTGCTGACCTGATCCGCGCGGTGCTGGAGGGTGTGAGCATGAACCTCTGCACCATCCTCGATGCGTTCCGCGCCCAAGGCGCGGAGGTGGACGCGATGCGCTTGATCGGCGGTGGCGCCCGCGGGCGGCTGTGGAATCAGATCATGGCCGATATCTATGGTGTCCCTGTGCAGCGGTTGGCCGTCCTGGAGGAGGCGACCTCGATGGGCGCAGCATTGGCAGGCGGCGTGGGTGTGGGGCTTTACCCGGACTTCTCCATGGCAATGGAGATGAATCCCGTCGTGGAGACCATCGAACCCAACCCGGAAGCCCAGAGGGTCTACACAGATCTCTACCCCATTTTCCAGGAAACTTACACGGCCCTGGCTCCCGTCTACGACCACCTCGCCGCCGTCGACGCCCCTTGAAAGGTGTTCTTAGGAATGGAAACGAATAACTGAAAACGGAGGCTAACTGTGAAAGCTCTATTCATTGGCGGAACCGGCATCATCAGCTCCGCGTGCTCGCAATTGGCAGTGGAGCGCGGCATTGAACTCTATCTTCTCAATCGCGGGCAAACGACAAAGCGACCCGTGCCCGAGGGAGCTACGACCCTGATCGGGGATATTCGCGAGCCCGCGACCGTCGAGCGCGCGTTGGGCGACATGACTTTTGACGTGGTCGTTGACTGGATCGTCTTCACGCCGGAGCAGGTGGAGACCGATCTGCAGCTTTTCGGGGGTCGCACGGGACAGTACGTATTCATAAGCTCGGCGTCAGCCTACCACAAACCGGTGCGGAGCCTGCCCATCACCGAGTCGACGCCGCTGCACAATCCGTGGTGGCAGTACTCGCGGGACAAAGCCGCGTGCGAGGAGAGGCTGATGCGCGCCTACCGCGAGGACGGCTTCCCGACGACGATCGTGCGACCTTCCCACACCTATGACAAGACGTTGTTGCCCTTCCGCGGTCGCTATACCGTTGTGGACCGCATGCGCAGAGGCAAGCCCGTCGTCGTTCACGGCGATGGCACCTCGCTATGGGTGCTCACGCACCACCGGGATTTCGCCAGGGCCTTCGTCGGCCTGCTCGGCAACCAGCGCGCGCTGGGCGAGGCCTATCACATCACCTCCGATGAGGTGCTCACCTGGGATCAGATCTTCCGGACAATGGGACGGGCTGCCGGTGTTGACGAGATCGACATCGTCCACGTGCCGTCGGAGGTGATCAACGCCTACGATGAGGACTGGGGCGCGGGTCTTCTCGGCGACAAGACCCACAGCGTGATCTTCGACAACACCAAGATCAAACGGCTCGTGCCCGACTACGTCGCGGCTATTCCGTTTCACGAGGGCGCCCGGGAGATCATGAACTGGTACGATGCCGACCCCGAGCGCCAAGTCGTGGACGAGGAATGGAATCGCCTCTTCGACGAGATCATAGTCGCGCAGCGCGGCGCCCTGCCCGGCTAGACACCTCGCAGATGGTCAGTCCACAGACCGGTCAACGGAGCAGCCGGTGAACTGACCAACGGAAAAATGACAACTGGCAACGTGTGCCTTAGACCTGCCACCAGTACTCCGGACTGATCGCGTCCAGCCGGAAGTCCCGTTCCTCTTCGGGGAGCGAGGCCAGAAGTGACTGTGCCTTCCTGCCGATCGCATCGGAGGCTAGTTCGACATTGCGCCGTCCCACCCCGGCAGAGGCGTGTTCTCGCGGATCGAGGCCGCCGATGCCGTCCGGTGGCTTCATATCGGGCGCTAACGGCCCGCTACCTAGGGCCTGCATATCCACCAGGTCCGGATAGAAGAACATCATGTTGGACGTCTCCCACTTCGCTGCGTGGTCGCTGTTGGAGTGCTCTCCTCGGCTGAGACTCATCTCCCAGAGCCCTACACCCGCCACGGTGCCATCCGCGGTCACCGGTTCCAGCGCCCTCTCGATCATCGCGATCTGCTCTAGGATATTGTGACCGGAAACGCCGATGATGACGCGGAAACCCGTCCGTTTGAGCTGCTCGAAGAGCGCCGTCACCATCGGCACCTTGTAAGCAAGGTCGCTTGAATCGAACTCCCCACCGGTGTAGGTCGCGCTTGGAAAATAGATCGGTGGATAGACGACTCCGCCAAATCGCTCCGCTGTCTTCACAAGGATGCCGTGGGCCTTGAGCGCGTCGTTGCCCAAGGGCAAATGGCGACCGTGCCACTCGATGAGCCCGAACGGAACGTAAACGACCGGGAACTGCCGAATTGCCATCTCAAGTTGTTCAGGTCGCATATACTGCATCTGCACGTCTCGGGACAACTCTCTCTCCATCCGTCCCTCCTTTGCGATGTCGTGGTGAAAAACTCCGAATAGTTCCAAAGCTCAATAGTTGTCTACAAGTTGACCTGACCAACTGACGACGGACAACTGGAAACGGGAACGCTCGTCATCCGTTAAGACCCTCTACCGCCGTTCCCATAGAGCCAGTCGACCGGGAATCGCGTGATCTGCAGCATTGCCAGGCCGTTGTTCTCCCGGCGATCGCCTGCGGAATGCGCCAGCATCACCTGATCCTCGGGGAAGGCGATCGCGGTATAGCAGTACCAGCCGTGGGGATTGCTCTCCAGCGTACGCACGTTCTCCCAGGTCGCGCCCTCGTCGCGCGAGATGACTGCCGTCAAGGGTGTGCGCTTGCCCTCCAGTGCCTCCGGGGCTCCGGCGTGGTTGTTCCACACCAGCAGAAGATCCCCGGTGCTTGGGATCCGCTTGATGGAGGCTGGGGAGCGCGGCGAGATGATGTCAGAGGGACGCAGGGGCGACCAGGTCTCGCCACGGTCCCTCGAGTAGGCGACGTATTGGCTGCCGGCATCCGTGCGACAAAACATCATGAGCCGCCCATCTGTCAGCTCCACAACGCCGGGCTCCTGGACCATCGTCCGACCGTCGCCTGAGCGATCCTCGACCAGTACCTCCTGGCCCCGATGCCACTTGCCGCCCACCTCGCCAGGATCGCCGTCCGATAGATAGCAGAAAACCCGTCCGTAAGGTGAGTAGAAATCGGACTGAGCGCCGCTGCCGGTCCCGCTATGCAGCGCCGTCGGCACGATCAGGCGTCCGTCGCTAAGCTGAACCAGCCGATCGTTGTTGACAACGTAGTATCCCGTGTCCTCATCCTGGACAATGGAGAAGGGCGCGCTCCACGTCTCTGCCTCGTCTGTGGAAAACCGCGCATAGGGAAGACAGTCGGTCAGCGAGTTCTTGCGAAGGTAGACCAGGCATATCCGACCGTCTGTGAGACGCAGCAGAGAGACCGACATCACGTTCATCTTGCCCTCGTTAGGCAGGATCACAGCGTCCTCTTGTGTCCAGGAGACGCCCCCATCGTCGGAATACCGTCCGGCGAGATAAGCTGCCGCATGGTCTCCGGCGCCACCCTCGAAGTGAGTGTAGACGAAGAGCCAACGTCCGTCCGCCAGGCGCACAAAGTCCCCCTCGCTGTTGCGCGGGTTACCCGCCATCGGCGGTATCTGCAGAACACGGTTCATATCATTAGGTTCCATGCATTCTCCTCAGGCTCAAAGGCGCACAGACGGATCTTGTCAGTCTGCCAGAGATTTTCCGCCGCGCCTTCGCCTCCTCATCTCACATAATCGTCCGTCCCACTGAGTATAAGCGGACCCCTGTACAGAGCAACCTGCCCTTCAGCAATATCCTTTCTGTTTGTGTATCGTTGGCCGTGTTCACCTCAGGTTCCGGCAGATGCGGTATAATGCGAGTGAGCAGGGAGAATCTAGATGTCGGAAAGCACCTCAAAGAATTCGGAATACGGCCTTAAGTCCTTCTTACCTCCCACCACAGGGTGGTTCGAGGGGACCTTCGGCAAGCCAACCCCGCCCCAGGAGCAGGGCTGGCCCGCCATCCAGCGGGGCGAGCACACGCTGATCCTGGCGCCGACGGGGTCGGGCAAGACGCTGGCTGCCTTCCTATGGGGGATCGACCGGCTCTTCCGCGAGCTGGAAGCACAGGAGGCCGAGGACGAGGATGAGGAGACAGCCGGCGTGCGGCTGCTCTACATCTCCCCGCTGAAGGCGCTCAACAACGACATTCGTCGCAACCTACGGCGCCCATTGGCCGGTATCCGGCGCACAGCCAGGGAGATGGGTCTCGACTATCCACCGATCCGGGTCGCGGTGCGCTCTGGGGACACGCCCCAGCGCGAGCGGCGCGCCATGGTCCGGCAACCACCCCACATCCTCATCACAACCCCCGAGTCCTTCTATTTGCTACTCACCAGCCCCAAGGCGCGGGAGATGTTCCGGACGGTGGAGACCGTGATCGTGGACGAGATTCACACATTGGCGGGCAATAAGCGCGGCGTGCACCTGGCGCTGAGCCTGGAGCGGCTGGAGCATTTGGTCGCGGGACGAGTCCAGCGACTGGGGCTCTCGGCCACGATCCAGCCGCTGGACGAAGTCGCCCGCTTTCTCGGCGGTCGACGGTGGGAGGGCGAGGGCGATGCTCGCGTGCTGGCTCCACGCCCGGTCACCATCGTCGATGCAGGCTACCAGAAGCCCCTGGATCTCCAGGTGGTAACGCCGGTAGACGACTTCCATAACCTACCCGGCGACTCAATCTGGCCCACGCTCATCCCGCAGGTGCTCGACCTGATCCGGCGACACCGCACCACCCTGATCTTCACCAACAACCGCCGCCTCGCAGAGCGTACCGCGGACCGTCTCAACGAGCAGATGGCGGCGGAGGCCTCGGGTCAGGCCACAGGCCTAATCGAGGACGGCGTTGTCAAAGGCGCCGGGATGATGGCAGCGGGGACGGGAACCACGCTGCCGACAGAGGCGGGGCCCCCGATCCGGGTGCACCACGGCAGCGTGGCGAAGGAAGCCCGCCTGGAGATGGAGCGCCAGCTCAAGGCCGGCGAGCTGCCGGCGCTGGTCGGCACGTCATCACTGGAACTGGGCATCGACATCGGCGCTATCGACCTGGTCGTGCAGCTTCAATCGCCGAAGTCCGTCGCCCAGGGTCTGCAACGGGTGGGGCGTTCGGGCCACCTGGTGGGGCAGACGAGCGTCGGACGCATCTTTCCGACCCACCGTGAGGACGTCGTCGAGGCCGCGGCTATCGCGGGCGGGATGGTGCGGGGCGAGGTGGAGCCGACGTACACGCCGCGCCACCCGCTGGACGTATTGGCCCAGCAAGTCGTGGCTATGGTCTCTGTCGAGACATGGCATGTCGAGGATCTCTTCGACCTGGTTCGTTGCTCCCATCCCTACAGCGGTCTGACCTGGCGCGCCTTCGAGACCACGCTGGAGATGCTGGCGGGGCGGTATCCCAGCCAGGCCTACCGCGAGCTGCGGCCACGGCTCTCGTGGGATCGCGTCAACCAAAAGCTATCGGCGCTTCCCGGCTCGGGGATGATAGCACTGACCAATGGCGGCACAATTCCGGACACGGGCGCTTTCGGCGCCTATATGAGCGACGGCAAGACCAAACTGGGGGAGCTGGACGAGGAGTTCGTCTTCGAGACACGGATCGGCGACACGCTCATGCTGGGATCGCAAGTCTGGCGCGTCATCGATCTGACTGATGACCGAGTGCTGGTGACCGCAGCACCGGGCGCCACGCCACGCATGCCCTTCTGGCGCGGGGATTTCCCCTGGCGACCTTACGAACTGGGCGTCAAGGTTGGGGCATTCAGAAGAGCCGTGGCCGAGCGTCTGGCGCGGTTAGGCGAGGACTTAGGTCTGGACGACCTGCGCGAGATCCAGAAGTTGCGGGAAGCCCCCCAGGTCCGGGCGCTGTTGGCGTGGTTGGGCGAGACTTTCGCGCTGGACGCGCGCTCAGCCTGGCACGTCGTGGACTACTTGGCCAAACAGCTTGCCCATGCCGGAGCTGTCTCCTCGGACCGTACGATCCTCCTGGAGGTTTTCGAGGACGCTCTGGGAGACCCGCGTCTCGTGGTGCACTCACCCTTTGGAGGGCGGGTCAATGGGCCGTGGGGCCTGGCCTTGGCCGGCGCTTTGCGCGAGCGCACCGGTGTCGAGATTGAGATTCAGACCAATGACGAGGGAATCCTCATACGGCTGCTCGATACTGAAGCCGAGTTCCCACTCGACGTGATCGCCAAGATGGGACCGGCGGAAGCTCGCGAGCGCATCCTGAGGGAGCTCCCGGACTCCGCGGTCTTTGGCGCGCATTTCCGACAGAACGCAGCCCGGGCCTTGCTGTTGCCGGGATCCGGACCGGGCAAACGTACTCCCTTCTGGCTCCAGCGCCTCCGGGCCAAAGACCTGCTGCAGGTGGTACGCCACTTCGACGACTTCCCCATCGTGGCCGAGACCTACCGCGACTGCCTGCAGGACGTGCTCGACCTGCCGCACCTGGAGGAGATCCTCACCGGCATCCAGGATGGCGCCATCGAACTCGTGCTCGTCGAGTCGGCCACGCCGTCGCCGGTAGCCCAGAGCCTCCTGTGGGATTTCATCAACGTCCATATGTACGAATGGGACACGCCCAAGGCGGAAAGGCAGCTCCAGACCCTGGCGGTCAACCGGGACCTCCTCCAGGATCTGCTCAAGGACGTGGCGCTCGACGAACTGCTCCGGCCCGAGGCCATCGAGACCGTTCGAAGCCAGTTGCAGCACACGGCGCCGACCGCGATGGTGCGGACGGTCGAGGAGCTGGCAGTCCTGCTCCAGCAGATGGGCGACCTGTCGTCGGTCGAGATCGCCCAACGGGCGACGGTCGATCCGTCGAACTGGATCGCCCGCCTGACCGGTCAGCGGCGGGTTGTAGGAATGGAGATCCCGACCGCCCGGGGTTCGGCGCGCCGCTGGATCGCTGCCGAGTATCGCGATGAGTACGCAACGGCCTTCGGACGTCCCCATGAGGTCGAGTCATCGCTCACGCTCGACGAGGCCCGGCGCCGGATCCTGACGCGTTTTCTTGCGCACGCGGGGCCGGTCACGCTGGATATGATCAGGGCGCGGTACGACTTCCCCAAGGACTGACTCCAGGCAGAGCTCGACCGGCTGATCGAAGAGCGTGAGCTCGTCCACGGGCAGTTCACGCCCCAGGGCGGTGAACCGGGCGTGGAGGCAGTGGCGGCGGAGTTCGTCGACCGCCGGACGCTTGAACAAATCCACCGGCGCACGCTTCACATCCTGCGGCACGAGGTCGAACCGGTGCCCTTCACCGTCTACGCCGACTTCCTGGTCCATTGGCAACACCTGCATCCCGGAGAAAGGCTGAGCGGCGAGGGGGCACTGGTCAAGGTGCTGCAGCAGTTGCGCGCCGCTCCGGTGGTCGGTCCGACCTGGGAGCGAGACGTGCTGCCGCTGCGTCTGCTAGCCTACCAACCGGCGGAACTCAACGCGCTCTCTCAAAACGGCGAGCTGGTCTGGGTGGGATCCGGCGGTACCGATCCCCGCCGCGGTCGGGTGCGTTTTCTCTTCCGCGGCGAGGGTGACATCTACCTGGAGCCGGTGCCCGATGATCTCTCGTTCTTGAGTGATCACGCTCAAACGATCTACGATTTCCTTAAGTCTGAGGGCGCGGTCTTCTTCAATGACATCTGCGCAGCCTTGGACCTGGAGGGGACGCTTGTCGAACCCGCGATTGTCGAGCTTTTCATGGCGGGCCTGGTGACGAACGACAGCCTGGACGCGATGCGAACCCTTATCGAGGAAGGCGCGCCACAACCGCAGGAGCGGCAACCGTTCAGCTCCCTGGAGGAGGAGCTCACCAGGCGGCGGGAGGCGTTGGGACTCGATAGACGCAGGATCACACGCCGGTCCGACCCCGCGCGCTACAGGTCGGCCAAGCGCCGGGTCCGACAGCGTCTGGAGCAGCAAGGCGCTGTTTCGCAGCCGGTCACCCGGTGGGTAGGCCGCTGGACGCCGGTGCATCGCTTCGGCATCTTAGGGAAACCCGTCTCGGAGGGGGAGAGAGCCGCACGGCAAGCACGCCAACTCCTCGCTCGTCACGGCGTCGTCTCACGAATCTCGCTCGACGACGAGATCGGCGCGTGGGATTGGGGTCTCATCTACGGTCAACTGAAGCGTATGGAGATGCGAGGCGAGATCCGCCGGGGCTACTTCGTTGAGGGGCTGCCGGGCCTTCAGTTCGCACTGCCGGAGGTGGTCGAGGATCTACGGTCCCTCCGGGACGCGACCCCCGCCGATGATCAGCTGGTCGTGATGAACGCCTGCGACCCCGCCAATCTCTACGGGCCCACGCGCGAAGCAGGGCCACTGACCGCCACCGGCGAGGACCTGGCCTTCTCCCGCGTGCCCTCGACATGGCTGGTGCAGCATCGGGGACTGCCGGTTCTCGTTGCCAGCAGCACCGGGAGCGACGTGACCACAACCCAGGGCGTCGACGAGAGCCTCGTGGTGCGGGCACTGCAGGCTTTTTTGGAGCACCTGGAGAACTTCGAGCCTCGCATCACGGTGGAGACTTGGAACGGCGGGCCGGTACTAGAGAGCGAGGGACAACCGTTGCTCGAAGCCGTGGGCTTCCGGCGCAGCTATCCGGCGATGGTTTGGGATCGACGGCTATAGAAGGCCGGTTGCCAGTTCTCGGTTTCCAGTTTTTTCAGCTGTCGACTTGCCCTGGGGATCGCCTGCTTGTCTTAAAAGGATCGACAGGCAGCAAGACCGCGGTGACGAACTGCTGTCCCCTGCGGAGGGGAGGTAGGAATCGCCCCGTGTGTTCCATGTACGCCTGATATCCGACGACTTCCTCGCTTAGCAGCCGCTCCTCGCGCTTGGCTGCCCCCGTGAAATCGATCATGGTGTAGCCGGCGGCGACAACCGTCAGAACCGACGGGTTGATGAGAAGAAACCCACCGACGATGAGGAAAAAGCTCGTGAAGGCAGGGTGACGGATGGCGGCATAGGGACCCGTGTCCACGACACGATGATCGGCCTGAACGACCACGTCCTCGACATAGTAATGGCCCAGGTGCCAACGAGACCAGAAGTAGAGTGCTAAGCCCAGCGCGACCACCGCCACACCGACAGCAAAGGTCGCGGCGCCCACAAACCCTGTCAACTGAAGCCCAAGGTCCGGTATGAGCAGCGGCTGTGCTACCAGGAGGCCGAAGGCGCCGATGACGAAAATCGTGTAGCCCCAGCTTCGCCCGCTGCCGGGGTCTGATCGTTGGCGGTCAAAACGGTGCATGAGCAAGAAATCGCCGACATAGAATATCATGCCCGAGAGTGCTAATGCTAACGCTCTCACTGCCATTGCTACCTCCTTAACGCACAGGTGAGTTGACGGAACCACGACCAAGATCCAAAGCGCACAGTCAAAGAAGCGGCTGACCTTGATGAGAATCACATCGGGGCCCGGGAACAACGGCTACTAAGGCCTCCTGAAGGATCGGCACCACGACTTCACACGCGCTCATCCCACCCACTCTGACCCTCAGGCAACTGAATGGGCAAGCGAACGGTAAACCTGGACCCTGTCCCCTCGTTACTGTGGACGTCCACGTATCCTCCCATCAACCCCACGATCTCATTGCTGATAGCAAGCCCCAGGCCGGCTCCCCCGTGGTGCCTGGTCGCGGAGCTATCGGCCTGCTTGAAAGGCTCGAAGATCGTCTCCATGGCATCTTCGGGTATCCCTGGCCCGGTGTCCTCGATCGCGATCTCCCACGTACCGGCATTGCAGGTGCGCGCGCGAACCGCTACATACCCCGTCGGTGTGAACTTGAGCGCGTTGGCCACCAAATTGATCACAACTTGGCGTAGCCGATCTCGGTCCCCGACAAGCGTGTCCGGAAGGTCCGTCAACGACAATCGTAGTTCCACGCCATCTTGCGCCAGCACCGCCTGCGTATCCACAACATGCTTCAGTACCTGCTCCGGCGAAAACGGCTCACTCGCCAGCTGGAGCTGTCCAGCCTCGATCCGCGCCTGGTCAAGCAAGTCGTTGACGAGAGCCAATAGCTGGCGGGAGTTAATCACAATGCGCTGGATCGCGTTCTCCTGCCGCTCGTTCATCTCCCCGTAGATGCCAGCCATGAGCACCTCGCAAAAGCCCTGAATGGCAGCTAATGGCGTGCGCAGTTCATGCGAGACCATTGAGACGAACCTGGATTTAAGGCGGTCCAGCTCAAGAAGACGCTCGTTGGCCGCGGACAATTCATCGTTGGCCTGTCGCAGGGCCTGAGTACGCTCCATCACCCGTGAGTCCAGCGTTCGGTTGATCTCTCGCAGACCTGCCAGCGCACTTTCTAACTGACGCGCGCCCAGAAAGCCTGCTAGGGCGAAGACCAGGTAGCCGAACGCCATGAACGGTGCCCAGGTGAAGCCCGGCACCGTGGCCCCAACGACAACGGTCACAAGAATGACCAAGGCCGCAGTCATAAAGGATGTCCACGGCGGCAGCACCATGCTCGATAGAGCAACCGGCAGGGCCAGGAAGAGACTGGCGCGCCCCTCGACCACCTCCAATGGGTCATCAGAGAGCGCCAGGAGTACTGTCAACAGCGTCAGGAACAGACTGCTCGCCATAACTGGGAGCTTGCGGTTGAGCCAGTAGAGACCGACGCTGACGCCGGCAAGCGCGGCTGAGGCCACAAGAACCAACTGCGTATCCTGGGTCCCTGCGCCCAGCGTCAAGGCGTAGAAGACGCTCAGCATCGAGATCGTGAATACTGCCGCCAAGAGGATGTTGAGTGTCTCGGCCCGTCGGCGAACATCTGGATCGACGGCAGATGACCGTAACAGGGCTGAGCCCGCATGCAGTGTATCCACCAGGTCCTCCTCGAATGCAGCTACCAGCGTGACTCAGACATCATCTCGGCCCTGACAATGATGTCGACCATCGCGCATTTGGGACGTAACACGAATTGCGTTCCCACTACAGGACGCTCGGGTGATTCCCGCTGCCCGTGTCTGTCTCAGGATCGGGGCGCAAGGCGTCCCGCCAGGTCGCGCAACTGGTTGAAGCTCACCGGTTTCTGCAGCACGAGATCGGACTGCTCTTCAACCAAATCCGCAAGCTGCGGGTCGGCAGTGGTCACCACCACACGCACGTCGCTCAGCCGCTCATCCTCGCGGATAAGAGCGAGGATGTCCATGCCCGAAACCCTCGGTAGATGTAAGTCCAGAATCACCACGTCAGGTTTCTCACCCTTTAGGTAGTCAAGCGCTTTCTGACCATCGCGGATGGTTATCGTCTCAAAGCCCGATGCCTGCAGCGCCTCGCTGAAAATCAACGCGATGTCACCATTGTCCTCGATGATCAGTCCCTGTGGCTTGCTCATAATGCTCCCTCCACATATGATTGAGAATAGCGGTTAATGACAAAGGTACTAACCTAAGCCCACTCGCTCTCTGATTTGGTCCCCTTTTGTGAGTCACATCGGCAAAAGGCACCTTAGCCGAACGCTACCAGAGCGCCTCAAACATCGTCCTCGCGCTGAGGATGGCGCTCTCCACTGCCACGTGAGGCGTATATAGCACCTTCCCGATCCACAGCTGCGGATGGGGGTCATCCGCGTGCCGAATAAGCCAGGAGTAGCCCCGACGGATGGCGTCTTTGCTAACGTCCCCACACGCTCTGTGGCGGGTTATCAATGCCTGGACCGCATATGCCGTTTCCTCACACGTCCCTTGATACCATCCCCAAGACCCATCCCGGCGTTGCGTGCGCTCGAGCCAGCGCACAGCCGGCTCTGCCAGCGTGTCAACCAATCCTGTGAGAGCGATGACGGCATGGGCTGTCGGATAATAGGGACTGGCATGCCACTTGTCGAACCAGAACGTAGCTGCTGTTCTCGTGCCCTCGAGGAAGTTGACCGCGATCCGTACCTCGTCATCCTCAAGCTTGCGTCCGGCGACCGCCAGCGCGTGAAGTGCGTGGGCATTAGTGCTGGTGCTCGGGTCGCTCTCCAACGGATAACACCGGAAGTTGTAGGCTCCTTTGTAAGCCAGCAGCCCATCGAGGTCAACCTCATACCCGAGGCTCATCAGAGCACCTAGCACGATCGCAGTATCGTCCCCGTCCAACAAGGGCAGACCGATGGCGGAAGCGATCCCCTTCCCAGGCTGCCATTCGTCAAGCAAGATCTTCGCCGATCTATCGACCAGAGATCGCAGATCCCCATCAAGGCCCTGAGGTATGGCAAGGGCTAGGTTCCAAAGGGCCCAGCCGCGATCGAAGACCTCGATCGGCCCGACATAGGATATCGCCCCGTCTCCGTTGACCATCTCATTCAGATACGCTAACGCGTCCGGATCGTCAGGCTTCACGTACTTGGCGAAAAATGCGCTTGCACTCGGGGAGTATGCGATCGAACCATTGCCGGCCTGCAGGTTGTTGGCATCGAGAAGATGCAGATGATCCTGCCCGACAAGCTCCACCGAGAAACTCGGCGTGAAGCGACGGTCGATTTTGCGGTCGGGTAACGCCGAAAGCTTTGCCTGCCGCGCCCAGATGAGATGTTGCAGCAGATCCTCGTCCACGTCCAGCCGCACGCCGAGAGCCTGCACCTCCTGCAGGAGCGACGGGACAATGAGCTCAAATCCAACGGTTGAGCCACAAGCATCGAGCTTGAGGGCCTGTAGGTAACGAGCCGCCGCATCACGCGCCAGACGGATCTCCGGGGCGTTCAGCGCCGTACCCGCTTGTCGAAGTGCAGCTATCGCCGCCAGTGTAGACGCTGCTCGGTCGTGGGCGTACATGGGTATATCTGTACCCCAACTCCCATCGGGGAGTTGGTGATCCCGCAGCCATTGAAGCGCTTTGGTTTCGAAGCCGCTCAACCGCGCCAGCCAAGCCGTATCATAGGGACTTGGCGAGATCTTTGGCGGACCTACGCCTATGTCGGCAAGTAACTCACAAAAGCCTTGGTAGTTCATAGACACCTCATTTCGGGTGCGTTAGGATATGCATCACCCGCCATCTTCCTTGCACTAGAACTCATCTACGTGTCCGCTTCCTTGATATCACAGACAGGATACCATATGCCGTCTTTCCGCCGGCCCAGCCCCATCACCGCATGTCGATTGAGAGTGTAGAAGTGGTCCATGTACTCCCAGTGATGAACGCGAAGGGTGTCGTACGCAGCGTTCTCCCGGCGCACCTTCTGCCAATCAAAAAAAATCATGCGCAGCAACTTCTCATCCATGTACAGTGATGGCGCGGCTGTGAAGTACAGGTCCACGCCACCCCGGTCAATGAGCGGCATGTCAAACGCGGTGGGCTGGTCAAAGCCTATAAACAAGTCCGCCATGAGATCCTCGCCGTAGAAGGCACGAATCGCCTCCTCGTGCGAGATGAGACGGCCTGCCTCTAGGACCGCCCGCGCGATCGCGGGGACTGCAGTGTCACCGCAAACCCCGTAGAAAAGGCGATGCTCCTCGTTGCCAGCGGTATCACGGATCAGACACTCCATCTCCGACAGCATCTCGTCACTGAGTTGATCGGCGTATTCACCGTAGAAACGCACCCTCACGGCGCTCTCACTGTAGAGAGCACGCGCCTCTTGACCGCACAAGAGGCGAATCCCGACCTCCGCCATCTCACGATACTCGGCGCCCCGCTCGATGAGATCGCCGCCGTAGACAGGGACGACCAACGTACGCACGCCATTGTCAAAGAAGAGGCCAATAAGCCTGCGCAGCTCACGCGCGACTATCTCTGGATAACGGGTGCGATAGTCGTCGCCTGTTCTGTCCCCCTCGCTGAGGGCAAACCAACGGCGCGTGCCGTTGATGGGGAAGACAACCGTATGGGGACCGTTCTCGCGCACCGAGAGCGCGTAGTCCTCACGGTCTTCAGCGTCCTGTAGCACGATAGCCTCCTAGAATGTCAGGTGTCTTTAGGTCACAAGTAGATACAGCGCGCCCTCTCACTGACCGCCACAGCCGTGTGAGGAGCAGTGCGTAGAACGTCACAATCACGATCATCATCATCGGTGCGTAGAGGCTGGGATCGGTCAGAATGTAGGGCCCTGGCGCGATCACGTCCATCCCCCAGACGGCAAAACTGATGGCCTGCCAGAGATCGACGAGCACATAGGGCAGGAAGACAGTCCAGAGCAGGACTCGTCGCCCTCGGCCCGCGGTGGTCGCCAAGAGATAGGGGAAGATAACGACGCCCAATGAGACCTCCCAGACCATATCCAACCAGATAAAGGCCCCCAAATAGAGCGCAAAGACGAGATCGAGGCTCAACATAGGCACCGTGTATCCGGCGCGATCGACAGGGTTGAGGAGGGAACGCAGACTCACCCACCCCAACGGCAGCAAGAGAAACAGTTTCACCAGATCGGCCAGGCGCATCGCCTTCGGACCAACACCCAGCAGGTAGAGGACCGTCTGCTTGATAGAATGGTTGTAGCCCAAGAAGGCCGCATCAGGACCTCGCCACGGGAAATCGCGGCTCAGCCGTCCGAGGAACTGCACGTAGTCAACGTATTGGTGACAAATGTACTCCGGCCCTGCGATCGTCATCAATGCCCCCATGACAGCGAGATAGACTACCAAGGTGAGCCCTAGCAACTTGAGGAAGAAGCGATAGCGCCCCAGAAGCAGCGGAACCACGGCTGCGAAGGCCCAGTGGGGCTTGATCTGCACGATCACCGAGAGCCAGAGCACCGCCAATCCCAGCCGTTCGTTGACGACGGCCTCGATGAAGAGGGAGCCGATCAACGTCATAATCAGATAGATGTTGAGGTAGGCCAGATCACCCCAGAATGCCGAGAACAGCAGCCAGACCGGCAACGTCCACGCCAGCATCGTCTTTGCAGATCTCAATCCGAGACGGTCGAAGATGCGACCCCATGTGACATAGAGCAGGGCGTAGGCCGCGATGTGAAGGAATGTGTGGATGACGGTCACGGCCTCGGGTGAGAGCCAGAGGAAAGGCACAAAAGCGAAGGCAAAGGCAGGTGCGTACGGGTAGTGATCCTCCAGGCGAACCAACGAGCCCTGGAGGTACAAGCCATCCCGGTTCTTGAAGTGTCCGGCGGCATCCAGATAGATCTGCAGGTCCGCGGGCACCATCCCTTCCTCGTTCCCTACCCAATCCGGTGTGCCGCCAAGAAGACCCAGCTGGGGGAAAAGCAGCATGCCCAGATAGACCCCCTGCATTGCCAGTCGCAAGAACGCGAAGATGAGAACCACGGTCAGAATCACCCGGTATGCCTTGGAACGAGACCAACAAGCTCGCAGCTCTTCACTCATCGCGCAACACCTCGACAATCGAAAGCATCGCGGCACGCCTGCTGGGGATCAGGCTCCCAAGCACGCTAACCAACAGCATCAGAGGTACCAAAAGCGCGATGTAAGCGACCTTCAGTGAGACGTTGACGGCGCCAAAGCCATAGACATTCGAGAGGTTGGCGAGAAGTGATCGCGTGAAGACGAATCCCGCGGGTACGCCGATGATCGTCGCGATAAGACCCAACAGCCCTGCGGTCGTGTAGACGATGGTCGTAACCTGAGATGGGGTCATCCCTACCGTCTTGAGGATTCCGATATCCCTCACCTTTTCCCGAGTCGCCAACAAGGTGGTGTTGAAGACATTGATCAACGCGATGCCGATGAGTATTGCCGAGAGCGCGTAGATCGCCAGTTGGAGATATTGAACGGCATCGGGAATAGCCTGATCGACAAGTGTCAAGTTCAGATCATCCCCGGTCCTCTCCGCCAGATAAGCTTGGAGAGCGTCGGTGTCGCAGTTCTCACTCAACTTGATGAAGTAGGTGTCCGCGCTGGGTTGCCGAACCCATCGGTCGATCGTTGCAGCGCTGACCATCATCATCTGTCCGGCGTTGACGGGCTCGGGATACTGTCCCACGATACGCCAGACAACCGGCCTGTGTGCGCGATCTCCGATCGTCACCGTCAACGGGTCCCCAACCTCCAAACCCAACCAGTCCATTAGCCCACGCCCGGCGATAGCATCGTAGGAGTTAGGCTGAAAGAACCGCCCTTGTGAGATCCGGAAAGCGAACGCATCCAGGTCTCCGTCGACAGCTCGGACCTGGAAGGTCTTGCCCGCCGCCGCCTCCACCTCAACCAGGTACTCCCGGTAAAAGGCGTGGACGCCCGGAGACTTACGCAGCAGGTACTCGGTTTTCGACTCACCGGTTTTCTCACGGGTGACCGCAGCATCGTAGACAATGCCCAGCAACTCGGGGGTGGCCCGATATGTGTCCAAAGTGGTGCTGAGGGTCAGACCGAAGACGATACCGACCACGCCCAGCGCCAAATTGAAGCCGGTCAAGGCAGAGCGGAGGGGCTTGACGAACAGATCGTTGACGCCGAGCGTGACGACAATCGGCAGGCCCAGCCGTTCCATCATCCTCGCAGCCCAGGTCGACATCCGATAGGGCGACTCGGCGCCGACGGCGATGGCGCGAACGATGTTCGTCCGGGCACCTCGTCGCGCCGACCCCAATGCTGCGAGAGTCACGACGCCGCTGGTTATCCCCAGTACCAAGATAACGACCGGGAGATCAAGCGCAGGTTGGAATGTTGTGCTCAAGGACGCGGCCACGCTCTTGAGCGGCAGCGGCGACAGAACCCGCCCGACGATCAGCCCAATGGGACTGGCGATCAAGTTCAGAAGCAGATATTGGCCCAGATAGAGCCAGAGCACCTGACGTTGCGTGAAGCCCAGGGTCTTGAGGATGCCGATCTGCCGGAACTGAGAGAGGACGATGGATCCGATGCTGCTGGCGATGACAAGGACCGCGGCGAGGATGGCGAAGAAACCGAAAGCACCCAGGAAGATGAAATTCATTCTCGCCCCGAAGACCGCCGACTGCTTTACGTCGCGCCAGTCAGTGTAACTCTCAACCACCTCTCCACGCATCTGCGTCTCGATCTGATCTAGGATCGCGTCCACGGCTTCCGGGTCCTCCAACCGCAGGCCGATCGACCACGCCCACGTGGACTCGTCGGGATGGAGCCAACGAAGGGTGGACTCGGTCACGTAGATGTAGGGCGGTTGCGAGTTCCGGTAGGTATCCCACATCGGATTATAGGCCAAGCCGACGACGGGAAGCTCCACGGGTTTGCCGTCCGCTCGTGTCAAGGTGATCGTCTCGCCTACGGACAGATCGTACAAATCGGCCAAATCCTTGCTCGCCAACAGCTCTCGCTGACCGGGCCTCACCCGCACGCCCTCCTGGACGAACAGACGGTTGACCTCAGGCGAGGACTCCGGAATAGCCCGAAGACTTGTCCAGACGTGATGATCGCGCAGGTCGACCCGGGTGGTGACAGCGTACCGTAAGCCGGTGCTGGTCGCCACGCCGGGCATCTCCCCGATCCGTTCGATATCCCGGCGGCTTACCTTCCGGCGATCAAGGAAGAGCCACATGTGGGCGCCGTTGAGCATCTCAAAGGAACGATCGTAGGGCGCGCTGAGGTTGACCAAAGTGATCAGGGCCAGCGTCAGCAGCGCAGAGGAGGCGAAAAGCGTGACGACGATGAGAATCGACATAAAAGGTCGGGTGGCGATATCTGCCCACATCTTCTGAAAGACAGCTCTCATAGGTCTCGTCTAGTGCAATTCCGCCAGGCGCTGGGCGATATCCTGGGCCTCCGCCCGGGGCATCTCGGCGACAATCGACCCATCGTGTAGAAAGAGGACCCGCTTCGCCTCGGCTGCAGCACGTGGATCGTGGGTCACCATCAGAATGGTCTGACCGCGGGCATGGCAGTCGCGCAGGATACCCAATACCGCCTGACTGCTGGCGCTGTCAAGATTTCCGGTAGGCTCGTCGACCAGGAGCACCGCCGGTCGGTTGATAAGCGCTCGCGCGATGGCGACGCGCTGTTGCTGACCGCCGGACATCTCCCACGGATACTTAGCAGCCTGATCCGCGATCCCCAACCGCTCCAAGAGGGCATCGGCCCGTTTGTGCGTCTCGCCCCTGTTCCTGTTAGCCAGCAGCGCCGGGAGCTCGACGTTGGCCCGGACGGTGAGATTGTCGATGAGGTTGAAGAATTGGAAGACGAACCCGATGTTCTCCCGGCGAAATTTGGCGCGTCTCGTCTCACCCATCTGATCCAGACGGCGGCCCTGGACGGTGACCGAACCGGTCGTGGGCGAGTCCAGACCACCCATAAGATGCATCAGCGTGGATTTCCCGCTGCCCGAATGCCCCATGATGACGACATAGTCGCCGGCAGAGATGTCCAGCGATACTCCTTTCAAGGCCTCACAGGTGACGGCGCCGGTCTCGTACACCTTCCGCACCTTACTTATCTCAATGAGAGCTTTCATAGTCCAGTGTGTAACACGTCCTCGTGAAGACACGCCTGAAACCCCCGATGCGGAGCAACCTTTCGAGAAGCGTGCCCGCTGCGGTCTGAAGCATCAACGTCTCAACGCCGTGCTTCCGAGCCTCCTTCACCACAGCAATGACCAGGTTCATGGCTGCCCCCCGGCTTCGCCGCGATCGTATGACGCCTTCGCTGCCCAACACACCATAGGTCTCGTGAACCAACAGTGAACAGGTTCCAACGGGCCGATCATCGCTGTAGGCGATATAGTGATAAGTGTGCTCCAGCCCAATAGACGGTTTTAGGAGTCGGACCATCGCCGGCGCGAAGTCGAGGGGCATGCCGAAGGCGGTGAGAAAGACCTCGGTGAAGGTCTCCACCTCGTCCTGAGTGATCTGCCTGACCTGAGTTCGCGGTGTCGGTGACGGCACCGCGAGGTCGGACAGGCTGTCTAGCGTCATCCACGCCTCCCGACCCGGCTGCTCGACAAACCCTCTCTCGACCAGATGCTCAGCAAGGCCCTCCGGCTCGCACGCTGGCGAGACGTAGACGGTAGGTACGGCCTCCCTGGTCTGATAGTAATCGACGACCTCATCGATAAGGTCGCCCACCTCCGCGGTTGAAGACCGCAGGAGACAAGCATGGTTAGCGTCGGGTATAGGCAGGAGCTCACTCGCGGTCATAATCACGTCATCGCGCAGCGTCAGCTCCAGACCAGGCGTGACCTTCGTTGCCTCGTAAGTCGCCGCGTAGTTGGCCCTCTCTAGGTCCGCGATGTACCGTCGCCCCGTATCCTCCAGCTTGCCTTTTGACATTATGCACCACCTCCCTGGGTGCCGGGTTTTCCGCGAAGTGGATACTTAAGGAAGATCAGGAATGCCATCAACATCAGCGCGCCCCCTAGGAGCCCCACCACTCGAACCCCGACGGGGCCCTGCGGATCCGTATGGCTGCGCCCCAGGAATAAGATCAGCGGCAGAACCGCAGCGGCAACCCCTTGGGTGACCTGATCGAGAAAGCCCCAAGTCGCGTAGTAGATGCCCTCACGACGCTCACCAGTCAGTTCCTCATCGTAGTCGGTGATCTCGGCGCCGAAGGCCGGTGGCAACATCGTAACACCCGACATCACAACCGCCTGGACGGTCACCCAGATGAGACCCTGGGTCTTTAGTCCCATGGGCAAGCCGGGGCCGATGCAGATCAAGCCGGGCAGCACGAGCGCAGAGGCCAACAACGAACCGGCGAAAACCCGCCACTTGCCGAAACGGTTCGACAACCACGTGACCGCAGGATAGCAGAGCAGGGAGGCTAGTAGGGCCGGGATGTAGAAGTCGAAGGTGTCCGACTTGGACAGGAGGCATATCTCGGTGACGATAAAGGGAATCACGGCCTGGACGATCGTCGTCACCCCCCAGTAGCAGAGGCCCGTTGCCGTCATGACCCGGAAGGCCCGATTGCGAAACATCATGCGCACGCCTTCGCGGAAGTCCAGCCGCTGAGCGGCCTCGCTCCGCTGCCCCGGTCGCTCGCGCAGCACCAGGATCGGCAAGTAGAACAGGGGAAGCGCAACGACGGCATACAGCAACGTGGCGGTTGCGAAGCCAAGTCGATCGATGACAGGGCCCCCTACCCCGCCCACGATCATGCCCACCAGGAAACCGCCGGATGACCAAGCCGAGATCCGAATGCGATGCCGCTCGGTTAGCGCGATCTCCGGCAGCAACGCCGTGTAGGGTATCTGGTTGAGGGTATATGCCACGTTGTAGAGCAAGAGGATCACACCCAGATAGATGAGATTCCAGGTCGAGGTACCCTGGACCGGGGGACGCCACAGCAGCGCGAAAAACGCCAGCATCGGCAGAGCGGAGACAAACATAAAGGGAAGCCGACGTCCCCACCGGGTGCGGGTGTTATCCGATAGATAGCCGATCGGCAGCGCGATCACGGCGTTCACTGATCGGACGGCGAGCATCACAAGGCCGTAGAAAGCTGCCGGCACCAACGCCTGTCCCTCCCCTTCCGGGGGCAGGTAGAAATAGAGCAACCATCCGCTTAGCACGGACCAGATCGCCGTGCTGCCAACAGATATGAGCGCGTAGGACAGATCCACCTTGATCGATGGCGCTAGTTCATCCACTGCTACCGTATTAGATTTAGCCGCCAGCATATGATCGCACCCGAGTACCTAAACGATGTCCCTGTGTCAATGACGTAACGACTTAGTGCTTTGACTTAATTATAACCTAATTTTACCAGCCGTCCAAGACAGGAACGTCCCAGTTTCGTTACAGAACGGCGTCCACACAACTGACGAATCGGATTTCCATTACAAAGACGTGAAACGTGGGGGATGGACGGGTGACGATTGACAAGTGAAGTAGGTAAGCTGCTATGATCAGCAATGCCAGCGGAGGCCCGTCCGCGCCACGTTAGGGAATCTGAAGCGTGATCCAGGACTACCAAGACCCACTATGAGCGACTCCGATCCTTGGCTGACGTTTTCCTCGGCCCCTCAC
>JBNGDU010000128.1:0-25399 GCA_049975025.1 Anaerolineae bacterium
CATCAACAGGTTGTGGGACACAGGCCGACGCGCCTATCCTGACAGCATCCACGCCGACGGCAGCGTCAGCGATTCGGTCTCGCAGCACACCAGCTTTCTGGCGCTACTCTACGACATCATCCCGGAAGCGCACGCAGCAGCAGCACTGGACAACGTGTTGACGCCGCCGGAGGATATGGTCCGGGTCGGCTCGCCCTTCGCCATCATGTATTACTACGAGGCACTGGAGAAAGCCGGAGAGCTCGACGTGATCATCGATTCGATCTACGAGGCCTATCTGCCGATGATAGAGGCCGGCGCCACCACCGTCTGGGAGGTCTTCCCCACCAGCGGCGCCCGCCCCGGCGGATTCCCGACGCGCAGCCACGTCCACGCTTGGTCCTCGGCCCCGGTCTACTTCCTCAACCGTATCGCTCTCGGCGTCCGTCCTACGGCGCCCGGCGGCGCGGCCTTTGAGATCAGCCCCCGGCTCCAGGACCTGACCTGGGCGGAGGGCACCGTCGCGACGGCGCGCGGCCCCCTGCACGTGGCCTGGCGCGCCGATATGAAGACGCTCCGTGTCGAGGTGACCGCGCCGCAAGGCGTGCGGGTCCGATTCTCCGGCAACGACACTCACGAGGGCCGGCAGGTGATCTTTGAGGTGAACCCGGCCTGATACTTTCGCCCAATTCGAATGCATTTGTGATGTTTACACACATCGAGCGCAGATCTATCAGCTAGACGCAAAGGAGGAACGATATGCACACGGTAGTGATAGGCGGCACCGGTCACGTTGGCACGTTCATGGTCCCCCGCCTCGTCGAAGCAGGGCACAACGTCACGGTGGTCAGCCGAGGACAGCGGGAGCCCTACCAGCCACACGGCGCCTGGGAAAGCGTCCGGCATGTAGCCCTCGATCGAACGGCTGAAGAGGCAGCCGGCACCTTCGGAACCAAAATCGCAGAGCTAGAACCCGATGCCGTCATTGACATGATCTCCTTCACACTGGAGAGCACCCGGCACCTGGTCGAGGCGCTACGCGACAAGGTGCAGTATTTCGTACACTGCAGCACCTGCTGGGTCCACGGAAAGACCGTGACGGTTCCGGTGACCGAGGACCAGCCCCGACGTCCCATCGGCGACTACGGTATACGAAAAGCCGCCATCGAGGCGTATCTCCACGAGGAGGCTCGCAAGAACGGCTTCCCGGCTGCTTGCGTGCTCCCAGGCCACATTGTCGGCCCTGGCTGGGTACCGCTGAACCCGCAGGGCAACTTCAGCCCCGAGATCTACAGCAGGCTGGCGCAGGGCAAGCCGGTCACACTGCCCAACTGGGGGTTGGCCATCGTCCATCACGTTCACGCTGACGACGTCGCGCAGGTCTTCATGAAAGTGCTGGAAAACTGGAACGTGGCCCTCGGCGAGAGCTTCCACGCCCTTTCCCCGGCGGCGCTCTCGCTGCGGGGCTACGCCGAGTCCGTGGCAGCCTGGTTTGGCCAAGAGGCCGAACTGAGCTATCAGCCCTTCGATGCGTGGCGGACCACCGTCTCAGAGAGAGACGCCGACGCTACGCTGGGTCACATCGAACACAGCCCCAACTGCTATAGCATCGCCAAGTCTCAGCGGCTACTGGACTATCGACCTCGCTACACATCGCTACAGGCCGTCCGCGAGTCGGTGCACTGGCTCATTCAAGACGGCCAGGTCGAGATCTAGAGCGCCTGGCAAGGAGTCCCAATGAGTACACACCCTGACACCCCCAGGCTCTGGCTCTGGGAAGGTCGTCCACCGGCTTCGTCACCGGCGGATGACTTCCGTCCCTGGCTGGAACTCTACCTGCTCCCGGGGGAGACCACGCGCGGCGCTGTCCTGGTCTGTCCCGGCGGCGGCTACGTCGATCGAGCACCCCATGAAGCAGCGCCCATCGCGGAGGTCTTCAACGCTGCCGGGATGCACGCCTTTGTGCTCCAGTACCGCGTCGCCCCACACCGCCATCCGGCACCGCTCCTCGACGCTTCGCGGGCCATGCGGATCGTGCGCGCCAATGCCGAGGACTGGCACGTCGACCCGAGCCGCATAGCCGTCTGCGGCTTCTCCGCCGGCGGTCATCTGACCGCAAGCCTCGGCGTCCACTTCGACCTGCCCGATCTCGAGATCGGCGACGCGCTGGATGGCGTATCCTGTCGACCGGACGCGTTGGTTCTCGCCTATCCGGTCATCTCGTCGGCGAGCCACGTTCACCGCGGATCCTTCGAGAACCTCCTCGGTCCGGCGCCGGGCCCGGACCTGCTTTCGCTGATGTCCCTGGAGCTGCAGGTCAGCGACGAGACGCCGCCGGCTTTCCTGTGGCATACCGCTGAAGACACAGCTGTCCCGGTGGAGAACAGTTTGCGCTTTGCGGAGGCTTTGCACGCTCACGGTGTACCCTTCGAACTCCACGTCTACCCAAAGGGCGAACACGGCCTGGGGCTGGCGGAGGGCGATCCTCACGTGGCATCCTGGTATGAGCTCTGCGTCGAGTGGTTGCAGGGGATGGGTTGGTCATAGATATAGCAAGTGAAGGAGGCCTAAAATGGGCATCAGCTTAGGATTGGTAGGTTTGGGATCGTTCGGCAGCGCCTTTGCCGATCTCTTTATGAGCCATCCGCTGGTGGATCGCATCGCGCTATGCGATCTCGAGCCTGAACGGATGAAGAAATTCGCCGAGAAGCCGGGCTGGGAGGCGAAGCTGGACCACGGCGATCTCTATCCATCACTGGATGAGATCTGTGAGAGCGACCTCGACGCTCTGGTCATCATCACGCAACACTGGCTCCACGCGCCCCAGGCGATCCAGGCGATGGAGTCCGGCAAACACGTCTACAGTGCGGTGCCCGTGATCAGCATCCCGGACGCCGACGAGATCCTCGAATGGTGTGACCGGTTGGTCGCGACGGTCGAGCGCACGGGCCGGCACTACATGCTGGGAGAGACCACCTACTATCGTCCTCAGGCCATGTACTGCCGGCGTCGCGCGAGAGCGGGCGACTTCGGCGAGTTCGTCTACGCCGAGGGCGAGTACTTGCACGACGTCGACTCGCGCACCAACCTCCGCGAGGTCATCCGCCACCGTATGGCGAGCAAAGCGGGGGACGCCTGGCGCGAGTTGCTCGAGGCGTACCGCGCGCGGGGCGTCAAGACCGGTCCGATGCACTACCCCACCCACTCCACCAGCGGGCCGATCAGCGTCATGGGCGCTCATCCCATTAAGGTCTGCGCCTGGGGGTACGCCAACCGCGACAACGATCCCTACTTCGAGGACAACGCCTTCAGCAACGAGACGGCGCTCTTCTACATGAGCAACGGCGCCACCATGCGCATCTGCGAATTCCGCGAGGTCGGCCATCCGGGCCGGGAGATATTCCGGGTCTACGGCACCGACGGCAGCTTCGAGAACGACACGTGGACGGACAACCGCGACGTGACCCGCCTCACGGTCGAGGAGATGCGCGAGCCGCTGCCGGAGGACGTGCTGGCAGCCTTTGAGGGCGCCGTGGGTCACAACGTCTACGGGGGCCATGGCGGATCGCACGCTTACCTCGTCCACGAGTTCGTCAACGCTATCGCACACGACCGGGTCCCGGTCATCAACGTCTGGGAAGCCGTGCGCTATATGGCTGCCGGGGCGGTGGCCCACAAATCCGCGCTCCGCGATGGCGAGATCCTGGAGGTCCCGGACTGGGGCGACGCCCCCAGCAGCTAGAGGAGTGAAAAACCTATGTCCAAGACTCAACACCTATTCACCGTCGATGGTCAGCCCTTCTACCCGATTGGAGGGCAGACCCGGAACTCCAGCGGTTATAACGAGGAGGAGTGGAGCACGGCGTTCCACGCCCTCGACCTCCTCCATGGCAACACCTTGGAGATTCCCGTCTACTGGGAGCAGGTCGAGCCGGAGGAGGGCATCTACAACTTCACATACCTTGACGACCTGATCAACACCGCGCGCCACCACGACGTGCGGCTCGTGCTGCTCTGGTTCGGCACGTGGAAGAACGGGAATATGGAGTACGCTCCGGCGTGGGTCAAGACCGACCCCGAGCGTTTCAAACGGGTGATATCACCCACCGGCAGACCCGTCTGGGTGCTCTCATCCCACTGCGCCGCGACCTTTGAGGCCGACCGGCGGGCCTTCTCGGCGCTATGCCGCCATCTCAAGGAAGTGGACGCAGCGGACCAGACGGTCATCGCCGTCCAGATCGAGAACGAACCGGGGATCCTCGGCGCCGACCGTGACTACGGGGGCGAGGCGCAGGCCGTCTTCGAAGCACCGGTCCCTCGCGAGCTGCTGGAGAATCTCAGGGAGAGCGCCGCCGGGCCGGTCCACGCAGCGTGGCAGAAAGCGGGCGGGAGACCAAGCGGCTCTTGGCCTGAGATCTTCGGGGAGCGAGCGGGCGAGCTCCTGACCGGCTGGTCCATCGCCCGGTATATCGACAGGCTTGCCGAGGCCGGCAAGGCGATCTACGAACTGCCGATGTACCTCAACGTCTGGCTTGGCGAGGGTAGTTGGCGCATTCCAGGGGAGACCTATCCCTCCGGCGGCGCCGTGACACAGGTGCTCGATCTCTATAAGTGGGCCACGCCCCATGTCGATCTCATCGCGCCCGATATCTACATCGCCGACGCCAACGGCTATGCGGCAATCTGTCGAGCCTACGCCCGCGAAGACAATCCGCTCTTCATTCCTGAATCCGCGCCCGGCAGCTCGAATCCCTGGCGTATCTTCCAGGCCGTGGCCGACTACGACGCCATCGGCTACGCTTTCTTCGCGATCGAACGCATCGTCGGCGAGGACGGGGATGTCCGCCCCGAGCTGCAGCCTCTGGTCGACAGCTTCCGAGCCATCGCCGCTGCTATTCCGCTCTTGCTCAAGTACCAGGGAACGGGTCAGGTACACGCGGTGATCCAGGAGGAGCATCTGGGAGCACAGCACCTTGACCTCGACGGCTATATCGGCCTTGTAGAGTTTGGGGCTGGGCCTAGGGATTGGCGGCATCCAGGGCAAAGCTTGCCGGTGCCCGAGGATCCTTCGGTGGGAAGGGGACGAGGGCTGGTCTTCCAGACGTCGAGGCACGAGTTCTACCTGGTCGGCGCCAACTACCGGCTTCAGCTACGCCCTAAGACATCACCAGCCGAGGCCCTGGACGCTTCCCTCAGCAACGACCGGTTACGAACGCGTCTGGCACACTACGTGCAGGTCGACGAGGGACGCTTTGAGAAGGATGGTCGCTTCACCGTGGAACGCCGCCGCAACGGCGACGAGACCGACCACGGCATCTGGGTCGAGCCGGACGTCAGGGTCGTCCACGTCCAGCTATGTGAGTAGACCGGAGAGTTCCGGAATGGACGCTCGCCGTGCACCTGTCATCGAATTGTCCGTTGGGGAGCCCGCACCATTGAAAGGAAACTAGAGAAGAGAGAAAAGCGCATGAATGACATCGAGGAACTCTATGAGACAACGCCCGCCCGCTATCCGGAGCTCAAGGGCAAGGTAGCCATCGTCACCGGCTCCAGCCGCGGCATCGGACGGGAAATCGCGGTACGACTAGCCCGAGAGGGGATGAAGTTGGTGATCAACAGCCGCACGCCGGAGGACGTCGAGGCCACGACGGCCAAACTGCGTGACCTGGGGGCGGAGGCCATCGGCGTACCGGCCGATCAAAGCCACACCGAGGGCATCGACAAGCTCATCGGCGAGACGCTCAACGCCTACGGGACCGTCCATCTCCTGGTCAACAACGCCGCCAACCTGAAGCGCGTGCACTTCTTTGAACTGGACGAGGCCCTGATCGACAACGAGTTGGCGGCTAACATCCGGGGGCCCTTCGTCTTAAGCTACCGCGCCGCCCAGCAGATGCGGGACGCAGGGCACGGGGGCAACATCGTCCATATCAGCTCGGTCGGCGGGCTGCGGGCGCACTGGCGCGGGCTACCCTACGACGTGACCAAGGGCGCGCTGGACGCGATGACGCGCGCCATGGCACTAGAGCTGGCGGCATATGACATCCGGGTCAACGGGGTGGCGCCGGGTGCAACCCTGACCGAGCGGTGGTCCGACCCCAGCAACCCGCGCATGCAGGCCGTTTCGGAGCGCATTCCGTTGAAGCGGTTCGGGCGCGGCGTGGAGATCGGCGCGGCGGTGGCCTTTCTCGCCTCGGCCGACGCGGCTTACATCACGGGGCAGGTGATCTACGTGGACGGGGGCATCACCGCTCAGCTCTACCCGCCCGGCCATCCAATCTAAGACCAGACACCGAAGCGCACGTCGGGCCCTGGCCCTTATTATGAGCAAGGTCCCAGAGCCCGACGCTCACAGCAACGCTCTGGCGTGTTCAATAAGCCCCTGAGCACCACCCCAGGCATGCATTCACCTGATAGCCAATCAGACAATCTCATCGGGGGTAGAGTACTCATCCCTTAGATCCTCAAGAGCACCGGCCCAGCGAAACTCCAACTTGCCGCGAGATCCAGCAGCACGCTTTTCCAGGAGGAATTCCGCGAAGTCCTCGACCTCCTGGACCATATCGGGCGGTAATTGTTCAACTAGCTGCTCTAGTCTGCGTGTCATTGGTTTGTTCCATCCTTCAAGTCATTGGCTGCGGCTAACTACCCACTTCCGCTGACCTTTGTACGAGGCTTCAACTGACCTCATTGTACCAAAAACTAGCCGCGGAATCGCAGCCAGAAACCAGAAGAAGGACCCTGTCGGTATTCCAAGACCTCAGGATACCTCTGAGGAGGTCGACGTCAGGTCGAACGTCGTCTTCAGATGCTCCACAAGCTCGCGGGCCTTGTCCTCAGAATCTGCCTCGGCGAAGACGCGCAGCACGGGCTCCGTGCCCGAGAAACGCATAATCGCCCACTGATCGTCCTCCAGGTAGAACTTCACCCCATCCATCGTGGAGATCTTTTCCACCCGATAGGGACCGAGGTGCAAGGGTTCGGTCTCGTGACGTTCGATGACGACGTCAACGCGGCGCGGGACGATGACCCGCATCTCCGACGTCGCGGGCAGATTGGTCTCCAACGCGTAGAGGCGTCCGGTGATCTCATAGACCCGGTCAAGCAACTGTGAGATCCGCTGACCAGTCTTCGCCAGCATCTCGACGACCAGGGCCGCCGCGAAGATGCCGTCCTTGCCGCGAATGTGTCCGCGAATCGTCAGACCGCCGCTCGACTCACCTCCGAGCAGGGCGTCGTGCTCGATCATCGCCGCCGAGACGTGCTTGAACCCCACAGGCACCTCGTATGCCCGTTCGTCAAACCGCTTGGCGAGACGATCGAGAAGGTGCGTCGTCGCCAGGTTCCGCACCACGCCACCTCGATCCCCACGCACCTCGTGCAGATACCAGTAGAGGAGCAAGAGGACGTCATTCACAGTGACGTACTGCCCGTTCTCGTCGACGATGGCGATGCGATCGGCATCGCCGTCAGTCGCCAAACCCAGATCGTAGTCCTCGTTCCGCACGTGGGTCATCAACAATCGCAAGGCCTCGAGATCAGGCGCCGGAGAACGCCCGCCGAAGAGCGGGTTGTGACGCTCGTTGATAAACGTCACCCGGCACCGAGCTTCGGTGAGGATAATGCCCAGTGTCAGCTGGCTGACACCGTACATGGGATCCACGATCACGCTCAAGCCGGCCTCACGGATCACGCTGAGATCGATGAGCGACTCCACAGCGTCAACGTACTCGTTGGTGAAATCCTCACGCCGGACGACATCGGCTGCCAACGCGAGGTCTAGGTCGATCTTCACAACATCCGTGGTTCGCAGGCGGTTTGCCTCCGCCTCGATCTCGTCCGTCTCGTCATCCTGCAACAGCGAGCCGTCGCTGCGGAAGACCTTTAGCCCATTCCACTCAGGCGGATTGTGGCTGGCGGTAAAGACCATGCCGTAGGTCGCGCCCAGCCGCGCCGTGGCGTAGGTGATCAGGGGCGTCGGTGCATCCTCTTTCAACAGCAAAACCGGGATGTTGTTGCCGGCGAAGACCTCCGCAGCAGCGCGCGCCGCACGATCGCTGAGAAAACGTCGGTCAAAGCCGATGAGCACACCCCGATCCTCACAGTGGCGGCGTATCACGGCGTTAGCCAGTGCTTGAGACAGACGCCGCACATTGTGCAGCGTGAATCCCTCGCCGATGACAGCCCGCCACCCTCCGGTGCCAAAGGCGATGAGGTTCTCCTCTTCCTGACGCCGAGGCCGAAAAACCCGCTTCTGAAGTATGAAAGAAGCCTCCGCTAGATTCTCGCGGGTGTTGATGCCCAAAACCTCGTCTTCGTCGTAGATCTGGTAGCTCTCGACGCGCATGCCGCTCCGGATCAAGCGATGAGCGCAATCCGTCAGACGGTACTCGCCATCGACCGGCGAGGGCGAAAGCGACCTCAGCGCCGAGAAGATGGCCTGCGCCTGCACCAGGTAGGCTCCTACGTTGAGCTCCTGGATCTCCCGGACCTCCGGCGACGCCTCGGTTTCCTCGATGATGTCCATGATCCGTCCATTGGCGTCGCGGATGATCCTCCCGTAGGGGAGCGGCGTTTGGACAACGGCTGACAGCAGCGTCAGCTGAGCTTGGCACAGGCGGTGGCGGTTGAGCAGGCCCCGAATGGAGGCCGGGCGGAAGAGCGGGGTGTCCCCGTAGAGGATGAGGAGATCGCCCTCATAGTGGGAGAGCAACGGATAGAGCTGCAAGACAGCGTGTCCGGTGCCTTGGGGCTCCTTCTGGACAACGTAGGTGAACGCCTCATTGTCGAGATACGCCTGAATATCGCTGCTGCCCTCCGGGACAATGACGTAGAGATCTTCAGGTGCCACCACCTGCAGCGCATTGCGTATGACGTACTCGATCACCCGCAGATCGCCCAGCGGCTGCAGCACGATGGGAAGACCATCCTCGGTGATCTTCTCCTGACCGGCTGCCAGAATGACCGCTTTGAGCGGCTTGGGATCCTGCTCCGGCTGATACACGCTCATGACAAATCCTCCCCTTCACTTCTAAGAGCACAAAGCGTCAACCCTTTCGGAGATTTGAAACGCTTCGCCAGTCACCGAGCCCCCTGAACGAGCCATCCCCTAGACTCTCACAAAACTCAAATACCCCGGAGTCGACTACCAGTTCGTATATGAACCATCGCGCCGGTGTAGGTGCGGTGCCTCCCAGAACTTGAAGGACTCCGCTTCCAGATGGTCCTCATTGACCTCAATACCGAGTCCGGGCGTGTCAGGCACGGGAAAGACGCTCCCATCAAGCTTGTGCTGCTGCGGGAAGATCTCGTCGTCCGGGAATTCACGGCGCTCGGTGGGCGAGACGCGCACCTCCATCCAGGCGAAGTTCGGCACCGCCGCGCCGAGATGCACCGTAGCTGCCGTGCAGACCGGTCCCAGTGGGTTATGCGGCATCAGGTCGATGTAATGGGCCTCGGCCCAGCCCGCGACCTTCTTTGCCTCGGTGAGACCGCCGATATTGCAGACGTCAACGCGCGCGAAATTGGTCAGACCGCGCTCGATATAGGGCAGGAACTGCCACTTGCTGGCGAACTCCTCCCCAATCGCGAAGGGCACGTCCGTCATCTGGCGCAACATCGCATAGGCCTCCGGCGTCTCATCGCGGATCGGCTCCTCGAGGAAATCCAGTGTCCCTGAGGGAAGCCGCTGACAGAAGGACGCGGCCTCAGCCACGCTCAAGCGATGATGATACTCCACACCTAGAACGGGCGCAGGGCCGACCGCCTCGCGGACCTTGGGCAGCCACTCTGCGGTCAAGCCGATCGACGCCCGTGGCTCGTAGAGCCGCCGGTCGTCGCTGATCGGGCCGTGCGCGGCGCCGATTCGGATGACGTCCCAGCCGTTCTCCAGAAGCAGGTTCACGTTATCGATCAACTGCTCGTAACTGTGCGCGCCCGTCGTGGCGAAGCATGGCACGACGTCGCGATGCTTGCCACCCAGGAGCTCGTAAACGGGCACCTCCAGGGCTTTGCCGACGATGTCGTAGAGCGCGATGTCAATGGCCGAGATCGCGCCGGTCAACACGCGACCGCCCTCGAAGTACTGGCTGCGATACATCTCCTGCCAGAGCGCTCCCCGTTGCATGGGATCCTGCCCGATAAGGAACTCACGAAAGTGGTTCACCGCGCCGGCCACCGCCAACTCGCGGCCCGAGACCCCAGCCTCGCCCCACCCGTGGATCCCCTCGTCCGTCTCAACCTTGACGATCAACTGGTTTCGATGGCCTATCCACACCGGATAGGACTTCACGTCTGTGATCTTCATACAGCTTCTCCTCCTAGAGTAGAACCAACTAATGCCGCCAGCGCTCGACCTTCTTCAACGCCGCTTGCGCCATGGCCTGATTTTCCACACCGCTGACGATCAGCCACGCGCCCTCAGGACGCAGCGCCTCAATGACGTCGTCCAAGTCCTGAACCGGCGGATAGAGACAGCATGCCTTTCCGGCAGCCTGAATCCGGCGATAGACCTGCACCCAATCCGCCCAGTGGTCTTGCCCCGCGCCTGGTACCCACTGGATCGCATGGATCTCGGGGATGGCGAGCAACGTGTCGAGATATCGCAGCGCCTGGGGGCCATCCAAATGGTAGATGTTTCGATCCATGTGCTGGCACTCCCGCACGATGCCCGGCAGGAATATCTCCTCGAACATTTGCTCCGATACCATGCAGGAGAAGTCATTCGATGGCACGTGGTATCTCCCCCGGCACGTGGCATTGAGCCAGGTCGTGCTGGGCATCCCGGCATCCGAGAGCTTCTCGTAGTAGAGATCGTAGACCTCGATGAAGTCATCGGTGACCCGCTCGCAGAGCGCCTTCACCGCATCCGGATGCTCGATCATGTCGATACAGAGCTTCTGTGGATCGCGGAACGCAGCGATAGCGTCACCGCCGGGATGGATGTCGGTGTACCCTACGATGAAGGTATCCCGTCCCACCTCAAGCAGAGCGTCGGTCAGCTCCAGAATCTTCCGGAAGTAGACGTTGTTCCGATCCAACTGAAGCGTGTCAACCGATTGAGGCGTCCAATCCTCAAGAATGGGCTCGCTCCAGGAGGTCGTCTCGCCGAACTCCAGCGGACACCCGTAGAAAGCGGAGAAGACCTCCGGGCCTAGGTTGGGCCAGGTGACGGGGAGAGCGTCAGCATAGTAGATCCGGTTCCGGAGCTGCGCAACGGTCCGCTCCACGACGTACGTCGTGTCCATCCACCGTTCCCGCCATGTAACGTGCTTCTTCTCCGGCACCGGGACGCGCTCGTCCAACGGCTTTCCAAAGCTCATCGAGACCAACGGACGGTCCACGATCTCACACTGCCACCAGGCCTCATAGCGATCCATGACGCCTTCGAAGTCAGGTTTCAGCTCAAACATGCGTGTCCTAAGCGATAGAATCGCTCTTGATGAAGTCAATCAGTTCATCGACGTAGGCGAAGGCCAGCGCCACCACCGTGTCGGCCCCGCCGTAGTAGAGGGCCAGACGACCCGTCTCGGCGTCGCAGAGGGCGGCACAGGGAAAGACCACGTTCGGCACGTCGCCGACGTTTTCGTAGAGCGTCTTGGGCGCCAGGATATAGTGCTTACCGCGAGCGATCACCTTCCAGGGCTCGTCCAGATCCAAAAGCGCGGCTCCGGCGCTGTAGACAAAGCCGTTGCACGAGGTCAGGACGCCGTGGTAGATCATGAGCCAGCCCTCCGACGTCTCGATCGGGATCGGCCCGGCACCAACCTTGGTGGACTGCCACCCCTCCGCAGTCCCGAAGACGTGACGGTGGTTCCCCCAGTAGTGCATGTCGGGGCTCTCGCTGTAGAAGATATCGCCGAACGGCGTGTGCCCGGTGTCACTGGGACGGCTCAACATCGCGTAGCGACCGTTGATCTTGCGGGGAAAGAGAACGCCGTTACGGTTGAAGGGTAAGAAGGCGTTCTCCAACTGGTGAAACGTCTCGAAGTCATGCGTGTAGGCCACGCCGATCGTCGGGCCATGGTACCAGTTGCACCAGGTCACGTAGTAGCGGTCCTCGATCCAGACAACGCGCGGATCGTAGCCGTAGACCCAGTTCCCGACCTCCTCGTTCACGGCCTCAAAGTGAATGCGCTCAGGATCGAGCTCCCAGGTGATGCCGTCCTCGCTGCGGCCCGCGTGCAACTGCATCTGGCGCGCCGTGTTGTCGACGCGAAAGACGCCGGCGTAGGCACCTTCGTAGGGCACCACCGCGCTGTTGAAAATGCTGTTCGATTGCGGAATCAGGTCACTGGGGATCACGGGGTTACCATCGAACCGCCAGGCCACACCCTGGTAGCCCTCAGGCTTCTCCTGCCACGGGATACTGGGCAGCGGCTCACCAGCTATCTTCACGGACATACCTATCTCCTTGAAAACTAGAAATTGCCTCTCTGAGAGAAAGTGCTACTTACCGCAGCGGACACGGTCCATCGCCAATGGCTTCTGCTATCAAAAGCGCCGTGCCGCACCAAACGTGTTGAAACCACCCCTGATAGGATCCCTGAGTTCCTGCATGTGCTCCCACATCCGCGCGCGCATCTCCTCTTTGACATCAGCATACGCCGGATCGTCGATGCGGTTCACCATCTCGTCGGGATCCTGCGCCAGGTCGTAGAGCTCATCGACGTCCACGGCATTGTACGCGTACTTGTGACGCCGAGTGCGGACGAAGCGCTGCTCATAGGGCATGGGATGATGATGACGCGCCATATAGACGTCGTCCCGGGACTCGGGAAGCGCGCCGCCTGCTAACACCGGAACCAGACTCTGAGCGTTGGAGGTGGGGAAACGCTCGGCGCCGGCCCAATCCAGGATCGTGGGCGTCAGATCGTGCAGATAGACGAACTCGGCGCGGCGTTGACCGCTCTGAACCCCAGGCCCCCGGACGATCATCGGGATCCGCTGGATACCGTCGTAGGGATAGGGGCCTTTGTCGATCAGCTTGTGGTGACCCACCATGCTGCCGTGATCGGCGGTGTAGACGATGATCGTGTTATCCAGAACGCCCAGAGCCTCCAAGCGCTCGACGATCCGGCCCGTCTCCCAATCTAGGAGAGCACAGTAGGCCGCGTACTTTGCCACAGCCTCACGCCAGGTGGCCTCCTCCATATCCTCAATGCCCCAGAAGTGGGTGCTCATTCGCTTCTGGACCCAAGGCTTGTTCTCCCAGCTCTCCTGCATACTCGGCGACAGCTCCACATCGTCGCCGCTGAAGAGCGAGAAGTAAGGCTCGGGCAGGATAAAGGGATCGTGGGGACCCCAGAAATTCGCCCAGACGAAGAAGGGGCGATCGTCTCGATTGCCCGCCTCAGCAAGCTGGGTGACCAGGTCTATCGCCTCCTCGGCGACGTAGTGCTCGAAGCTGGCCTCCACCGGTCCCGTCTGGCGACCGTAGATCTCGAAGTTGGGGTTGACCGGGTAGTAGACTGCCTCCTCCAGCTCCGGCACGTCGAGACCGTTCGCGTTCAGGTACTCGAGGTAGTGGTTGACCGGATATTTGCATGAGTTTCGGAAGGAGCGCAGATAGATGCCGCCTGCAGGGTGCGAGTACCCCAGCCAGTCATTGGCGCGGAAACCGAAGTGGGTAGGTCCGTAAACTTCATCGATGTGCCATTTCCCAGTATATCCCAGGCGATAGCCGGTGTCGAGCAGGGAGCTGGCGAGGTTGGGTATATCCCTGCGAAAGTCCGCGCCGTTGCGGATCACGCTGTGCTGATGAGGGTAGAGTCCGGAGAAAACCGAGGCGCGGGCCGGCGAGCAAACCGTGCATGGCGTGTAGGCCTGCTCCAAGGTCGAGCCCTGCTCGGCAAGCCCGTCCAGCACCGGGGTTTGGGCCAGGGCCGCGCCGTAAGCGCCGATGGAGTCCCTGCGCTGCTGATCGGTCAGGATAAACAATATGTTCGGACGATCGGTCGACATAGGAGTACCTCCTTGTACTCCCATCATACTCGCAAGGCTGAGGATGGAAAGCGGAGCATCCGCCATCCGCAGCCACCGATTAGGGAACTCAACCTTCCAATGACGCTAGAGGCGCGCGCGGGCTCGGGCTGATATCAAGCGCTACAAAGAGCCCGGACAGCGATAGTGCGCCACCTCGTGCGGATCCACGTCTGTGATTCGTTCAGCTCCACTGAACGCGTCCGACGTAGTCCGGCGTTAGGTCCGGCACGTCGCGTCCCTCCCGAACCGCGTCCTGAAGTTTCGTGTTGCGCGCCAGGTAATCATCCAGCGGGTCCAGCCTAAACTCCTCCACGACATCCGCCACGCTGAGATCCTCCCGGTTTGTCTCCAGTGTGAAGAGCCCCTCCTCGTGCCAGGTTCTGACTGTGACATCGGGACCGTAGACCTTGCGGATGTCGGCAATGACGCTCCCATTGAAGTCACAGTGGAAGAGTCCGACGTCCAGGTCGATGGTGTGAGCCAGAACGGGATCGTGCCAGCCGCTCTTGGCAAGCGTATCGCCCATAATGTCGATAACCCGAGCGTACCGCGACTGCACCGCGGATACCACATAATAGCGGTGCTGCCAGGCGTAGATACCCAGGTGCTTGCCGCCATCGTAAGCTGAGCACCAGAAGACGATCTCCGCACCCTTGCCCTTGAGCTCCGCCCAAGGCTCAGGATACATGATATCGAAGCAGATCTGGATCCCGATGCGACCGAAGTCAGTCTCGAAGACAGGTACCTCGCTGCCCGGCGTCACGCCTCGCTCAAGGCTGTCGAACGCCGAACCCTCTACCACGGGATGGACCTTGGCGTAGACCCCGGCGACCTCGCCCCGGCGGTCGAGCAGGACGGCGTCGTTCATATACTTGTCACCGTGGATCCCGATCGGTGGGCAGATGATGTAACAATCGTGCTTGCGTGCATAGCCGGACACCATATCGACGGTCGGGCCAAGAGCCGCACCGGAAACCGGTTCGGCAACCTCGTCCAACGACCCGTAGTCCACACCCTGTGTGACAAAAGTCTCCGGCAACGCGACGATATCCGGCTTCTCCGCGACCGCCTGCTCGATCAGGCCCCGCATCCGCTCCCGATTGTCCTCAACCGTGGGCCCCCCTCGATAGAGGAAGGAGACCGTCGCCACCCGCACTTTGCGTGACATCTATGTCCTCCTCGCTCAGATATACCGCTAGTCCAAAATCTCAATCGCGTTCGGCGCCTCAATCGTGAGCTCGCCGCCGGCGTTCTCCACCCGGACGGCGCCAAGGGGCGTCGGATAGACTGCCTCATAATCGAAGTCCGTGATCTTAGGCGTGAGCCGCACCCTGCTGCAGCCCGGCACCAGTATCTCCAGGCCCATCAGGTTCTTGATCAGGAACTCCGCCGGGTGAGCGGACCAGGCGTGGCTCTGCGTGCGCAGGAAGCCATCGTACTCGCCCGACCGCCAACTGCCGTTGATGCCCCACTCCTCGAAGACCGAGCTGGCGCCGCGGTCCACCATACGACCACCCCACCGGTCACGGACGATTTCAAGGGCGAGATCGAATCGCCCCACTCGATCCAGGGCCTGGAGTACGACGGTGGTGAAGAAAGGCTGGGCTTCCGTGGCGTCGACCGTCTTGTCCTCGTAAAGCGCAGCGATGATCCCGGCGGTCGTCGCCTCGTCGCACAGATCCCAGTAGATCGCGGCCATGTTCCCGTGCTCGCTGACCAGGTCGGAGAAACCACCGTCGATGCGCGCGTCGGCGAAAACGCCGCGCGCAGGGTCGAAGAGCCGCGGTTGGAACTCGCGCCTCATCGTGGCCCTCATCAGATCCGCCTTCTCCCGAGTGTAAACATCGCCCTTGACCTCCGCCAAGCGCGTCAGGGCGCCAAGGGCCCCGTAGAAGATCGCGTTATAGGCCGTACACTCGCCACGACGATCGACGTTGGCCCAGTCAATAAAGGGCCAGTAGGGCATATCCTCGACCAGCCCCCGCTCGTTGACATAGGGGAGATGGGCCTGGAAGACTCGAAGCGCCTCGGGATAGAAACTATGCACCCACCGCGCGTCGCCGGTGAAAAGATAGTGGTTCCAGAGGCCCATGATCCACCATAGCGAGTAGTCCGGGATGGCGCCCTGCCAGTGGTGATTGACGCTGTTGGAGACGTTAGAGATCATGCCCGTAGGGTGCTGGTTCCGGGCGGCCTGCCGGAGGAACTTCCCCGGCAGTGCCGTATCGCCAAAGCAGGCGTAGATACCGCCGAGGGTCACCGCGGCGACATCACCCAGCCATTGCGCCTGCTCCCGCCACGGGGTGTCCATAATGAACTCGTTCGAGCAGAGGCGAAGGGTGTACCGGCTGATCCCCCAGACGGCGTTGAGCGTGGCGTCATCGCTGTCGAAGCTCCCTCGCTCCTCATACGGGTATGTCGATACGATGGCCTTGAGCGAGCGAATCGTGACGGGCTCGATCGCGTCACGCAGCCGGATCTTGAGGTAGCGGAAGGCCTTCCAGGTAAAAGGCTGATAGGTCTGCGCACCGTCGACCATGATATACCGGTCGGCGAATTGGCCCTCCAGCGCGTTGTTGAAGTGCCCGTCGATCAGGCGCTCGGCGTATCCGATCTCCAGCTGGGCGCCGGCTACGCCTTCCAGCTCGACCCGCGGGTAGCCGCTGACGACGCGGCCGAAGTCCAGCACGATGCAGGGATCGTACACGCCATCGAAGACGTGGTCCAGGTGCTGGGTGCTGCATTGCACCACGGTGACACCCTCCCCAGAACAGAGGTTTTCCGGTGCCTCCAACGTGCTGCACGACACCGGTCGGCCCGGGGTCGAGAGTCCGATAGAGAGATCCTCACCGCGCATCCGGTTGGCGATGTCGAGACACTCCTCGGTGTAGGTCACGACCACGGGCAGCACTGGCTCGGCGGTCATATGCGGGATGTCACGCGGCACCAACCGAGTCCATGGTGAGACCGCGGGTGGACGGTCCGAGATACGCCCTTGGACAACCTTTGCACCACGCCACGCGCTGTCATCGAAGTCGATCCTATGCCAACCCGCCGGCATGCGGCGCGCGTCGAAGACCTCCTGGTAGGGCGTCGCCTTATTCATCCGGAAGAAGAAAGTATCGGATGCCCAGGCGTCGGCCCGCCGGACACGCCACCCATCGTCGGTTGCCAACAGTGTCCGGTCTGCGCCGTCCACCACCTCCAGAAGCAGCCCGCCACGGGTGTCATCGAGGTTGCCCACGTAGTTGGCGATGACGCCGATGATGTTCGGCCCCTCGTTCAGCTGGTCGACCACCGACCACGTGTCATAGTACTGGAAGAAGGGCTGCGATTGAGGCGCTCCCCGCCCGATGAACTTGCCGTTGATATAGAGTTGGTACCGGGTGTCAGCCGCGATGTGGAGCGACACCTCGTCCGGAATCGGTGATAGGTCCAGTTTCCTTCGGAAGAGATAGAAGGAATTCGGCGCGTTTGGCTCGCCGGGGAACCAGATCCACTTCGCGTGCCACCTTCGAGACCTGGGGAACTCATGGATCGCATCAAAAGCCTCTGGCATATCTCATCTCCTTATCCACTACCGACAAGCATCCAGCTTACGATATCCAGCACCCGGCAGCCGACACACAACCTTCGCAACTATTGCGTCAACACGTCCAATCCGTAATTTTCGTAGATCTCGATCCCCGTTGCCATTCTGCTGAGCCCATTATAGGTCGTTCCCTCTGTGACTCCAGCGCACGCATTGCACTCGTTTCATTTTGGAGGCGAGTTAGGCACAGCCTGCGGAATTCCAGCACCTTTCGTTCCTGCTTTCGATTTTGCATACTCCCAGGAACCGGGTAAACTATTGAAGGGTAATCAGTCGGGCTCTTAGCCATGACCCGGGCCAGGCCGAACGGTCTGAACTGCCGTGGGTTTCGGGGCCGCGCGGGAGCGGCGACAGGTCAAGCGCTAATCCCAATCGTTCATTCGAGAGGTTCAATCAACTTAGGAGGGTGTAGTTATGCAGATCAGCGATGTCAGTCAAACAGCGGATTGGAAGAGTGAGAAACACGTGCCAGCCATTGAGGTACCCGAGACCATGAAATCCGGGGAGCCCTTTATGGTGACCGTGAGTGTCGGTAAGGAGATCGCGCACCCCAACACCACCGAGCACCACATCGCCTGGATCGACGTCTACTTCAAGCCAGAAGGCGATAAATTTGCCTACCAGGTAGGGCACTTCGATTTCAGAAGCCATGGCGCATCCGTCAAGGGACCGAATACCGGCCCCGTCTACACACATCCCTTCGCCACGTTCTCCATGACGGTCGAGTCCTCCGGCACCCTGATCGCTGTGGAGCACTGCAACATCCACGGTCTCTGGGAGAACAGCTTGGAGATCGAGGTCGAGTAGCGCGAGCATCGACACTGCCGTAACTCAGGCTTTTCAGGAGCCGAGGGTCTAAAGGCCCTCGGCTCCTGTCATGTCCTCATTTATCCCGCTTGCAGACTTCAATATTTACGCTATAATCATCTTCGTAATTTACGTAAAGTGCAATGCGAAAGGCAGGGAACAGATAATGAACAGGGTAGCGATTCGGTATTTGACTTTGTCCATCCTGGCGGGGGTTTTGGTGATCGCCGGCTGCGCCGCAGCAAGTCCGACGGCTACGCCCACGGCGACATCAATGCCAGAACCGTCTCCGACGACGGCAATGGAGGTGGAGCCAACCGAGGCACCATCCCCCACACCGGAGCCTTCAGCTACACCAGAACCCACCGTGGAGCCTTCGGCGACACCCGAACCCTCCCCCACGGTGGAAGCCGAGGATGGGGATGGCGATGGCGCTGAGGAGGGGACGATGCGGGAGTGGGCAGCCGACGGAATGATCTCAGAAGGGGAGTACGATCAACAACTGGACTTTGGCGATATGCGACTCTGGTGGTGGAATGACGCGTCGTCGCTCTATCTCGCGATGGAGGGCGATACGACCGGTTGGGTGGCGATGGGCATCAACCCTCAACTGGGTATGCAAGGGGCGAACTTCATCTTCGGTTACGTAGAGAACGGCGAGATCCAGATATGGGATGCTTACGGCACCGCCCCAACCGGCGCGAACCATCCACCCGATGAGGATCTTGGCGGCACCACCGACATCACAGCCTTCGCCGGTGCGGAGGATAATGGCGTTACGCGGTTCGAGGCCCAGATCCCACTCGACTCCGGCGACGAGTACGATCAAGCCCTGGAACCGGGAGGGAGCTACCCCATTATCGTGGCGCTCGGTCCGGAAGATGCGTTCAACGCATATCATCTCCGGTACGATCGTGGAGAGTTGACCCTGAGCGACGCACCTTAAGCGTGAGCCGCAATGTCGACGAAAAATGCCCATCTATCAGCTTCCGCTGCATAGAAGCATGTGAGGGACGAAATGGAAGCAGGCTTGATTAAAAAGATAGCTCAAGTTAAAATAGCACTATCTTATACACTTACGCTGAACCAGGAGGTTATCTATGTCACTGACTGATGTATTGGCCCAGGCATTGAAGTTGGAAAAGGACGGACAGGCCTTCTACACAAAGATGGCCGAGCAGGTCAAGGACACGGCCGGTCAACAGATGTTCCAGCAATTGGCGGAGGACGAAGTCGATCACTACAACTACATCAAGCGCCAGTACGAAGCACTTAAGGGCGGAGGGGAGTGGTCGACGATCCCGGAGCTCGAAGTCATCAAGTCCCTGGATGTTGTGTCTTTGGTCTTCCCCCCCGACGAGAAGGCGCCCGCCGAGTTGCCGGAGAATCCCGACGAGGAGGATGCGCTCCTCTTTGGATTGGGCATTGAGGATAAGAGCTTCAAGCTCTACTACAACAGCGCTCAGCGGGCAGACGACGCCGCTGCAGAGAAAATGTTCCTCCAGCTAGCTGCCGCTGAGCAGCGTCACTTCGATATCCTGATGCAGCGCTACGAAACACGCTTCAGCTATCCTAGATAGCATTGAACTGAGAGCATAACCACCAAATACATACTTAGGAGGCTAACATGGATGAGGTTTTTGACATCGCGCAGGTTCAAGGGGTTGCACCTACGTTCGAGACGCAGGCTCTGATCGGCGACAAGATCGAGCGCATTGCGCTCTCTGACTACCGCGGCAAATGGGTCGTGCTTTTCTTCTACCCGGGAGACTTCACCTTCGTCTGCCCCACGGAGTTAGTTGCCGTTGCCGAGCGCTATGATGAGTTCCGCGAGTTAGGCGTCGAGGTTCTGTCGGTCAGCGTTGACTCGCCTCACGTCCACAAAGCGTGGCAGGAGCACGAGCTCTCCAAGATGGTCGAGGGGGGCCTTCCCTATCCGATGCTCACCGATCGCGGTGGGCGGATCGGTGAGAAGTACCTGGTCTATGATCCCGAGGACGGCACCGATATCCGCGGTTTCTTCATTATCGACCCTGAGGGCGTCCTACAGGTCGCCGAGGTGCTCAACGCCTCAATGGGGCGCGACGTCGATGAGATGCTGCGCTTGATCCAGGGGGCGCAGTATGTCTACTCGCGACAGGGTGAGGAACTGCCCGCTTGCTGGCACCCGGGTGACCAGACGCTGAAACCGAGTGAGCAGTTAGTCGGAAAGGTTTGGACAACCTGGCGCAAATGATTCGCCCGGGGTATGGAAGCCAATCTGACGATCCGGCTCGCGGTTTCGAAGCCTAGCCTTTCCTGAGAGAACCTTTCCAGGCCTACATGCCGGAACTTCCAGAAGTTGAGACGATCGCGCGCAAACTCCGTCCGGTCCTTGCAGGACGGCGGATCGTGGTTACCGATATCCTGTGGACAGGCATAGTCGATCGACCCGATTTGCAGACCTTTCAGGAGCGCCTGAACGGGTCTCAGATCACAGATGTGGGTCGACGCGGAAAGTTCCTGGTCTTCGAACTGGACGGCGATGGGACCTTGTTGGTGCATCTGAGGATGAGCGGAAAGTTCACCGTCCGTCCGCCTGAGGCGGGACCCGGAGACCACAAGCATGCGCGTGCCAGAATACGGTTGGACAACGGCGTGTGGCTCATCTACGTCGATCAGCGCAAGTTCGGGCGTTTCTACCTGGTCGACGACCCCGAGGAGATCGTAGAGGATCTGGGACCCGAACCCCTCGCGCCGGGGTTCAGAGCCGAGGATCTTTGTCGGCGCCTCTCCGGACGGCGTGGTGAGATTAAACGCCTGCTCCTGAACCAGCATTTCGTCGCAGGTCTGGGCAATATCTACGCCAACGAAGCGCTTTGGCGCGCCGGAATCCATCCGCAGCGCGTTGCCGGATCGCTCTCGGAGGCTGAGTGTCATGCTCTCTACAGGGCTATCGTGGCTGTCTTGGAACAGAGCATTCAGCACGGAGGCACAAGTCTGGACGATCGGCAGTACGTCTATCCCGATGGCGGATTAGGTGAGCATCAAGAGCATCTCAAGGTCTACGATCAAGCCGGAAACACGTGCGTACGGTGTGGTTGCGTTGTAGAGCGCTTTGTGCAGGGACAACGGAGCACATATTACTGTCCTGTCTGCCAACCTGAGCGCGTGTCGATGCCCGAGCAAGAGCCCCAATCGTCAGCGGATCTACATAAGGAGATTGGAGCTATGAAGACAACGACGCTCAATGTAAGCGGTATGTCATGTGGGATGTGCGTCAAACACGTTACCCACGCTTTGAAGGAGCTGAACGGTGTGGTCAATGTCGAGGTCGAGCTGGAGCCTGGAACGGCTAAGGTCACCTACGACGAAGACGTCACCGGCATGGATGAGTTCAGAACTGCGGTCGCTGAAGCGGGCTATCAGGTTGTGAACTGATCTGCCGGCATCCACCGCAGCAGGTTACGAACACGAAGCCAGGGCTCCATCTGGAGGCCCTGGCTTCGTCTACTGCAGTCTATGAGACGTACGTCTGAAACCGCTTGCTACAGCTCGCAGAGCAGTCCGGCAAGCAGAGCCGCCCGACGCGGCAGCGAACTCGCGACGACGTACTCGTGAACCGCGTGCGACCCTTCCCCCACCGCCCCCAGACCGTCCAGGGTCGGCACGCCCAGCGCAGCGGTGAAGTTGCCGTCGCTGCCACCGCCTGAAGCCCCCTCCGATAGATCCAGTCCAAGCGCCAGGCCAATGCGCCGCGCCGTCTCGAACATCGCGGCGATCTCCGGCGTCCGTTCCATCGGGGGACGGCCAAAGCCACCCTTGATCTTCAAAGTCGTAGCCGGATTGACGGGCTTCAGCGCTCGAATCGCAGCTTCGAGACGGGACGCCTCTGCGAGCGTCCATGCCCGGGTGTCGATCCGGGCCCGCGCGTGGGCTGCCACAACGTTCGACCGCGATCCCCCCTGGATGACGCCCACGTTGACGGTCGTCCCGGCCTCCAGGTCCGTCATTTGCTGCAGGCGCAGAATCTGATGCGCCAGCTCCTCGATGGCGCTCTCACCTTGCTCCGGGGCCACCCCAGCGTGAGACGCGAGCCCCATTACGTCTAGGGTAAAGGCCCCTACCCCCTTACGTGCCGTCTTGAGCGCGCCGCCGTGCATTGCGGGCTCCAATACCAGGACGTAGTCGGATTTCCCCGCCTCATCTTCGATATAGGGACGGGACGTCCGGCTGCCCACCTCCTCATCGCCGTTCCACAGAAGCATCACTGATCGTGGCACAGGCAGGTCGAGTTCTGCGACCGCCCGCAGTGCGAACTCCGCGATCACCAGGCCCGCCTTCATGTCGAGCACACCGGGGCCTGTGACCCTGTCTTCCGCAACGGTGAAGGGACGTTCATCAAGTGTGCCGATCGGCCAAACGGTATCGTAATGACCAAGCAGGAGGGCCGGACGCGCTTCCAACGTCGCCGCACCCGACACGGGGAATGACACGAGTACGTGATGAGGGCCTCCGGGTGGGGTCAAGAGCTCCGCTCGCACCCCAGGGGCAACGGCTCGCCAGCGCTCCGCCAGATGCTCGGCGAGGCGATTCAGAGAGCGGATCTCAGTGCTGGGCGACTCGAATTGGACAAGTTCACCCAACGCCGTCACCATCTCCTCTCGATGGTCGTCAAGGTAGGTGTAAAGCGCCTGGTAGTCGATGTCGACGTTCATAGCTCTCCGTTTCTCGTCAATCCGCTTGAAGCTCCACATCTGGTCGCAGCCGAATGCCATCTCGGGACATCCGCGCGGCGATATCACTGAGCGTCTCACCGGTCTCGGGGTGGACGTGATAGGGAGCCAGGTCGGCGAGGGGCAGGGCGATATGTCGATAGGAGATGATATCGGGATCGGGAATGTGATGTTGATTGAAGTCAAGCACGTCATAGTTGTAGAGAGCGATGTCGAGGTCGATCGTGCGAGGTGCGTTCTTGTCCTCGGTTCGCACCCGATGCAGCGCCTGTTCGATAGGGCTTAAGACAGTCTCCTTGAGATGCTGGGCCGGGAGTTGCGTCTCGATCAACGCCGCCGCGTTGAGGAAATCGGGTTGATCGGTCTTGCCGACCGGCGCGGTCTCGTAGACTGGGGACAGAGCTCTGATCGTCACCTGCTCCTTCAGGAGGCCCACCGCAGCGGTCATGTTCTGGACGGGATCGATGTTGGACCCCAGGGTGATGAACGCGCGGTTGGGTTGCTCCGCAAGATCCGCTCGGGTTCGGTAGATCTCCACGCCGACGGAACGCGCGAAGCGGAGAGCCCCTGGTTTCTCCACCCTGATCCGGGCGCCCTCGACCCGCGGATCGGCAAGGCAAATCGCGGCGATCTCATCGACCATCCGCTCCACCAGATAGAAGCTGGATGCCTCAACCATACGAATGACACGCTTGGTGATGGTCTTGTAGTTCACAGCATCCTCGATCTCGTCGGATCTGCCCGCCGGTCGCGTATTCGCCGAGAGCGTGATATTGATGAGCACGTCCTGTCGCTTTTCCCGTTCGTCTCTGTTAATGCCGATGATCGTGCGTAACAAGAGGTCCTTGATATGAATTTGATCGGCCATAGCTCCCTCCCTTATAAGTGCTCTCCACCGGTCACGAAGACTAGCTCCCCCGTGACAAAGTCAGAGGCCACCAGATAGCGCACGGCGTCGACGATGGCTTGAGGGGAACCGGAGCGCTGGAGTGGGATCTCCGCGGCTTTGCGCTCGACGAAGGCCTCATCAGCTCCTGGCGGTGGCAGGATCAGCCCCGGCGCGATCGCGTTCACCTGGACCTCCGGGGCCAGCGCGAGGGCCAAGCTCTTGGTCATCGCAACCAGTCCCGCCTTTGTCAATGTATAGGCCACGTGATCCTTGCCGGGCCGAACAGCCCGCCAGTCGGCGATGTTCACGATCTGACCACGGTGCTCCGATGCCTTCACATGCTTGGCGAATGCCTGGCTCAGGAAGAAAGGCGCCTTGAGGTTGATCGCGAAGTGCAGGTCCCAATTCCTCTCAGTCGTGTCGTCCCAGTCACCTTGCTGGAAGATCGCGGCGCTGTTGATCAGGATATCCAGACGTCCCATCGCCGCTGTGATCTCATCGACCAAAGGCGCCATCTGCGCGCTCTGGCTGAAGTCCGCCTGCAGCGCGAGGCTCCGGCGGCCCAGCGCCTCGATCTCCGCCACCACCTCCTGAGCCGGCCCGGCAGAGCTATTGTAGGTGATGACCACGTCGGCGCCGGCCTCCGCCAGGCCCAGGGCGATCGCTCGCCCCACGCGCACACCCCCGCCGGTCACCAGGGCTACCTTGTCAGCGATCTCCATATGTCCCTCCTTTGCAGATCAAACCCATCGTCAACGTACTAGGGCCAATAAGAAAGCCCAAAGGTCTGCATCTGAGCGGCTAACGCAAGAGGCTTAGGCAATCCGCCGACCCACGTGGTAACCAGCACATCTTCAGACCTTTGGGCTTCGGGGCTTTCTAGACCGCGGACTAGAAGCTGACCGAGTTACGTCCGATATGCTCAAAGAACTCGGCGCGAATGGTAGCGTCGTCCTTGAACTTTCCCAGCATAGCACTGGTGGTCATTCGCGCGTTGGCCTTCTTAACACCTCGCATCGCAGCGCACATATGCACGCCCTGCATCACGACGGCGACGCCTCGAGGGTGAAGCGTTTCGTCGAGGAAATCGGCGATCTGCTGCGTCATGCGCTCCTGAACCTGCAGACGGCGCGCGAACATCTCCACGATGCGCGGGATCTTGCTCAGGCCAATCACCTTGCCGTCAGGAATATAGGCTACGTGGGCCTGGCCCATAAAGGGCAGAATATGATGCTCACACATGCTGTAGTAGTCGATGTCGCGCACGATCACCATCTCATTGTAGTTCACGTCGAAAACCGCGTTGTTGATAAGGCGCTCTGGATCAACGTGATAACCGGCGGTAAGCTCCTCAAACATCCGCGAAACGCGACCAGGCGTCTTCAACAACCCTTCACGCTGCGGATCCTCGCCGATCGCCTCCAGAATCATCCC
>JBNGDU010000129.1:0-25178 GCA_049975025.1 Anaerolineae bacterium
TCCGACCTCAGGATGGCGCAGCACGATGACGTCGGCGTACTGCTCCAAGGTTCGGACGGTGTCCGGCAGGCTCTCGCCCTTGCTGACGCTGCTGAACTGCACGCCCTGGGTAATCGGGATGACGCTACCACCCAATCGCTCCATCGCAGCGATGAACGACGAGCTGGTGCGCGTGCTGGGCTCGTAGAAGAGACAAGCCACGACGTACCCCTTCAGCAGATCGCAGCTCCCAGCCTGCTCCACCATCTCGCGCATCTCGTGCGCGCGATGGAAGATATAAGAGAGCTTCTCGCGGTCGAACTGATCTACCGAGATCACATCCTGCCCGGTCATGCCATTGACGTAGCCCTCTCGCGTCGACATCTCCGCCAAATCAAACAACTTCGGCAAATCCTTCACGTAGTCCATTTTCCCTTTCCTCCTTGACTAGCACAACAAAAAAGCCCGTATCAACGGGCTCTTCTAAACAATCAGTGGGGAGTTCAGTATCTCTCCCTCTTGGAAAACGGCGCGTCCCCGGAACCGGACGCGGTGAACCCGTCCCCGGACCCGGACGCCCGAAAAAGGGCTCCATCCACACTTGGAATGGAGCCCTTGTTGGCTAATCACGTCGTCGGCGTCTAAGTCGACCTCTATCCACGTATCCGGTTGTTTTGGCAACCTAAAGATTCGGCGGGGGTTTGTCGCCATAAGCTCAACCAACCGCTCCAGGCTGAGCCGCCCCTCGGCTACCGCCGTAAGCATCAGAGGCAGGGCCGTCTCCAGGCCCGGAACGCCTGGCGGGGCTTCCGAGCTCCTCTTTTCGGCAATCGTGTGGGGAGCGTGGTCAGTAGCCACACAGTCGATCGTCGTATCGATATGCGACCATAGGGCCTCGACGTCTGCCGGGGTCGCCAGTGAGGGCTTCATCATCCCAAACGCGCCCAGGCGCGGCAGGTCCTGCTCCGTCAAAAACAGGTGATGTGGCGTCACCTCACACGTCACCGGCAGACCGCGACGTTTGGCCTCTGCAATCAAAAGCATCTCCGATCTGCGGCTGATATGACACAGGTGAATCGGGCGGTCAAATGCCGCGGCGAGACCGATAGCGATGGCGACGCCGGGGCCCTCTGCGTGGAACGCGATCACCTTCTCCTCGGGCCACGCACAGAAGCAAGCCAGGAGCGTGGTCAGGTCGGTGATGCGCAGCGGACCGTAGGTCTGATCAAGGTAGACCTTGAGCCCAACGGCCTCGCGTCCCAATGCCGGCAGCTCTTCGACGTGATCTGCGGAAGCACCGGCGAAGTGGTGAACGTCACAAAGCGCCTCCGCCTCGGCGCGGCGCTCGGCAGCGCGATAATCGGAGAGGGTCACGAGAGGAGGATGGGTGTTGGGCATCGCCAGAACGGTCGTAAACCCACCTGCCAGCGCGGCGGTGGTCCCGCTGCGAACGTCCTCTTTGTGTTCACCACCGGGCGCTCTCAGGTGAACATGGACGTCGGCCAACCCCGGAAGTTTCACGTAAGTATGATCAGGCATCTTACAGTTTACCGGGCTCGGTCCTACCCGAACCCGGTCGATGATACCAGACTTCTGGAATTACACAAGTTCGCGCGTTACTGCTCGTCGGTAGGCCGCGCGTAAGGTGTGTCGAAGCCTGGGGCGTGGCTCTTGATGTCGAGTACTGGAGTACCATCGATCGCGTCCAATCCCACCACCTCAAGCACGTTGCCCTCGACCGTCCTGACCTGCACGGTGGTCACGCCGATGGGGTTCGGTCGAGCCGGGCTACGGGTCGCGAAGACGCCGCGGATCGGGCGCTCGCGGTTGCCGCGCGGATGGACCTGGAGCACGTCGTCGGAAGCGCGATGCGCAAAGAAGATCACGAGGAGGTCGCTGCCGGCCTCCACGCCCAGCAGCGCGTCGGAAAAAGCCGGATCGATCACGATGTGGACAGGCTGCGCACGAAGTTCGGCTATCGTGTCCGCGCCTACGGGCTCAACGACATCCCGGACGACGTGACCGATGGGCCGCATGCGGATCTGCTCCGGCTGCTCAGGACGCTGGGGATCGCTCACGTGGCACCTCCACCCCGCCCATGGGCGTGGGCGATCTCGACGGCGACACGGATGTCGCCCCAGCCCGTGTCGCCGGGCACGGTACAGTCGGCGCCCAGGATGAAGCGCTCCGGCGCCATATCCAGCACATCCTCCACTCGCCGCCGAATAGCAGCTTGGTCACCCGACGCTATCACGCCGTGGCGGTCCAGCCCCCCCATGAAGGGACGGGCGAAGATCTCCGCTGCCTGTCGTGGCGTAAGATGGCGGTCCTCGAGCTGCAGGCTGCAGTTGACCACGTCGCCGGGATAGTCCGGGTAGGGGCTAAGGCTTCGGTAGCCGCCATGATAGTCGCAGACGTGTAGGATGTTGAACGGGGTGGACTCATTGGCCTCCTGCATCAGGGCCAAGTCATAGGGCTTGATGTAGGAGTCGAAGATCCGAAGGTCCGTGAAGCGAAAGCCCTCTCCGCCCTGGGTCGACGCGTAGAAACCATCGACACCCAGACGGACGCACGCTCGCACGAAGACCAACAAGCTCTCCGTGATGATCTCGAGCCCGGGCTTGACGGCCTCAGGATCCTGCTTCAGATGATCGGTGATCATCCGGTCGCTGGTCGTGTGCCCGGCGCACATAAAGGGTGAGTAGAGTGTTACGATGACGAGAGCGTCCTGCTTGGCGGCCTTGACCAAACCCTCCACCACAGCCAACGGCTCCACGTAGAAGTCCTCGTCGTAGAACGGCATCCGGCGCCAGTCCTCCGGACGCTCGATCTGAGGCAGATGCGGGAAAGTGTGTTCATATTGGATTTTGACGAAATCCATGCCGGTGGCGCGAAAATACTCCAGGTGCTTCTCGACAGCAGCCTGGCCCGCCTTGTACCTCTCCCCGAAGTGCATGAAGAAAGCCGCCGGCACGTAGCGGGGCCTCACATTCGGATCGAGCAGACGCAGAACGGCCTCACGTTTGTTCATAACCCAGTGTCCTCCCACACGTACTCACCTTACGAGCTGTTCGGTGCGCGAGATGATCTCATCCTGCACGTCCTTGCTCAACCGGGTGAAATAGGCGCTGTAACCTGCCACGCGCACGATGAGATCCTGATAGGCCTCGGGGTGGGACTGCGCCTCCCGCAGCGTCCCCCCGTCGACCACGTTGATCTGGAGCTGCTGTCCGCCAAGCTCCATAAAGGTCGTCACGAGATCGCCCATGCGCGCCACGTCGCCGTCATCCTGGACGCTGCGCCCGGCGAACTTGATGTTGCACGTATTGCCGGCGGACCAGTGTTCCACGTTGTTCAAACGCGCCACGGACTGGAGGAGCGCTGTCGGCCCGTTGCGATCCGCCCCTTGGCACGCGCCGACGCCGTCGACCAATGGCGTTCCCGCCCGGCGACCGTCGGGCGTCGCCCCGGTCCAGTGCCCAGCCTGGACGTGGCCGTTGACGGGCCAGACACCACACGTATACTGACCATTGCGAGAGTCGACCTGCTTCCAACAGAAATCGGCGTGCACCGCATTGACCTGGTTGGCGAAGTCGTCGACCTCGGCCTCTCCGTTGCCGAAGCGCGAGGTGCGCCGCGCGAGTAGCTGCCGGACATCTTCGTATCCCTCGAAATCGGCCAGAAGCGCTTGGTGCAGCTCCGACCAATCAAGACGGCGCTCCTCACAGACCCAACGTCTCACCGCCAGCAGCCCGTCGTAGGCATTGCTCGGGCCATAGATCGCGATACCCGGCAGGTTGTAGCGGGTCCCACCGAAGACCAGATCCCGGCGGCGGACAAGACAGTCATCCAGCAGTGCCGACATCAACGGGCAATGACCATGCTGCTTCTGGTGCTCACCAGCGATATGGGTCGCGAGGATATTGAGGCCGGCCAGGTACTCTACCTGAGTGACATAGGCGCTCCAGAGATCATCGAAGGAGGCGAAAGCCCCGGGATCGCCCGTGGGCAGGCCGATCTGCTCAGCGGTCACCAGCGAGCGTCCGTCATTGAGCGCCAACTCCAATGCTTTGGCCAGGTTGATATGACCGCCGGCGGTCACGCCCTGCTGCTTACCAGGCACACTCGCCTCCACACAGCCGACCAATCCGTAACCGACGGCGTCTTCCCGAGCCACGCCATGGGCCTCCAGCGCGGGGATGATCACGGTGTCGTTGAAGAGGGCGGGCAAGCCTAGGCCCTGGGCCACGGCTTGGTGCACACGGCCCCAGAAGTCAGCGTCGATGTTGGGGTGCCACCGCACCGAAAGCGCCGGCTGGTTGACGCGCAACGCGATCGTCGCGTCAAGACACAGCCGGGAAAGCACGTTCGACTGGTCACGTCCCTCAAGGTCCTGACCACCCAGGGTCAGGTTCTGGAAGACGGTCTCTTTCACCCGTGTGCCCACGTTCTCCATGAACTTGATCCAGAGGCTGAGCAGCAGTTCCCAAGCGTCGTCCTCGGTCAACGTGCCGGCGGCGAGATCGCGCTCATAGAAGGGGAAGACATACTGATCGAAGCGCCCGGCCGAGATCGACCATCCGTACTGCTCGATGTGCATCGCGAGGTGCGTGAACCAGAAACTCTGGAGGGCCTCGACGAAATTTCGCGCCGGCTCGGCGGGGACGCGGCGACAGGTCGCCGCGATACGCTCGAGCTCGCCGCGACGCACGGGGTCCGTCTCCGCCTCAGCAAGCCGCTCGGCCAATTCCGCGTATCGGCCCGCCCAGCGCACGATGCCATCCGTTGCCAGGATCACGGCCTCCAGAAAAGCCCGCCCCTCCTGGTCGTCCGCCGGCGCCACATCCAGCAAGGTCTGTGCCTCTGCCGCGATATCCCGGAATCCACGGCGCAGGACCTTCTCGTAGTCCACGATCACATGCCCGAAGCCGCTGGCCGTGCCGGTGACAAAGCCGGCTGCCGTCTCCCGCTCGGCTCGCCGGAGACGATCGGGATGAGCGCCGCGAACGATGTCGCCCAGGGTACGACCCGACCAGAAGTCCCAGATCTCGGGGGGAGTGGTCTCTTGGGTCAAGCCGTTGAGGTTGAACTCCGGATAGACCGCACGCCCGCCGAGGGTGCCGGCCCGCTGTCCGACGATCAGTTCCTCGGGACGGATGAAGATCGGCATCTCATCGAAGACGGCGCAGAGTGCCTTGGCCCGACGCAGCGCCGGATGCTGCCCGTCGGTCTCACGATAGGATCTCGTCACAAGTCGGGCCCGCTCGAAGCAGAACTCCGTCTCTGTGGCAAACAGCTCATCTTTCAGCCGCCGGATGCGGTCGGTTACGGATCGTGTCTCATACGAAGGCATCACTTCTCCTCTGTCCAAGTTGGTATCGTGCAGCCCGTCCGCGGTCGGTACAGGCTTTGAGCCCCCATCTGCGCAACCCACTCCGCCACCCATGGCCTCCGGCAGCGGGACCTTTTCCGCTCTCAAGGGGCTCAAAGCCCCCTCGCCCGCGCAATCCTCACCGCCACCCGTGGCCTCTCGACAACGAGGCCCCGCCCTAAGACTGAAAGCGAATCGGGGAGGTCCAGGCCCACTGGTTGTTCATCTGCCGCACCCGCAGATAGTAGACGTCGGAAGGCCCCGGCTCGGTATCCACAAAGCCCCCTTGCCAGTCCAGCTCCCACCATTCCGGCGCTCGGTGAAAACGATAGGAGGGCGCGTCAATCTTACCCAGTCGTCCGGCACGGGCACCTTCGAGCAGACGCCGCAGCGACAGCACCTCGCAGTGACCATTGAGCTCGGCCCAGACCTCGGCATCGGGCAGCATCTCAACCTCGAGACACATTCCCTGCATGGCGGGCGTGCGGTTGTTCGGGTTGCCAAAGGTCACGGTCTCAAACCGTACTGCCCGGTCACCCTCTGGCTCCCAGTGGGAGAGGTAGTGCTCGACCATCGCCGGATCGGCCTCCTGGGGAGCGACGATTTCAGGCCCCCGGAACCGCGGCTCCACCTCGATCAACCTCCCATCAGATATCCCAAAGCGCACGTCCCACTTGACCCACTTTCCTCGGTGGCCCCATCCCACCTCGAGGTGCAGCTTGGTATGGACCGGCCGGCCCTGAGACTCCCGTGCTACATCGCACCGTGAGAGCCGGTGCAGAAGTTGACCGTTCTTGATGACGTCCACACAGTCGATGGGTGCACCGCCCACCACGTGGTAAGCGATATCGCGCCCCCTTTCCCGTGCCAGAGATCCCAGATCACCGGGCTCGATAAGGGCGCCCATCGGCCAACCGTCTACGGTGAAGGTCGGGCGAATGCGATCACCCGTCAGGGCATAGGTCCGGCGCGCGTTGAGCGCTGCCCAGATCGCCTCCCGGGTCCTGGCCTCGGCCCAGAGGCCCGTGCGTCCATGGCCGTAGCTGCCTGGATGCGCACTGTGGTGGTCGGTGGAGCCAATCACGCCGAAGTGGTAGCCCTGGGCCAATCCATAGGCCATCGTGGACTCGTGATCTGAGGGGCCCATCGAATGCAGAAAGGGGCGGGGAACCTCATCGGCCTCGCTGCAGCCGTGCATCGATATGATCTCCACCACCGGCGCGAACTCGGGATCGAAGGTCGCCCAGTTGATACCCCGTTGGCCCCGCTTGTAGCCGATGTGGTGAGGGAAAGCGATGACGTCGACGCCGGAGCCCCACAGCGCCCGAAGCCTGGCGTGCAACTCCGCCAGAGAATCTACCTCTAGGATCTCACCGCGGGTTCCCTTATACAAAACCGTGCGGTCGCCGTCTGCGCCGGAGTGCATCTCAAAACTGAGAAAGGTGATGAACTCGCCCTCGAGATCATAGGCCGAGGTGATACGTTGCACGCTATCCCAGCGCTCCCGCAATCGGGCGAAGCCCTCCTTGTGGAAATCAACGATATACTGGATGTTCTCATCGGGCGTGGGCATATCGGGCCAGAGCGCGTGTCCGGTCACGGAGCAGAAGTCAAGCTGCTCGCGCGCGTTGCGCAAGGCATCCTCCAGACCCCCATGTCCATAGGAGATGCCACAATGGTTGTGCAGATCGCCAAAGTAGGCGCTCAGACCGTCATAAGCGCGCATAGGAGCTCCTCCTTCGTTATCACCAACGCCGAGGCTACCCATCTCAGGGCAATGCACCGGCTCGGGCCCGCATCTTCGCCCGCAACTCATCAACGTCAGAGGGTAAGAAGAACGCAATCACGCCGAAGATGAGGGCGCACATCAGCAACGTGCTGACGGAGACCGTTATGATCGCCACGTGGAGAGAGGCACGCACGGCGATCACCCCAGCCAGCCAGGGCGCAAGTGCCGCGCCACCGTCTTCGACCAACTTCCTCACAGCCTGGGCAGTCCCGCGCGTCTCCGGCAACACAATATCATGCACCGTCGCCATCGCATTAGGTGCCGTGGTCGAGAGCATCAGACCGGCGAAGACCAGCAGCGCTGTGAAGAGCGCCCTATTACCAACAGGCACGCGCATGGTGGCATAGAGCAGCAGCCCGGCCAACAGAGCACCGACCCCACCGACGATCGCGCGCCCTCGCGGCGTGCGCTTGAAGGCGGCGTCGCTGAGCGTACCGCCGAGTATGTAACCACCCGACAACGCCGCGATCGCCACCAGCATCGTGACCATCGTCTGCCCGGAGGTGAAGTCGCGCTCCACCTCGAGATAGCGGAAGAACCAGAAGATCAACACGTTCCACGCGAAGACGCCGAAAAAGCCCTGGGCCATCAACAACAGCAAGCTCCGGTTATGAAGTAAGGCCCTCACCGCCTCGCGGTCGATGCGATACGTCTGCAGCTCGGTCTTGCCCAGCAGCTCGGGCTCGGCGCTTCCCCGGCTCCGCTCTCGAACGGTGAAGAAGATCAGGGCAGCAATGACGATACCCAAGCTCCCGGTGATGAAGAAAACGCGCCGCCACCCTAGGGCTTCCCCTAACATCGTCGCCAGCACCGTTCCGACGGCGAAGCCGAGAGGGCCTGACATTTGCATCAGGCCATAGACCTTGCCCCGGAGTCCAGGCGCGAAGTAGTCGGCGAGCAGACTGTAGAGACCAGGGTAACTGGAGTCATCGATCCCGGTGGTCGATCGGGTGACCATGAAGGCCGGGAAGGTGGGGGCCAGAGCATTGAGCCAGGTCGTGGTTCCCCAAATGAACGAGGCCAGCGCCAGGAGCTTCGAACGCGCGTAACGATCGTAGAGATAGCCCCAAAGCGGGTAGAGCACCGAGGCCACGACGATCGCGAAGCTGGAGACCGCCCCCATCTGAGCCTCGTTGATCTGGAACTCCTCCATAATATCGGAGGTCAGCGGCCCAATCAGCAGTTTATCCGCCTGATGGAGCAGCAAAAAGAGGAAGAAGACAAAGGCAACGTACCATCGATATCGAGTTTTCATGATAGGACGAGTATAGATGCGTTCTTGAGCAGGTCAAAGTCAGGAGCGCCACGTTCCACGAAGCGATTGCAGACTTCCTCCCCCTTTAACGAGGATCAGACATTGAGGAGCTTTGTCAGGTTGTGCAAAGGTCACCTCTCTATTGTCTCGATCTCACAGGGATGCTAGACTGGGAATGTCCCAAAACCGAGAGAACACGGCCCTAGACTCTCAATACGAGCTGTGACCCCACCGCCACATGATGACAGGGGCTATACCACCCGAGGGCATATCAGCGAACCTTCCGGTCAGCTGAGAATATCGCTATGAATGTAAAAAGCCTGCTCAGGCGCCGGCTCTTACTTGAGAAGACGCCGGTGCAGCTTATCGGAAGATGGTAGTCCATTCCGACTACAGAGACCACAAAGCTGTCGAAGAGCTGACGAGGCGTCGACCCAATAGGCGAAGTACAGGGAGTATCCCAGGACGTATTATGGAGAGACATCGCTCAGGCAAACATCGGATCGAGAACCACCCTATTCTGCCCACCAAGCCCGCCGAGACGATATCATTTCGATGGCGTGACACCCCACTGACTGCCCACCGCGGCGAGACGATCGCGGCGGCTCTCTTTGCCCACGGCATACGCGTCTTTGGTCACCATCACAAGGACGGCGCGCCCCAGGGGATCTTTTGCGCCAACGGGCAGTGCGCGCAGTGCCTCGTACTCGCCGATGGCAAACCGGTGAAGGCCTGCATGACGCCGGTCGCACCCGGTATGGTCGTAGCACCACTCGAAGGCCTGCCGGAGCTGCCTGAGACGACGAGACCGCCGTCGATGAGCGAGATCGAGACCGTCGAGACGGAGGCGCTGGTGCTGGGCGGCGGACCGGCAGGCATGTCGGCTGCCATCGAGCTGGGCCAACAGGGCATGGGTACGGTATTGGTGGACGACAAGCAGCGGCTTGGGGGAAAGCTGGTGCTGCAAACGCACCGGTTTTTCGGCTCTGCCGAGGCTGTCTACGCCGGCACGCGAGGCATCGATATCGCGACCATTCTGGCGGACCAGGTACGTTCCTGTCCCACCCTGGACGTCTGGCTCAGCAGCACCGCCCTCGCCGTGTTCAGCGACCGGAAGGTTGGCATTCTGAGAGAGGACACTTACGTCCTGGTGGTACCTCAAGTGCTCGTCGTCGCCACCGGCGCCCGGGAACGGTCGCTGATCTTTCCGGGCAACACCCTGCCCGGCGTCTACGGCGCCGGAGCGTTCCAAACGCTCGTGAACCGCGACCTGGTGCGGGCAGCCGATCGCCTTTTCATCGTCGGCGGGGGCAACGTCGGTCTCATCGCCGGATATCACGCCCTACAAGCCGGGATTGAGGTCGTCGGCCTCGTCGAAGCGCTGCCGGCATGCGGCGGCTATAGGGTTCACGCCGACAAGCTGCGGCGGCTGGGCGTCCCCATCTGTACCTCTCATACGATCGTCAGCGCCAACGGTGAACATAAAGTCGAATCGGTCACGATCGCCCAGGTCGACGACGAATTCCGCCCCCTACCCGGCACCGAACGCTCCTTTGACTGTGATACGGTCCTGATCGCGGTTGGACTCAATCCCGTGGATGAGTTCGTCGACCAGGCCCGGCGCTTCGGCATGCGCGTCTTCGATGCCGGGGACTGCCAGGCCATTGCCGAGGCATCCGCAGCGATTTTCACCGGCAAGATCGCCGGTCGACAGGCCGCCAACGCCCTCGGCAGCACGATCCCCATACCGGAGACCTGGTACCACACAGCCGAGATTCTGAAATCGCATCCGGGCAAGACCGTCACCCGCTCGCAGCCGACGCGGACAAGCGGGGTCTTCCCCATGTTCCACTGCAATCAGGAAATTCCGTGCAACCCGTGCACCGCCGTCTGTCCATACGACCTCATCCAGATCCCGGGCGACGATATTCGCCACCTACCCACCTACGTAGGGGTTCCCGGTGAAAAGGAATGTGTGGGCTGCGGCCGGTGCGTCGCCATCTGCCCCGGCCTTGCCATCACGCTGGTCGACTACCGAAAGACGCCCGAAAAGCCAATTGTCTCGATCGCCTATGAGTTCTCACCGGATAGCGTGGAGACGGGCGCTTTGGTCACTGCCGTGAGCAGGGAAGGTAGCGTCCTGGGCGCCGTCGAGGTCGTCGAGGTTCGCGCGCCCAGACGCGCTGACCACACAACCGTGGTGAAGGTCGCTGCGCCCCCGACGATCGCCACCCGGATCGCCGGCATCCGGGTGGGCGCCCAAGGGGTTAGCGCGCCGCTACCCGATGTTGTCACACGACTCGATGATGACACGATTGTCTGTCGGTGCGAGCGGGTCACCGCGGGCGAGATTCGCGCGCACATCCGGAATGGCGTGCGCGATATCAACGAACTCAAGGCGATAACGCGCGTGGGCATGGGCGCTTGCGGAGGCAAGACCTGCACCCCCCTGATCCTCCGTCTGTTTCGCGAGGCTGGCATCCCCCGGCATGAGGTGACCGAGAGCAAACAGCGTCCCCTTTTCGTCGAGGTGCCGCTCGGCGTCTTTGCCGGGGCCGAGGGCACGGAGCCGGAGACGCCATGAGCCATCCTGATGTGATCATCGTGGGAGCGGGGAGCGTCGGCCTTCCAGCCGCGCTGGCGATGGCCGAGGTCGGCATGGATGTGCTGGTCATCGACAAGGCGCCGAGTCCAGGTCAGGGATCCCACAAAGCCGCCATCGGTGGGGTGCGCGCCACCCACTCCGATCCCGCCAAGATTCAGCTATGTCTGCGGAGCCTGGATATCCTGTCCACCTGGGAGGCGACGTACGGTCAAGACATTGAGTGGACTCAAGGAGGGTACACGTTCGTCGCCTATCGCGAACGTGAGGCGGACATGCTCCAAGACCTGTTGGTCATCCAGCATAGTCACGGGCTATCGATCGAGTGGCTGGATCGAGATGAACTCCTCCGCGTCGTGCCGGACCTCAACCCCCGGGGGCTCCTCGGCGGCACCTTTTCGCCGGAGGACGGTCACTGCTCGACGCTGTTGGCGGGTCACGCTTTCTATGAGGAAGCCCGCCGGGCCGGCGCGACGTTCCGATTCAACGAACGGGTGATGGACATCACCGTGGAGCACGACCGCGTCACGGGCGTTGTGACGGACGGGGCCACCTACAGAGCGCCGGTGGTCGTGAACGCCGCCGGGGCATGGGCCGGGGAGATCGGCGCCATGGTCGGGCTAGAGCATCCGGTGACCCCAGACTCTCACGAGGCCGGCATCACCGAGCCTGTCGCAAGGTTCCTGGACCCCCTGGTTGTGGACATACGCCCAGCGGCGGGTTCCGCCAACTGCTACTTCTACCAGCTGGCCAGCGGGCAGGTCGTCTTCTGTCTGACGCCCAGCCCACCGATCCCGGGATTCTACCGTGACGCCACCAGTGCGTTCCTTCCGCAGATCGCTCGACGCATGGTGCGCTTGGTGCCGAAACTCGCTCACCTGCGCGTGCGGCGCACGTGGCGCGGGCTCTACCCGATGACGCCGGACGGCTCGCCCATCGTCGGCTGGTCCGACGCAGTTGAGGGCTATCTGATGGCGATCGGAATGTGTGGTCAGGGATTCATGTTGGGACCCGGCTTGGGAGAGCTGCTGGCGAGGATGGTCACAGAGACGAAGCTATCCGCGCCCGATCGAGCGATATTGACTGAGCTTTCGCCCCAACGAAGCTTCAGCCGCGTGGAGGCGCTGAAGTAGTCATTTCAAGCGCAGCGCTCACCCGATCTCGGGGCCGGCAATGGCATACTGCCTCGCCGGTTGGCCGAACGTCCGGGCGGTACCGAGCGCCATCCGCGTGAAGGGGCGCTGGCGAGCGAAGCCCAGTCCCTCAAGAAATGCCAACCACTTCCCACGGTCAACAGGGACGTCCAAGATCACGCGGCGATCCCCACAACGGGCGAGGGCAGACCGCAACAGGGCCTGGGCAACCTCGGGGTCATCGGCCAACAGGGGACCGATCTGGTCATAGTCGCTCCCTGGACGCCCTAGGATGTAGCCCACCAGGTCGCGGTCCCGCCAAGCGGCGTAGGCATAGCGAGGGGCGCGCTCCCTTAGTGCCGTCAGGATCACGGGGCGCGGCGCGCCGAAGACGGATGCGTCATACCGAACGAGCTTCTCGATGAGCGCTGATGTCAGCGTCTCACATCGGACGTTAGCACCGCCTGCACCTGAAGCCGCGGGCAACCGAACTCCTGACTCTCGGCGCAGGCGCACCAGACCGTACTCCGCGTTGAAGCCCAGGCGTTGGTAGAGGGGTTCGCCCTGGGGCGTGGCGTCCAGCCGCGGCACGCCGTGCCGCCGGGCCAGCGCAATGGAAGCCTCAAGCAACCTCGTCCCGATGCCACGTCGCCGGTACGCCGGATCAACCAGCACCATGCCGATCCAACTGAAGACGTCGGCATAGGGCACCACCGTGGCGGTTCCCACCGGGACCGTGGTCCCTTCGGGCGCTTCAACCACTGCCACCAGGCCCACACCGGCGCGCAACAGCATCTCCCAGTCGGCGGCCCGCTGGTTCCATCCCGCCAGGGTCTTGAGCCGCATACCCAGGGCGACATCGTCCGGGGTCATAGATCGCAACCGGACGGCTTCCACCTCCGACATGATAAGCGACAGCTCCTGTCCCGGCTAAGTACTAACCCGTGCCGGTAAGTTCCTCGGGATCAGCCAGCTCCTCGGCATAGTAATACTGATAGAAGACGCGCACCAATGCCTTGGGGTGATTTTCCAACACGTAGGAGAAGCGGCGTTCCTCGATCCCCGGCACCGGGGCCTCGGGAATCACGAAGTCCTCGGCCTCCTCGCGACTGGTTAACACGATAACGTTATTGCGGCGGTCTCGAATCAGATAGACAATCGTATCGGGGTCCATAACACGTCCTTATACCTTGGAGAACTTAGCAATACGTTCCAGCGGCGCGCCGTTCTCCTGTAGGAAGGAGAGCAGAGCTGCGTGCATCCGCTCCGCGACCTCCGGGTAGTCATCGATCACGTTGTTCAATTGGTCCGGGTCATCCCGGAGGCCGAAGAGCAGCGAGGGCCACGTCTCCGGGGAGCAAATGTAGGCCCAGCTCTCGTCGCTGACGGTCAGGGCGCTGGCGATGCGGTCGGGACCTGCCCAGCCGTCGAAGGCCGCGGCGGTGTAACTGTACATCGTGCCAAGAGGAAAACGTCCGGAGAAAGCGTACTCGTGGACTCGCGGCACCTCCCCTCGGACCATCGGCCAGATCGACTGCGCCTGGACCGTCTCGGGGATCGGTACGTCCAGGAAGTCCAGAATCGTCGGCATGATATCCGGCGGCTGCACCACGGGCTGGATGCGCTCACCGGCGCCGAGGCCTTCGGGGTGGCGGATGATCAACGGGATGCGCGTCGTGACCTCGTAGAGTTTGCCGAGCTGACCGCCGGGCTTGCCCTCCAGGCCGTGATCGCCGAACAGGTGACCGTGATCGCTCATATAGACGATCAGGGTGCTGTCGAGCAACCCTAGCCGCTCAACCGTGTCCAGAAGGTAGCCAACCCATGTGTCGCACATCGTTACCTCGCCCGCGTACAGCGCCCGGACGTGGTCAAGCTCCTCCGGTGTCATGTAGTCACGGTGACCATACTGAGGAAAGATGATGTGCTGTCCGTCGTAGCCCGGCCTATCGTACATCGCCAGGTAGTGCGGCGGGGGATCGAACGGCTCGTGGGGATCCCACGTGTCCACCCAGAGGATGAAGCCGTCTTGCGTGGCGTTTCGCTCCAACCACTCGGCGGCACTCGAGAGCGTCCGGGGTGCCAGGTAGTCCCGCTCCACCTGCCGATCGCGCTGGTTACGGAGGTACATCCGCGTGCCGTTGAGATTGCGTACCTTGTGCTTGTCCGCCGGGATAGGCGTCGGCACCTGGGGATCGGTGATGTACCGGTCGCCCATCTGACCGCGGATCCACCGCCAGGCATCGTAGCCGCGCGTGAAGTTGTAGTTGTTATGCGCCAGAGGCGGCGTGTCGAAGAAGATGGCGGTGGTGTAGCCATGCCGCTTGAGAATCTCGGGAAGGATCACATCCGAGGGCTCCAGAGGCTGCCAACCGCGATAGCAGAAGCCAAAACGCCCCGTGTAAAGGTCGGTGCGGTTGGGTACTGTGGGGTAGGAGGCGATGTAGTAGCGGTCGAAGAGCATCGCATCAGCAGCCAAGCGGTCCAGATTGGGCGTCCGGATAAAGGGATCACCCTCGTGGCCCGGACGCGGCCACGGCGGCTGCACGTCGTAGCAGTTGACGTGATCTCGCCGCAAACTGTCATTCATAATCACGATCACGTTCTTCTTCATTGACTCTCCTTGTGAATCATGCAGGTCGCGCCTGCCCTCGGGCATCGAACGCTGAGGAATTCGCGCAGTTGCCACAGGGGGATCGTGGGCATCTTGTCTGCACGTCGCCCGTAGACCGTTGCGGCACCACCAGATGATTGTAGCATGGTTCCGGCGCGATTGGCAAACGACGGCTGCGCCATCCTCGATGCTCTGAGACGGGAGGCCGGGCGAGGCCGAAGGCTCGGGATTCTAGGGATTACTCCCGCCCGTGCAACCCGCGAGACCCAGAATACTGACCAGGAATCCCAACGCCAGCACCCCGGCGCCACTCAGATAAGGGTAGCGGATGTTGAGGTCGAAGGCGAATCCTGCCCATACGGGACCTACGACGCGTCCTAAGTTGATCGACGTGTTGCCGAGCCCCATCATGGCCCCGAGCTCACCATCAGACCGCTTGGAGATCAGCGAGAGCAGCGCCGGGCGGAGGACGGTCTTGGAGAGGATGAACAGCCCCGTCGCCAACAACACCGTTACGTAATTGTAAGCGGCCAAAAGAACGAGGTATCCGATCGCCCCGGCCAACATAGAGCCTTTGATGACCAGGCCCTCGCCCCATCGCTTGGTCAACGGGCCGGTGAGCAGCCCCTTGCCTAACGTCGTCACCACCCCGATGACCACGATGATCGTGCCTACCCGCTCGGGCCCGTAGCCGAACTTCTGGGCGGCATAGAGCCCGAAGACAGCCTCGAAGTTCGCGAGGCCGAAGCTCACGATGAATAGCAGCAGAAGCGGAAAACCAGCCGGTCCCCGCAAGGCCCGCCGGATGCGGCGCGGTCTCAGGATTGTCTGTAATCGCCGTGCCTTCTCAGGTACGTCCGCCGGGGCTTCCGACGCCTGATCGGTGGTTTCGGTGGTCTGGGACGAGGCTCGAGGCAGCAGCAAGCCGACCAGCAGCAGCGCGACGAAGGCCAGACCTGCGCCGATGAAGAAGGGCAGGCTCAGCGAATCGCTGCCCAGCCAGCCGCCGATGCCCGGTCCGAGGATCACGCCCAGACCGGCGGCGGATCCCAAGATGCCGATGCCGCCGCCACGCTCCTCCTCGGAGGTGCTCTCTCCAACGTACGCCATCGCTGTCGGCATTGTGGCCGAGGAGAGGACGCCCGACAGCGCCCGACCGGCCACCAGCATCCACATCCGCTGAGCTAAGCCCATCAGCACCAACGAAAGCGCATAGCCGAAGATCCCCACAGCCAGGACCGGCTTACGTCCCACACGGTCAGAGAGACTGCCCCACATGGGACCGAAGAGCAATTCCGTCAGCGCGGCGAGGGCCACCAGTATACCCATCTCGCGACCGCTGCCGCCCAGCCGCTCGATGTAGAAGGGAAAGATGGGAATGACCATGCCGTAGCCCAACATCACCACGACAAGCACAAAGGAGAGCACGATAAGCGTGCGCCGACCTGCCGTCTTCGTGCGCCGACCTGCGGTCTCCATAATCTGTACCTCCCGTTTCGCCGGTGCTGGGGGCCCAAGCACGGACTCTATGGAGCTGCCCCTTCGTCCTGATAACCCTCGAGCACCACCTGGCCGGTGTCGCCGTTGACCGTCACCGTCATACCGCTTCGAATCCGCCGAGTGGCCACACCGGTGCCCAGCACGGCGGGGATGCTGTACTCTCGGGCCACGATGGAGCCGTGGCTCATCGGGCCGCCGATGTCGGTGACAATGCCGGAGGCCATCGCGAAAAGCGGCGTCCACGCCGGTGTGGTGATCGCCGCCACGAGGATGTCACCGGGCTCCATCTGATTGAAATCCTCCGGGCCGCCGAGCACGCGCGCCGTCGCGGTGACCCGTCCCGGGCTCGCGCCGAGCCCCTTGATGATCGAGCCGTCCTGCTGCTCGGCCTCCGCGGCGATAAAGGCGCCGGCGTCGAGTCCTAGGACCTTCCCCTTCGGCGGGAGTTGCGGCGGCGGCGTGACACAGTTCTCACCCCGCCAGGTCATCTTGCGTTCCTCGACCTGATCGCGCCAATCAGGCAGCGCCGCACTACGCTCCAGGGACCGCGCGCCCAGCTCGACCTCGTCGTGGTAGAGCCAGAAGACATCGGTCGCAGTTCTCACCGCGCCCGCGCCCACGAAACGGCTCCCCAGCTCCCTGAGCATCGCCCGCAGACGTGGATAGCCGAGGCCGATGTCGGCGATCGCGTCCTCTCGTAGGGGCGCGTGGTCCTGCGCCCGTCGTAGGGTCTTGCGGAACCAACGGAGTCTCAGCCCTCGCAGCCTGCTCGCCACCGCCTCTGTGGCCTGCTCGCGACGCTCGACCAGTCGCTGACGGCGCTCCTGGGGATCGACGCCCTTCCCTCGCACGTAGTGCTGCAGCGTCCGTAACGTCGTCTCCGGATCGTCGGCGGGCACAGGCGTGGCGAAGTCGAGGCTGTAGATCGAGTGACCATAGGTCTCGAGATGGTCTTGAAAGCGCTGCTGCCACGCGTGCCAGTCTCCGCCAGGCACTGTCTCAGGCACACGATCAGACGCCAGATCGTCGGCGAGCTGCTCGGGTCGAGTGCTCCGCACGTAAGCAGCCAGCGCCTCCCTGTCGCGGATCCACCGGCCTAGGTCGTAGAGATCCGTCTCGGCCCGAATAGGCGTGCTCTCAAATCCCAGCAGGAAGGTCGGCGCATCAGGATCTCCCTCCCGCTTGATCAGCTTGTCGTAGACCATGGTGAAGACGCCTTCGGTGAAGGCCGCGTTGCCCATGATGCCGGATTGTAGTGTGCCAAGGTAGTAATCCATCGCGTCAAGGATTTCCCACGCGCCATCCAAGATCTCCGACGGCGCCAGATCCGCCAAGGCGCGTGCCTGCCACCGGTTGACGACCTCCAAATACCGAGGACGCGCGTCCTCAAGCCAACGCTCTTTGCCCGTGCGCAACATGCGTGGGATCCCCGGACCTATGCCCACCGTCAGCTTCCACCACTGAGCTAGGGTGAAGTTGAGGACCATGTAGGCGTAGCCATTGATGGTAGTGAACATCTCATCCGGTAATGCATCTCGCGGGCCGCCAATGTACACGACAAGATCGTGGAATCCCTTGTTGATCACAGCCAGCCCCAGGGTCTCGAACAGAGGCGATAGAGGATCTGGCAGGAAGTCGATGATGCTGGTGCGGATGTACTGTCCCTTGGGATCGGGCATGGGCCACGTCTCAGGCGGCGGAGCGGAGGGTTCCGGCAACGCCGTGATCGGGCGGGCCTGGACAATCGCGAAGTCGTCACCAACCCGGGCCCACTCGATGTCCATGGGCTGCTCGTAAAGCGCCTCGATCTCAACGCCGATGCGTGCCAGTTCGGTCACCTGCACGTCGTCGAGCACAGGCAAGCGGCGCTTGTCCTCGGGTACCGACTGTTCCTGGGTGCCGGAATCCGCGAGCACCGTCATCACATCCTTCTCCGCCGTCTCCCGCTCGAGTACGATCAGACTCTCCTTGTCGACGGTTATGTCATCAGGGGTGATGTTGCCGCCGACGACTGACTCGCCGAGGCCCCAAGCCGCGCTGATGAGCAATTCGTCGCGCCTTCCGTTGACGGGATTGGCCGTGAACATCACGCCGGCAGCATCCGCAGGTACCAACCTTTGCACCACGACGGCAAGACTGAGATCTTCCGGTTCAACGCCTTTCTGCCGGCGGTAACCGATGGCCCGTGCCGTCCACAGCGAGGCCCAACAGCGTTTCACGGCATCGCGAACAGCCTGCTCCCCCTTGACATTGAGGTAGGTCTCCTGCTGTCCGGCAAAAGAGGCCTCCGGCAGATCCTCGGCGGTCGCGGAGGAGCGCACAGCAACCGCCGGCGGCTGCTCATCAAGGTCGGCGTAGGCCTCATCGATTGCCGTGGCGATCGCCAAAGGCATCACAGAAGCGTCGAAGAGCCCTCGGATCGTCTGAGATACTGCGTCTAGTTGCTCCGGACTCCCGACATCCACCTGGTCCAGAGCTGCTGTAATGAGGGGCTGTAAGTTGTTGGCTTCCACGAATTCCCGATAAGCTGTGGTCGTCACGCCGAAACCCTCCGGCACGGGCAAGCCGGACCTCACCATCCGGGCAAGAGAAGCTCCTTTGCCGCCTACGGTCGCAATATCTGCCCCCGGACTGTCCAATGGAACAACGTATCTACCCATCGTGGCCTCCCTGCAATAACTCAGATTCCTGGATCTCCCACTGTGCCACAACGGAGATCAACGTCAGGTTCAGGTCCCAGATCCTGTTTAGGACACCGCGTAGCGCCGACTGATCGAAAACGCCGCTGAGCGTGGTCAATGTCGGATCGCCGCTTTCCCGAACAAGACTCAGACTGTCGAACCAGCTGGACCACTCTGGGTCCAAAACGCCCTCCACCTTGATCTCATACCTTATGCACCTAGAGCTATCCATCGTCTCCTATCCCCTGAGAATAATCAGCTCGCGACACCCCCGGAGGTCATCTGACAGGCGGTCTGTCGAAACGACATCAGATCCTCGAAGCCGCGCCTTGTTCAACTGTATACAGGATAGCAGCAACATAGGTGGCATCGCATCCCCCAACATAGGGGATTCAGTGGGGGATACATACGCTATGCTCCCAGAGGGCTACCAGACCCAGGCCTGGTAGATCGCGTGATGAGAAGGGATCGATCCGGCGATATCTAGATAAGGCCCAGTTCGCGGGCGCGCTGAACCGCCTCGTCCCGGCTATGAACGGCGAGCTTGCCGTAGACGTTTTTGATATGCGTCCGCGCGGTACTGGTAGCGATATAGAGACGATCGGCGATCTCTGAGCTGGAGAGGTGGCTGGGCAATAGCGCCAGGACCTCGAGCTCGCGTTCCGTGAGGGGTTCGATCAAAGCGACGGGCTGGGACACGCGGGCTCCTGAAGCGCGCTGGCTCTCCTCGGGAGTCGTGACGCCCGCGAGAGCTGCTACAACGCGCCTCGTGAACGTAGGCGTGATACCTTGAGCCAAGGCCTGTCGCAGCAGTGGAAGCAGGTCGGCGCCTGCATCCAGGAAGACCCGGATGTAACCGCCGGGCGCGGCCAGACCGAGGGCCCGCTCAAGGGCCTCCAGTGCTGAGGACGCATCCTTGAGGCGATCGTGAGCCAAGGCCTTGAGCAGCAACAGCTCTGCAAGAGCTACCCTCCGTCCTCGAGCCTCGATAGGTGACTGGGCCAGCTTCACTGCCTGCAGCGCTTCTTCGTAGCGGCCTTCGGCGAGATAGACGCGGGCCGCCACGATCAGTTCGTACTTCCGAAATCGCGCCTCGCGGCTCTCCGGTGGATAGAAGCGGGTGCCAGCCGCCAGTCCATGCTCCTCGGCCCAGGCGTGCGCCGGAGCCAAATCACCCCGCAGCACCGAAGATCTGGCCTGCTCGATGCCGACCATCCTATCATCCACGTCAGTTGCATCGAACTGAATCGCCAGATTCATAGCTTCGCCAAGCGTCGCTTGAGCTCCGGCTGGGTCACCCGCCGCCTGCTGTGCGCGCGCCAGATAGACCAAACCGTCCAACGCCACGATTTGCCCGGCGCTTCGCCCCAACTCCACCCCCTTCTGAAGGAAATCCAGAGCGAGCGCCAACTCATTGCGCATCAAGGCTACCACGCCCAACCCGGTCAGAGCTTGGCCTGCCGCCGGAAGCAAGCCCCCGCGTCCATCGTCGGCAAGATCCACAGCCCGCCGGTAAGCAACTTCAGCCTCCGCGAGCCGGCCCTGCCGCACGTGTGACTCGCCCAGAGCCGAAAGCGTGATCACGGCAGCCATGATGTTGCCCAAAGCCGCCGCTTCCCGCGCGATGTGATTCAGGAACTCCTCGTCAGCAGGCGAGATATCACCTTCGTCGAGTAGCACAAATACGTCCAGCGCCGAGACCATGCCCCGGAACAACACATCATCCGACTCGAGGTGGTCGACAGCTACGCGCACCTGGGCTGCCGTCTCGGGCAGCATACCCCGGTACAGCGACATCAGCGCGCGGAGCACGGCAACCTGGCCCACCTGATGGTCCTCAAGCTCCGTCAGGCGACCCAGCCATCTCTCAACCTCATCGATTTGGCGCCCGCTCCAGAACAATGCCCATGCTTGGTAAATACAGAGGTCCGGCCTGCGGCAGATCTCTTCCTCGGGGAGAGGCGCTAACCAGCGACGAAATGTGGCCAGTTCGCTCCTGGCCAGGGTCGCTTCCGCGGTCGTCGCGATGAGGTCCGCCGCCCAGTCGAAGTCTTCGATCGCCAACACGTGTTCTATCGCCTCGGCCTGCATCCCGTGCGCTGCGTACCATTGAGCCGCCCGGCGATGGAACTCCGGCGCCAAAGCAGGCTCATCTCGCTCCAGCCGGCGACGCAGCAAATCGGCGAAGAGCCGATGGTATCTAAACCACTCGCGGCGATCATCCAAAGGTAAGATGAAGAGATTGCTTCGCTCCAGGGACTCCAGCACGGCCTGTGCGTCTTTCGTCCCCCCGCGCACAGCGTCGCAAAGGGGGGCTGTAAGCTGATCCAGAATGGACGTTTGGAGCAGAAAGGCCTGAACCGGCTCAGGCTGTTGCTCCAGCACCTCAGCCATAAGATAGTCCATAATATAGCGATGGCTGCCTTCAAAGGCCTGAATGAAGGAGGAGAGATCCCGCCGCCCCTGCATAGAGAGGGCGGCCATCTGCAGGCCGACCACCCATCCTTCGGTGCGGTGCGTCAGACGTGCGACGTCCGCCAACGCCAAATCCAGACCCATGACCTCGTTGAGGAACGCGATCGCCTCTTCCTGCGTGAAGCGAAGATCGCTGGCGCGGATCTCGTTGATCTGTCCCCGCCCCCTCAGACGTGCCAACGGCAGGGGCGGATCGGCGCGGGTTGCGATGACGAGATGGAGATTCGAGGGGAGATGCTCCAGCAGGAACGTGACCAGATCGTGCACGGCAGCGTCTACAATCAGATGGTAGTCATCGAGCACAAGCACAAGTTCTTCAGAAATGCCGTCGATTTGATTGATCAAGGCGGTAGCCATCTGCTCCAGCTGGAGGGGACGACCCGCCTCGATGCCGACCTGAATGCCGTTTTCGCCTCCCACATCCACAGTCTCGAGAGCTCCCGTGACGTAGTCTAGAAACCGCACGGGATCGTTGTCGCTCTCATCGAGGGAAAGCCACGCCACACGTGCTTGTGTGTCCTTCGCCCAAGCCGCGAGCAGTGTCGTCTTGCCAAAACCCGCGGGGGCTGACACGAGTGTGAGTCGCCGTCGGAGACCGCGCTCCAATTGCGATAGGAGTCGCGGACGCCTCACAAGATTGCGCCGGATTACGGGCAACGCAACTTTGGTCTTCAGAAGTGAATCCATGACGACTTCCCTTACAGACGGCTTCAGCACGCGTGACACGAAGAAGAGCGGCGATCCACGCCCGGATCAGGTGTTCATCAGGTCTCTCTACCCTATTATACGCGATACCTGGGGTTACGAACCCTGAGCAAGGAGAAGCGGCTGAGCTTTCAAGCTCAGCCGCTTCATAGACCCATATCCGATGGAAAGCGTCAGCCCGTGGCCCAGACTTGCTGCCTGCGGGGGATCGAAGCGACCATCGCGATCGCGATGACGCCGGCCAGCACCGCCGCGGTGATACCCACGATCGGCGTTCCCCAGTGCTTCGCAGCGATACCGGCATAGGCCCAGACGAAGACCGCCGTGTAGGCGATGCTGGCATGCCGGATAGCCATCGCGAGAGCGATACCCGCTGCCACGATCAACATGATGACCGCCCACACCTCGGGACTGATTCCCCACCCACCCCAGTCGAGGAAGTAGAGGAGTTGAGTCGCGTTAGCCACCGTTGCGACACTGGCCCAACCCAAATAGATGCTGAACGGCACCAGAATCGCCCAGCGATCGGCAAGTGAAAGCTTGTCTCGTCCCGACCAGAGCTTCAGGAAGATGATGATCAGCGAGACCAGGAGGAGGGCCAGAAAGGGAAGTGTTAGCCTGAAACGCTCATAGTGCCAGAGGAAGATCCAGGCGATGTTAGCCACTCCACTCAGCGCGTAGAACAAACCGATGCGCTGCACGTGGGGGTTGTCCTCTTGCGAGGGCAGCGCCTGATAGATAGTAAACGCGATGAGGCCGAGGTAAATCAGGCCCCAGATTGAGAAGACATAACCCGCCGGCACGAAGTAAATGTCGAACCGGTCGGAGACCTCCCCGGTGGTCAGCCCGTTGATGGGCAAGGCATTCGCCAGGAAATTGACCGTAAGTGTTGCGACGGTCGCGATGATGTTAATCCAGCGCAGCGTCTTGTTGTCCATTGAACCCTCCTATTCGATTGAGTCTTGATCGGGAAATCTGCCCCAGCCCACGCCGCTTTGCGGCCCTCTGAACTTCTATCAGTATACACTATTGTATAGTTGTTGTCAATATTAACTATTCACAATATACTCAACAGAGCTTGACAAAGGCTGAAGAGGCCGCCGGCTCAGGTCAGGCAAGCCCAGACAACACCTCACAGCGCCGGCGCCGGATACGCGCCGCGCGGTTGAAGGCCCTTGGGATCGTGGCCAGCAGACCCGAACTCCGATCGGTCACGTCCTGATAGAAAGCGATCGCGGTTCTCTCCAGCGCCAACGCTCGCTCCAGCGCCTCCGCGACATCGTCCGGATCGGTGGCAGAGTCCGAACGCGGTTCAAACTGGACAAGGTCGACCTGGTAGTCCCCCAGCCGCAATCCCTCGAAGGCGAATCCGGTCTCCAGCGCGTCGGTGACCGTCTCTTGATAGGTCCTCTGCACCTGTCTCGCCGTCTTGATGCACGCCTCCGCAAAGCGGATGAAGACCGCCTCGTGTTGGGGCAGATGCCGGGCCAGCTGCTCATAGAAGGCCGCCGAGTCAGCCTCTAGCTCCACGGCGAAGCGCACGATCGCTGACGCCGTGAGGTTTTCGGCGCTCATCTAGAACCACCTCTGGATCACGATTTTACTCTCGGTGAAGAACCGCACGGCCTCCCGTCCCTGTCCATGAAGATCGCCGTAGAAGGAATCCCTCATACCCGAGAAGGGGAAGAAAGCCATCGGCGCCGCGACACCGACGTTGACCCCGATGTTGCCGCAGTTCACCCGGTACTGGAATTCCCGCGCCCACTTTCCGCTTCGCGTGAAGATGGAGGCGGCATTACCGTAAGGATTCGTGTGAATCATCTCGATCGCCGCATCCAGGCTCGCGGCCCTCAAGACGCTCGCCACCGGACCGAAAATCTCCTCCTGGGCAATGGTCATCTCAGGCGTCACATCCTCGAAGACCGTCGGCCCGATGAAACAATCGTCGGGTAGATCGCTCACGAGCTCAAAGCTACGCCCGTCGAGCCGCAAGGTGGCCCCCTCGTCAATGCCCCTCTGGATGTAGTTCAGGACCCGCGCTTTGCTAGCCTCACCCTTGATCGGCCCCATCTGCACGGACTCATCAAGCCCATAGCCGATCGTGATGCCCGAGGCCCTCTCGACGAAGGCATCCACGACCCGCCGGTAGAAGGCATCCTGGGCGTCCGCGTCCAGGCCCTCGCCCACGACCACCAGATTCGCGTTAGCCAGGCACCTCTGTCCGGTGTTGCCGAAGAAGGAGGTCATCAGCGATGCGACCGACCGCTCGACGTCGGCATCGGGCATGACGACCGCGAAGTTCTTAGCCCCGCACTGGCAGATCACGCGCTTGCCCCGGGCTCCGCAGCGCTCGTAGACCTGCCGGCCCACCGGGGTGGAGCCCACAAAGCAGACGCCTTCGATGTCGGGATGGTCGATCATCGCAGAGGCGACCTCCCGGTCGCCATGGACCAAGTTCCAGACCCCCTCAGGGATGCCGGCCTCCTCCGCAAGCTCCACGATCTTCACCTGGCTGATGGGATCTTTGGGAGAGGGTTTGACCACGATGCAGTTGCCGGTCGCCACCGCGAAGGGCGCGAACCAGAGGGGCACCATAAAGGGGAAGTTGAAGGGGGCGATGATGCCGAAGACACCCAACGGTTGCCGGATCAGGTACTCATCTATGCCGCTGGCGACGTCCTCCAAGTTGTAACCCATCATCAAGCTGGGGATCCCGGTGGCGACCTCCACCATCTCGATACCCCGCCGAGTCTCGCCACGGGATTCGTCGATCGTCTTACCGTGCTCCATCGTCTGAATGCGGCTGAGCTCCTCGAAGTTCTCCTCAAGCAACTCCTTCAGACGGAAGAGACAACGGGCACGAGCCAGCGGCGGCGTTCGCCGCCACTCGGGGAAAGCCGCTTTCGCAGCCGCCACCGCGGCGTCGAACTCAGCGTCCGTTGACATCGGGACCCGGCCGATCGTCTCCATCGTGGCAGGATTCACGATCTCGCGGGTATCGCCCTCTGATTCCATCCACTCTCCGTCGATGTAGTTGCGAAGATCCAATACGCCCTTCAGCGGCTCCTCAAGCA
>JBNGDU010000130.1:0-24700 GCA_049975025.1 Anaerolineae bacterium
ACCGCCGAGGGCTGGAACACGCCGTTGAGCGCGCCCGGGAGCGCGGCATCATCATCCCAACCTTCGCACAACAGAAGGATCCATCGCTGATACCTGAGCAGATGAAAGCCGACCTTGCCGAAATCGGCTTGTGGGACATCACGCCGGAGAACCTCTTCCGCATCACCTGGAAAAACGAGCCTGTGCCGGAAGGTGGGGGCTTCGACGGCGTCAACTACATCGAGATTCCCCCCGCTCTAACCGGCGTTGAAGCCCGGATTATCACTTTGGTCGGCAAATGGTTCCCGACGGGTGCACACAAGGTGGGCGCTGCTTTCGGCTGCCTGGTGCCGCGACTCATCACGGGACAGTTCGATCCCTCCTGGCAGAAAGCGGTTTGGCCCTCGACGGGCAACTACTGCCGGGGTGGTGCCTACGACGCCACGCTGCTGGCCTGTCAATCCGTGGCGATTCTGCCCAAGGGGATGAGCCGCGAGCGCTTTGAGTGGCTGGCCAACGTGTCTGGAGAGGTGATCGCGACGCCCGGTACCGAGTCCAACGTCAAGGAGATCTTTGACAAATGCAACGAACTGAAGCGAGAACGGGGTGACGCGGTCGTCATCTTCAACCAGTTTGACGAGTTCGGCAACCACCTCTGGCACTACGAGGTAACGGGTCACGCTATGGAGGAAGTATTGGCCCAGGAGATGCGCGCCGGGGACCGGTTCGCAGGCGTCGCCTTGACCACCGGTTCGGGCGGCACCATCGGCTGCGGTGATTATCTGAAGCAGCGCTTTCCCACCATCAAGGTCGTGGCCAGCGAGGCGTTGCAGTGTCCAACGCTGCTCAGGAACGGCTTCGGCGCTCACCGGATCGAGGGCATCGGCGATAAGCACGTGCCGTGGATCCACAACGTGCGCAATACCGACCTCATCACCGCCATCGATGACCAAGCGACCGTCGACCTCATCCGGCTCTTCAACGAGCCTGTGGGACGCGCCTATCTCAAAAGCCGGGGCGTGCCGGGGGAGTTCGTCGATCAACTTGACCTGATGGGTATCTCCAGCGTGGCCAATGTCCTCTCGGCGATCAAATTCGCGAAATGGTTTGAGCTTACCAGCCGTGACGTCATCATGACCGTGTGGACGGACTCGATGGAGCTTTACCAAAGTCGGCTGGCCGAGCTTTGGCAACAGCACGGCGACTACACTGAATCGGACGCCGCGGCGGATTATGAGCGCTACCTGCTGGGTGAGGACACCAGCCATATGATCGAGCTTACCTACCCGGAGCGCCAACGCGTGCACAATCTCAAGTACTACACCTGGGTCGAGCAACAGGGTAAGACCTACGACCAGATCCAGGCGCAATGGTATCAGGACGACTATTGGGAACGCATCCAAGACCAGGTCGAACCCATCGACGACTTGATCCGGGAGTTCAATGAGCGTGTCGGGCTACTGGAAAGCTGAATCACGTCTTTACAGAGCGCCTTCAGAAGGTATACTACCTGCAATCGTGGAACGCAGTCCCATCGCCGCCGGATATAGGGACTTCCACGATCGCTTGTCTAATCCAACTCTGATCCAATTGAGGTGAACGGTATGGAACCACGTGTCTCCGTAGTAGCCCCGGTCTACAATGAGGAACAGCTCATCCGCGAGTTCTACGAACGGGTGAGGGCTGTGATGGAACGCCGCGGCGATCCCTGGGAACTGGTGCTCATCAACGACGGCAGCCGGGATCAGTCGCCGGAGCTGCTGAACGCGCTCCACGAGGAGGATCCCGATCACGTCGTGGTGGTCCACTTCGCACGGAACTTCGGGCACCAACTGGCCATTACAGCCGGCATGGACTACGCACGCGGCGACGCCGTGGTGACGATCGACTCGGATCTGCAGGATCCGCCCGAGGTCATCCCCGATCTCATCGATCGATGGGAACAGGGCTACGAGATCGTCTATGCTGTACGTTCGGAGCGTGAAGGCGAAAGCTGGTTTAAGATCTTCACCGCCGATCTCTTCTATCGTATGATCCAGGCCCTCACCAGCGTGACCATTCCGATGGAGGCCGGTGATTTCAGACTCCTTGACCGACGGGCCCTTGCGTATCTACGATCCATGCGTGAGCATCATCGGTTTGTCCGGGCTATGGCCTCCTGGGTCGGCTTCCGACAGATTGGCGTGCCGTATCGGCGGCTGGCGCGAAAGGCCGGGGCGACCAAATACACCGTTCGCAAGATGGTCCGCCTCGCCATCGATGCAATCACCGGCTTCTCGATGGTGCCGCTCAAACTCTCCCTGTGGTCGGGCTTTGCAGCGACCGCCTTGGGACTCGCAATGGCTCTTGTCCTCTTCATCATCAGATTGGGAGGCACAGCGCCCTTGGCCGGTCAGGGGTTAACCGCAAGCCTCGTGCTTTTCCTCGGAGGCGTACAGCTCATGATGATCGGTATCCTGGGAGAGTATATCGGGCGCATCTACAATGAGGTGCGCGAGCGGCCGCTTTACACCGTCCGAGAGGTGCGTCGCAAGGAGTAGGCGACGTCTCAATCCAGGACCGGCAAGGAGTTACCTATGAAGCTTTGGGACGTCTACTACACCGCAACCTCGTTGGAGGATGCCATTCGGCTCCTCAGCGAGCACGGCGAGCAAGCGCGCATCGTCGCCGGAGGCACGGACCTTATCGTCGAGATTGAGCACGGGACGCGGACACCGCCGGTCCTGATCGACATTACGCGCGTGGGCGGGCTAGACGCGATCCGCGAGGAAGAAGATCACATTCACATTGGTCCGATGGTCACCCACGCCCAGGCCGCGAGATCCAAGCTGATCCAGGAGCAGGCACTGCCCTTGGCGCAAGCGTGCTGGGCGGTCGGAGCTCCGGCGCTCCGCAATCGGGGAACGATCGCCGGCAACATCATAACTGCGTCTCCGGCCAACGACACGATCCCGGCGCTGAACGCTCTGAACGCCACCGTCACCCTGCGCAGTGAACGCGGCACGCGTACGGTCCCCATCGGAGAGTTCTACGTGGATGTCCGGCACAACACGATGGCATCCGACGAGATGCTCGTGGACATCGCCGTTCCCAAGCCCGAAGATAAGCAGCAGGGGATTTTCCTCAGACTGACTTTGCGCCGCGAACTGGCGATCTCAGTGGTTAACGTGGCGATGATGGTGACCAAGGGCGGCAACGATATCGTGACCGAGGCGCGCATCGCCCTGGGGGGCGTAGCGCCGACGATCATCCGAGCCCCGGAAGCCGAATCATCCCTCGTCGGGGGGCCGATGACCGACGCCCGGATACGCGAAGCCGCCGGTCGCGCGGCCGAGGCTACGCGGCCCATCGACGATGTCCGTGGATCGGCGTGGTTCCGGAGCGAGGAAGTCAAGGCACTCGTGGGCCGGGGATTGAAACGGATGCGAGACGGCGACATCCGTATGGGCCTCCCCACCCCGTCTGAGATGGTGACATTGTGGGGCAGCACCCGAAGATGGCCGCGTTTGAGTGGCCCCACTATCGCCCACCACGCGGATGGCGACGAGCCCATCCAGACGGTGGTCAACGGTGAGAACGTAACGCTGCAGGGCGCGAACGGCAAGACGCTGCTTCGCTTACTCCGTGAGAACCTGGGCCTGACGGGCACCAAAGTCGGTTGCGAGGAGGGAGAGTGTGGCGCTTGCACCGTTTGGCTCGATGGCATCGCCGTCCTGGCCTGTCTCGTGCCTGCGCCTCGGGCACACGGCGCTTGCATCGCCACCGTCGAGGGACTATCAGCGGACGGCACGCTGCACCCCGTGCAGCAAGCGTTTATCGACGCTGACGCCGCGCAGTGTGGTTACTGCACGCCGGGGTTTGTGATGAGCGCAGCGAAGCTGCTGGAGCAGTTCCCGAGCCCAAGTCGGACTCAGATCAAGACGGCCCTCAGCGGGAACCTGTGTCGCTGTACCGGCTACTACAAGATTATTGAGGCTGTTGAGAGGGCTGCCAAGCGATGAAACGCACTGTCCCGAAGCGGGATGCCGACAGAATCACGCTCTATATGAGAACCTACTATTCCCTTCTGCGGACGACGGACACCGTCCAGATCCGCACGCTGGAGGAGACCCATATAGCAATGGAGTCTCTGCTACATCCCGACGCCGGAGAGATGGCGCCCGATATGTCGGCATTTGTCTACACCAGCCTTCGCCTACCTAACGTGATTCTGGACGTGCGCCAGGTGGTGCTCGGGCAGAGCGATGAGGTGTTCCACCGCCGCGGCTATCCTGACGTCGAGACTTGGCAGGAAGTAGAGGCGCCTGCTCGCCGGCGCCGCATGTTCTACGATGGCGAGGAGACACTCGCGGCCTATATTGCCAGCATCTCCGATGTCGACGATATCGTGCCGATGTTAACGGCGTTCCAGATCGAGTGGAACAAGATGCACACGCTGATCGGGTTGGACGCCGGACTGACCGAGCTCCTGCAATCCTGCATTGTGGAGCAGGCATGGGATGATGACGTCTGCGTGCGCGTACGTGAGGTGCTCCGCCTCTCCAACGACGACTGGGTGCGCCTGCAGACGATCTGGGGTGACGATCTTCCCGAGTTGCTGGCCAACATCGCAAGCGAGCGCAAGCGTCTGTCCGTCACGCTGCTGGCGGGATCGTACGTCGCCTATCTGCGCGCCACTCAGAAATGGTGGAATCGCATCAGCGAGTTGGCGCCCTTCGACCTCTCCGAGCGTCCTATCTATTTCGTCTCAAGTAACACACACAGCCTCGTGAACATGATCACCTGCTTCGCGCAGCAGCACGAGGATGAGTTGATGGACTACCTCGCCTCAAAGGCCGATCCGGAACTGTATGAGGAGGCCGAGCGCATCAAGCAGCGCAAAGTGCCCAGCAACTGGTCCAACTTCCTCTACTACATCTTGAAAAAGTACTTACAGGCGCCTGAGGGGCAGGCGCTCCTGGAGGAGCGCGGGGAGTTCGAGCGTGAGGCGGGTGTGACGCGCATTCCCAGCCAACACACCTTCGATCTCCAGCTGCAACTGATCGAGTTGTCGAAGGTGCGTCGCGATCGCCTGGACCCGCGGGTCTTGGATGAGCTGCCCGTGGAGTGTCTCCAGGAGAGTGATGCGCTTATCCTTAACATCGATTACCCGCTGGGGTTTGCCGCCCACCACCTGCTCTCGCGCATCGCCGTGAACGTGGGCGAGCTGCTCGGGGCCTACATTATCGGCAAGGCAGCGACCCTGAACGGTCGAATCGGCGACGTACTCATCCCCAATGCGGTCTACGACGAACACGCCAGCAACACCTATCTCTTCAACAACGTCTTCACGGCGTCGGATGTAGCGCCCTTTTTGGTCTACGGTGACGTTCTCGATAACCAGCGAGCTATCGCCGTCCGCGGGACGTTCCTGCAAAATCGCACGTATACGGAGTCCTTCCTACATCTAGGTTACACCGACGTCGAAATGGAGTCAGGGCCTTACCTTTCGGCGCTCTACGAATTTATCCGCCCCCGGCGCTATCCTGAGGATGAGCTCATCAATCTCTATCCCGTGCCCTTTGAGATCGGCATGCTGCACTACGCCTCGGATACCCCGATGAGCAAGGGCAAGAACCTGGGAGCGCGCAACCTGTCCTACTATGGCATGGACCCCACCTACGCAACCACTGTGGCGGTCTTGCGGCGCATCTTGGCACTGGAGACGGATCGTCTCCAACGTGGTGAGATAAGCCGCGCTCGCAGAGAAGACGCCACAAAAACCGAAGGAGGACCGGCATGACGGAAGACTACGTCGGACACGCCCTGCCCCGCGCCGATGCCCGGGACAAAGTGACCGGAAAGGCCCTCTATCCAGGTGATATCGACCTGGAGGAAACCCTGGTGATGAAACTGCTCTTCGCAGGACGCCCTCACGCTCGCGTTGTGCAGGTAGATACTGCCGAGGCCGAAGCGGTGCCGGGTGTTGTCACAGTCTTCACGTCACGAGACGTACCGGTCAACGAGTACGGCCTCCAGTACCCAGACCAACCGGTGCTGTGCGGACCGGGTAGCGACAAGCCGGGCACTGACGTCGTCCGGTTTGTGGGCGATCAGATCGCTGCCGTCGTTGCAGAGGACGAGGATTCCGCCGAGCGGGCCCTTGAGCTCATATCGGTGACGTACGAGGACCTCCCGGTGATCACAGATCCCCGCGACGCTCTGAAGCCTGAGGCGCCGCATCTGCACCCGCCTTATCCTGGGGTCCCGGAGCATCCGGAACTCGTCTTCGAGGGCAATGTGGTCTGCCGGCATCGTATCCGGCGGGGCGACGTAGAGGCAGCCTTCGCCGAGGCCGATGTGATCGTGGAGAGCACCTACGAAATCCCGGGACAGGAGCACGCTTATCTGCAACCCGAGGCCGGGTTGGCCTACATCGACACCGAGGAGCGCATCACGGTCGTGGTCGCTGGACAGTGGGCTCACGAGGATCGAGCGGAGATCGCCCACGCTCTGGACATTCCTGAGGAACGGGTCCGCGTCATCTACCCGGCCATCGGAGGAGCCTTCGGCGGTCGGGAGGACATGTCCGTGCAGATCGTGCTTGCGCTGGCCGTTCAGCGCCTCCAGCGACCGGTCAGGATTGTGTGGAGCCGTGAGGAGTCGATTATCGGCCACCACAAACGCCATCGCGTCTACGCGCGAGCGCGCTGGGCCGCCAACAGCAAGGGCCAGCTACTGGCAGCGGAATCCGAGGTGCTCGCGGACGCCGGCGCCTATGTCTATACGACCAACAAGGTGATGGGCAACACGGTTCTGACGGTCAACGGCCCGTACCGGATTCCCAATGTGAAGACCGATGTGATCGCCGCCTACACCAACAACATACCGGGTGGGGCTTTCCGCGGTTTCGGTGCCCCACAGGGCAACTTCGTCGCAGAATCGCAGATGAACAAGCTAGCCGAGGCGCTGAACATGGACCCGGTGACCCTGCGACTGCGAAACCTGGTGGGCGACGGTGACCCGATGCCTTGGGGCAAGCCGCTTCCCGACGATGCCCGCGGCCTGAAGGAGTCACTCGTCGCGGCGGCGAAAGCTGTGGGTTGGCAACCGGCCGAGGCCGATCGTGCAGAAGAGGCAGCTGAGACCCCCAGCACCTGGATCGCACCGACGGTCGAGCCACCTGATAACGACCGGCCCTATGAAAGCCGCGGCATCGGCATCGCGCTGGCTTTCAAAAATGTCGGCTTCTCCTTCGGTTACCAGGAGAACGCATGGGCCGGCGTGGAGTTGCACGGCGGCACCGAGATCGAGAAGGTCATCGCCTACGCGGCTAGCGCCGACGTTGGTCAGGGCGCCCGCACGGTCATCCGCCAGATGTTCGCCGAGGCCCTGGACGTCGCTATTGAGCGGATTGAGTTGCGACCTGCCGACACCGCGATCACCGGCAGTTCGGGATCCGCCTCGGCTTCCCGGACCACGTTTATGATCGGCAACGCGATCCGGGGCATTTCTGAGATCGCGCTGGAGAAGTGGCGAGCCGAGGAGCGACCGACCAAGGCCGAGTATACTTACCTGGCGCCGAAAACCACGCAGATGGACGCGGAGACAGGTTACGGACATCCCAACTTCTCCTACGGGTATGCCGCCATCGCCGCCGAAGTCGTCGTCGACCGCGAGACCGGTCTCTGCCGCTATCCCCGGATCGTCTGCGCCAACGACGTGGGTCGGGCCATCAACCCGAGGATGGTGGAGGGACAGATCGAGGGCGCGGTGGTGCAAGCCCTAGGATGGGCTACGACAGAACACCTCATCGAGGAGCATGGGTATCCACTCTCGAAGAGCCTGAGCACCTACCTTATGCCCTCAATCGCGGATATACCCGATGAGGTCGAGAGTATCCTCATTGAAAACGCCGAGGCCAACGGGCCCTGGGGCGCTCGGGGCATGGGGGAGATGCCGTTCATCGCCGTGGCGCCCGCCCTACACCACGCGCTGAGGCATGCGACGGGGGTCTGGTACAACCGATTCCCCTTCACCCCGGAGCGCATCCTGCGCGGGCTGAACGGCGCGACCTGATCTGTTGCAGCGCATAAATACAAGATCATTGCCCGCGGGAATGCCTGTTTTCGCCAGAAAAACAGTAGCTCCGCAAATCGCGGCAAGCTGAAACCTTAGTTTGCATTTTGCCGCCGCTGTCCTCCGCCGCAGGCGGTCAGGCGCAGCAGGGGCTAGGCAAAAACACCATGCCTATCAAGCTCTGCCAAAGCTGCGAGCCAATTGGAGTGTTGTTTGCGGATGGCATCCGTGGTTGTACGGTCAAACATGAACTGATACTCATCCAGTGTGCGTTCGTGCTTCTTTGGGTCGTCAGCACAGCAGTCCTCTACCACGGCTGCGAGGAAACCAAGTTGGGCAGCCGATGCAGCGGTGAACAAGACGCAAATCGAAGTGAGCAGCCCGGCCACCAAGAGGACCCGCTTGTCGTTCTCGCGCAGATAGGGAACCAGATTCGGCGTATGAAATGCGTCGAATGTCTGCTTGAAGATAACAACCTCCCCGGATTCCTCAGCGGCAAAGGACGCCGGCTCTTCTCCCTCCTGCCCGGCTACGCATGGGTGATGACTGACAGGAACGCGAAGGCGGTACATGAGCATCCAATCGGATTTGTCCGGCTTGAACCTTGAGCGCACATGGATTACTTCCAGCCCTTCGGTCCGGCACAGAGCCAACAGGCGCTCTACGTTGGCAGGGAAGTCGGGGAAGTCCGGCCTGCCGCCTACCGGCCAGAAGCTCCGCTGAACATCGACGAGAAGAAGAGCGAAATGTGACCAGTCGCGTGGCTTACGCTTCACCATATTTGAACCTCCATCTGGGGTGTTGCCTAGCTAGGGCGTGCTTAAGTATCATATACTGAATGTTGACAGATGATTGAGAGTTATAGAACGGGCCCTAGTCTTGGCCGACGGCCTGGCGTTCTCGCTCCCGTTGCTTCGCCAGCACCTCGAAATGCGTTCGGATGTTGGAGGCCAACACCTCGGAGATACCCTCGACCTCCTGCAGCTCCTCCTCCGTCGCGGTCTGAATGGCGTGCAGCGATCCAAAATGCTTGAGAAGCGCCTTCCGCCTGACGGGTCCGATACCGGGTATCTCATCGATCTGGGAGGCCAGCCCTCGCTTACGACGGCGCTTGCGATGGTAGGTAATGGCAAAGCGGTGGGCTTCATCGCGAATGCGCCGCAGGAGTAAGATGCCCGGTGCGGAGGGATCGAAGAGCACCGGGACGCGCCGATCCGGCAGAAAGACCTCCTCATGACGCTTGGCGAGGCCCACCACCGGCACCTGCTCCTCCAGCTCAAAGGCCTCGAGCACCTCAAAAGCGACACCCAGCTGCCCTTTCCCGCCATCCACGACCAACAAGTCAGGTAACTTGGCCCACGCTTGGCTGCCCCGGGTCCCCCGCAGCTCACCACTGCTGATACGGCGCCAGCGGTCGAAGCGCCGCATCAGGACCTCGCGCATACTGGCGAAGTCATCCTGACCCACGACCGTACGAATCTTGAACCGGCGATAGTGGCTCTTCTTGGCCACGCCGTGCTCGAAGACGACCATGCTGCCGACCACCTCCACGCCCTGGGTGGTCGAGATATCGTAGCATTCTATGCGCACCGGTGACCGAGGCAATGAGAGGCCCTCCTCCAGCTCATTGAGCGCGGACTCACTGCGGTGCTTATCCATCTCCCACTGCGCCTTGAGCATGCGCAACGTCTCGGTCGCGTTCTCACTCGCGAGGTTGAGGAGCTCTCGTCCAGGGCCCTCCCGAGGGACGTTGAGATAGACCACGTCGCCTCGCTTATTGCGCAACCACTGCTCGATCACCGCGGCCTCGGCTACCTGAGCGGGCAACAGGATCTCCGGCGGGACCATCGCGGCCTCGGTGTAAAACTGCTGTAGGAAAGCCGTGACGATCTCCTCATCGTCCTCACATCCACCGCCCTCCATCACGAAATACTCACGCCCCAGCAGCTTGCCGTTGCGCACAAAAAAGACTTCCACGCAAGCGTTGCCGTTGTCGCAGGCCAGGGCGATGACATCCTGATTGGTCGCGGCGGTCGTGATGATGCGCTGCCGTTCCATCACGTGCTGGAGCGCCTGATAGCGATCTCGCAACTGTGCCGCGCGCTCAAATTTGAGGTCCTTGGAAGCCTTTTGGATGTCCTCCATCAGGGCCGCCATCACCTCCTCGGTCTCTCCCCCCATGAACCTGATCAGATGATGAATCATCGCGTCATATTCAGCCTTGTCCGCGGCGCCGATGCAGGGGGCCAAGCAGAGCTTGAGATCGTAGTAAAGACAGGCCCGACGATCATTGCCGGTGATCACCCGATCACAGGTGCGGTAGGGGAAGAGGCGCCGCAACAAGTCCAGCGTCTCGCGCAACGCGCTGGTGGAGGTGTAAGGGCCGAAATAGCGCGCGCCATCCCGCTTCATACGGCGGGTAATCAGGACTTTGGGGAAGTCCTCGTTCGTCACCTTGAGATAGGGATAGCGCTTGTCGTCCTTTAGGCGCACGTTGAAGCGCGGTCGATGCTTCTTGATGAGGTTCGCCTCGAGAATCAGCGCCTCGACCTCCGAATCGGTGATGATCCACTCAATGCGGTCGATCTCCCCCACCAACCGGCGGGTCTTCGGGTTCTCCTGAGCCGAGACGTGGAAATAGGAGCGCACCCGGCTCGCAACGTTGACTGCTTTGCCGACATAGATCACGCGGCCTTTGACATTGCGCATGATATAGACGCCGGGTTTCTTCGGCAGGGTGTCCAGCGTCTTCTGTAGTTCCTCTTTGACCTCCATAGTCATATTATAGCAACAAGCACCCCAGGGTCGACCCCTGGGGTGCTTATAGCCGGCTCAATCACGCGCGACACGGGGCCGACATCCGGCCCGTGCACGCCGGCCTACAGACGCAAAGGCAGGAAGGTCGAGAAGAGCCACATGCTGCGCTCGATGTCCCGCATCAGATCCTCAAGCAGCTCACCCAGTGCAAACAGAGCGATAATGCAGCAGCAACACAGCAGGAGCAGCACCACGACCACAATCACGATGATCAGCACCGTGTTGTCTTTCTTGGTCGGCGCGGTCGCTTCTTCCGCCGCCGTCGGCGTGACCGGCTGCGGGCCACCCCCGGCTGTGGGCGTCACAGGCTCCGGGGTGACCGGGGTCGGCTCAACGGGTTCGGGCGTCACTGGCTCCACCGTCTCCTCCTCATCAAAGGGCGACGGCACCTCCACCTGCTCCTCATAGGCAGCCGCGGGCGTCACAACCACCGTCTCCGGTTCGACGGCTTCGCCCGCAGGTAAAGGCGGTGGCGTCACCGTCTCCTCTTCGCCTGCCGTCACCTCAACATCGGCCTCCTGCTCCGGCGGAATCGGTGGCGGGGTGCCTGCCTCGACGTCTTCAGGGATAGGAGGCGGCGTTACGACAGCCCCTTCCTCCTGCTCGGCGGAGGCCTCTTGCTCCTCAGATTCTTCCGGTTCTAGGTTTTCCTTCTCATAAGACGCTTCTTCGTTCATCGTGACCTTCCTTCTCTCTGAATGAGATGTCTAGAGCACAGATCCGTCCACGTTCACAAGTCCCACCCTCGCCCTACAGAAAAAGCGGAAGGCAGAGGTTGATATCGTACCCGAGGCCCTCCAGATACTTCAGAACATAATCTCCCAAGAACCATCCGGCGACCAAAATAAGGCAGCAACACAAGAGCAAAACAGCTAGATCACCCGTACGATCAGCCACGTCCGATTCCTTGTCGGGTCCGCTGTCAATACCATCCTCCCTAGATCTCCGGGACCGGTAGATACATCACGATTCTGTACGCTTGCTTCGTGCTCTAGGGCGCTCGCGACGCCAGCGTACGATAAGCACAACGGCGGTTACCAACAAAATCAACCAGAAAACGACCAAGACGGGAAAGATCACCGAGATGAAGGAGGTCACCGCGGAGATAATATCCTCAACCGTGCTGACAACGGGGTTAGCCGTGCCCGCCGTCGTCATCGTGACCACGGGGCGCGCGCCGGCCTTAGCGACGTGGACAGTGCCCGCCAACACAACACCGCAGGCAAAGGCCAAGACCGGATGCATGTTGATGGTTGACTGAGTCGTAGCGGCAAATAGCACGGCCCCCGCGGTCGGGCGGATCAGCGTCTGAATCACATCATTGACAGTGTCCACAGCCGGTATCTTGTCGGCAAGCTCCTCAATGACCAGGAGAACCGCCAGCAGAACGATGATCCACCAGCTGGTAAGCGCACTCCACGGTTCCTGTAGCTCTATCAGCTGCGTGAACTTCGCCAGCAAAGCAACCGTCAGCATAGGAATATAGGCATTCAACCCCGCCGAGGTAGAAAGCCCGAATGCAGATGCCAAATCAAGGAGACCCTCAATCATACCTTGCCCCTTCCCTGCTTTTCATTATAGGGAATGCGCCCCAATTACGCAAACCTCACGATCCCACAATACCTCTATGCTCTATACGAACTCCACCGGGATAAGGTTTCAAATGCCCACTCAAACTACCATTCGATCGGCGCCATGTGATGTTGCGCCAGATAGGCATTGGCCTGAGAGAAATGGGCGCAGCCGAAAAACCCCCGGTAGGCTGAGAGCGGGGAGGGATGCGGAGCCTGAAGGACCAGATGTCGGTCATCGTCAATCAACGGCGCCTTGGATTGCGCGAACCGTCCCCAGAGCATAAAGACCAGATGCTCACGTCCAATGCTAAGACGAGCGATGATCTCATCTGTCAGCCGCATCCACCCGAGATCCCGGTGTGAGCCGGCCTTGCCGGCCTCGACCGTCAGGCTGGCGTTCAGCAGCAACACGCCCTGCTCCGCCCATCGACTGAGGTCCGTGGAGAAGTCGCGAGGTTCAGCGTTGTAGACGTCGTCCGATATCTCTTGAAAGATATTGCGCAGCGATGGCGGCATCGTGATCCCCTCCGGCACCGAAAAAGCCAAGCCGTCCGCCTGTCCATCGCCGTGATAGGGATCCTGTCCCACAATCACCACCTTCACCGCTTCAAAGGGCGTCGCCTCTAGAGCTCGGAGCACGCGGCCCGGCGGTGGGTAGATCACCCTCGATTCCCGCAGAGCATCGACCTCGTCGAGGAGCTTTCGGTGATAGCCCTTTTGCATCAGAGGCACAGCCTCAGTCCAAGTGGCAAGACAGGTCGATGCCATGGCGTTCGCCTCCTTTAAAGCCAACTGTCCTAAATCCAGAGATGGATACATTGACCGGCGCGCAAGCTTGAGTAAAATGTCTTCGCCTGATCATAATCTTATACACAAGGAGTCTAGTGTGATACAGCTCTCGGATCTTGTTAGTCGTATCTCCCCCTCCATGACTTTTGCGATCTCCAGCCGGGCAAAGTCTCTCAAGGCTCAAGGGTTCGATGTCTGTGACTTCAGCGTCGGCGAGCCCGACTTTGTCACCCCGTCGCATATGCGCGAGGCGGCAAAGAACGCCCTGGACGCCGGCAAGACGAAGTATACGCCGACAGCCGGACTTCCGGAGCTGCGGGAGCGCATCGCCGCCAAACTCAGATCCGACAACAATCTATCCTACACCGCCGACCAGGTCATGGTGACGACGGGAGGTAAACAAGCGCTCTTCAACACCCTGATGGTCCTGCTTAACCCAGGCGACGAAGCGCTCATACCCGCTCCAGCCTGGGTGACCTATCCCGAGATCGTGAAGATCGCGGGCGCGATCCCCAAGCTGATCCCAACGACAGAGGCTACGGATTTCAAGATCACACCGGATCAACTCTCCGCATCGATCGCCGAGCGCAGCCGAGTCCTGATCCTCAATTCCCCCTCAAATCCCACCGGCGCGGTCTACACGGCGGAGGAGCTCGCGCGCCTCGCCGAGGTCATCGTTGACCATGATCTCGTCGTGGTAACTGATGAGATCTATGAGAAGCTGATCTACGATGGGCTCACACACACCAGCATCGGCAGTCTTGGCAAGGAGATTTTCAACCGCACGATCACGATCAACGGGTTCAGCAAAGCCTTCGCAGCCACCGGATGGCGGCTGGGTTACGCCGCCGGCCCCACATCTGTGATCAAAGCGGCGACCTCGCTCCAGTCTCACAGCACCTCCGGGGCCAACACCTTCGCGCAGCATGGCGCCCTGGCAGCGTTTGACGGCCTCCAGGCGGATATCGTCCAGATGCGCATCGTCTTTGAACAGCGCAGAGATCTGATCGTCGAGGAGCTCCAGAGGATACCGGGCATCACGTGCGATCGACCTCATGGAGCCTTCTACGCCTTTCCCAACATCGCAGCGATTGGGCTTGACTCGATGACCTTCTGCGAACGTCTCCTGGATGAGAAACAGGTGGCGACCGTGCCGGGGATAGCCTTCGGCGCCGACACCAATATCCGCATCTCCTATGCCACCGACATCGCTACGATCCGGGAAGGACTGAGACGTCTACGGGATTTCGTGACGACAGCGCGCGGATGAGCTGGGGTTAGTTCCCACCGCGTGGCAGGTCAGAAGATCCAAGAGATGAACGAAAAGACCACCCGCTCCAGCAAGCGCAGCAGAAAAAAGGCGATCAGCGGCGAGAGATCAATGCCCCCGAGCGGCGGCAGCGCGCTGCGAAGGGGCGCTAAGAGCGGCTCGGTGATATTCCAAAGAAAGCGCATCAGCTTGCTTGAATACGGCACCCTTAGCCAGGAGAAGAGCACGCGCACCAACAACGCCAATCCGTACAAATCGAAGAAAATACGAAGGAAATAGACTAAAATCGATTCAATGCTTGCCAAGGGGCTGGCCGCCCAAACGGGGACCAGGACAAAGAGTCGCAACCCCCACGCGATGACCGTGCGCAGCGCCCACAGGACCACTAGCGCAGCGAGAGAACTCATCATGTCCGAGCGCGTGCCTGGATAGGTACTGTAGGACTGGCGATACGAGGCTAGACCCAGAAGACGATTGGTCACGACTAAGATCGGATCCGTCAACCTCGCTATCACCTGCAGCACCGGATGGTTCCGGCGCATGTTGAAGACCTGCAGCAGGACGCGCAAGAGGAGCAACAGTCCCACCACGCCGAAGAAGATATCCACCGCCCGCATCAGCATCCCAATGATCGCGCTCATCTTCTTATCGTTCCCTCCTCCTCGCGTCCACGAGAACTACGTCGTCAACGGCAGACCTTACCATGTGCGGGGGCCGAATATCGCGCGTCCGACGCGCACCATCGTCGCCCCCTCCTCAACAGCCACCTCAAAGTCATCCGTCATCCCCATCGAAAGATGGTGCCACGCTGTGCCGGGGCTCTGAACTGCATCAAACCGGCTCGCCAGCGCCTCCAGGAGACCGCGCAGTGAGGCAAAGACCCAACGCACCTCCTCCGGGTCCTCCACGAGAGGCGCCATCGTCATCAACCCCTCAACCCGCAACCCCTCCAAGGCAAGCACCTTCTCAATCTGACCGGATACCCTCTCCAGCACAGCGTCCTCGTGCTCCCAGTCCGCGGCGTCGAATCCATATTTGCTGGCCTCGCCCGAGACGTTACACTCAATCAGCACCGGAATTCGCTTCTCGTCTTCGATCATCAGATCGCTCAATATCCGCGCGGTCTTGAGGCGATCGATCGAGTGGACCACGTCGAAGTGCTCCGCCACGAGATCCGTCTTGCGGCTCTGGATATGACCGATCATATGCCAACATGGCATACACGGGGCCTGTTCGGTCGACGCGCCCATCTCCTTAAGAGCCGCTAGGACCTCCGGGATCTTATACGCGCCTTCCTCAGGGCGGTTCTCGCCGAAGTCCCGTTGTCCGGCGGCCCACGCCTCCAGGATCGCCGTCGCCGGGAACGTCTTGCTGACCGCCACGAGATCCACGTCGTCGGGGTCTCGACCGGCGCGGAGCGCCGCCTCACCCATACGGTCAAGGACCTCCTGCAGGTTCTCAGCAATGACGTCGCCATCAGCCATCAAAATCTCTCCTCCTACCACCGCACGGGTGGCTCACGATCGTGCCAGTTGGGGGGACGGCGCGCATCCCGCCGGCGGAAGACGGGCATCAGACCCATACCCGCCACGAACCCACCGATGTGCGCCCACCACGCGACGCCACCCGTTTGCATCACAACACCAATCGAGATCAGGCCGTTGAGCAGCTGGATTAAGAACCACCCGCCCAGGACAATGATCGCCGGCAGCCAGATAATGCGATAGAAATAGAATGAGGGCACCAACGTGCTCACGCGCGCCCGGGGATAGAGCAGCAGATAGGCACCCAATACACCGGCGATGGCCCCACTAGCACCGATGATCGGAATCAGCGATCGCGGTGCCGCGAACACCTGGAGCAGCCCTGCCACTAGACCGCACAGCGTGTAGAATATGAGAAAACGGCCCCGCCCCATACGGTCCTCGACGTTATCACCGAAGATCCAGAGATACCACATGTTGCCGAGCAAGTGGGCCCAGCCTCCGTGTAAATACATCGAGGAGATCAGGGTGAGGAGCACAAATGGGTCCTGCCACTGACTGGTGAGCCGCGCCGGAACCACGCCAAAAGTCTGGGTAACCATGTTCGCCGTGGTGCCAAGAAGGACCTCAAATAAGAAGATCGCTACGTTCACCACGATCAAAATCACCGTCACGACCGGAAACTGACGAGCGGGGATATCATCGCGCAGAGGAAACATCACACCCGCCTAACATCTCTGAGCTAACCTCGAGCCCAAGCGAGGGCCCATTCGGGGAACCAAAAATCCCCAATGCCGAAGGCGTAGCGCACCACCAAGGCTCCCACCAAGAGCAGTACGCTGGCGACAATCAGTGTGTAGTCGCGCGTCTTATACTTCAACTTGTGAACCCAGGTCCGCTGCCGGACGCCGAAGCAGCGCAAGTCCATCGCGTTTGTGATATCCTCACCGCTCAATATCGCGCTCATTGTGACCGGGACCACCAACGGCGCCATCTTACGGATCTGCGCGATGACCCCACCTTCCAGCTTCTCGATCTCATAGCCCCGCGCCTTTTGAGCGTCCAAGGTTGTCTCAAAGTCCCGTGCCAGCGTGGGCACGAAGCGAAAAGCCAGATCCATCGAAAAAGCGAAGCGATCCGGCAGGCCCATCGACCGGAAGGTCACGCCGTAGTGGCGAGGGTTCATGGTATAGGGCACGATCAAGAAAAGTGCGGAAATGGAAAGCATCCGCACCACCTGCGACATGGCAAACCAGATACGTTCCACGGTGATGGTGGGATGAATCTCCAGGCCGAGGACGCGCCACTCCGTCCGCCAGACGATGTGTCCGCCTCCCAAGACCTCACTCGATCCTCCCCGACCCGTGAAGACCGTATTGAGCGCCACGATGCCCACCACAAAGATCAAGATGAAGAGCCAAGCTCGCCTGGTCTCGGCCCACGTCACTTTAGCCAGAACGTACTGCGCTACCACAATGGCGAAGAGAGCTAGCAGAAAGCGAATATCCCAGAACGATGTGATGGCAAAAAGCATCATGAACGAGAAGATCCATCGCGCCCGAGGATCGAACTTCTCCACGACGCTGTCGCGAGGGCGGTATTTCCAGGTGACAAGCATAGATCACTCCCGGTGATCCCGGTCCCGCCTCGTGCAGCGGGACCGGGATGTTCCGGCCGTGTCAACGACCGGATCTGGACACGACGGCGTCGTAAGCCACCATCAGAATCGGCACGAGCACCAGCCCATTGATCGCGTTGCTCAGCGCGGACGGGAACCAGTAGCCGACGATGGCGGTGCGGAAGTCAATGCCACCCAAAGGAATCTCGAGCAGCGAGGGCACCAACATACCCACGGCGGCCGCGACCACCACCAGCACCTCAGCCTTGATGATCGTAGCGGTATCCTTGTAGGACGTAATGCCGGCGGCCATCAGACCGGGGATGAAGCCCATCAGGCCGTTGCCCAGATCCCAGTACCACCAAAAGCCAAAGCCCGAGAGCAGGTCCCCCAGGACGTTGCCCAGGAAGCCGGAGATGAACCCGACGATGGGGCCGAAGGCCACGCCGAAGAACATCGGGATGGCGACCGCCGGTCGGAGCGTGATGTTGCCGGCCGCGGGAAGGCCGATGAAGTTGGTGATCCAGGAGAACACGCCGTAGAGGGCCGCGCCGATCGCGGCATAGACGACCTCACGCGTTCCAAACTGCCAAAGTGACTTCTTTTGCTCCATGATGATCCTCCTCTTGAACAAGGAAAAGGGAATGAAAAGTACACCAGCGATGAAGGGAGCGACGTGACATTCTGCGCGCGACCACCTCCTTTCTTGCGCCGGATAGACCTCGACGGGCCCATCGAGCTTGGCTCAAGCCTCAAGCGACCTTCAATCGGCTAGGTGGGCCAGCATCTCAGCTCGCATTAACTCTCCGGTCTCCGGTAGCTTCTCCAGGTTGAGTTTGAGCAACGACGTAGGCACAATGCGACAACGCTTGAGAAGCTCCTCGTCCTGCAAGACCTCACGAGGAGAGCCTTCCGCAGCAATGCGCCCATCGTTGATCAGGACCACGCGGTTCGCGTAGGTGATAGCCAGGTCCAGATCGTGAGTGATAAAAACCACAGCGTCAAAGCCGGGCATCTGCAGGATTGCGTCCATAAACGCGCGATAATTCCAGAAGTCCTGTCCCGCTGTGGGCTCATCCATCATCAAGATCCGCGATCGCATCGCCAGGACCGCCGCGATGCTGATCCGTTTCTGCTGCCCAAAGGAGAGTGCCAGGGGGGGCGAATCCTCGTATTCGCTCATATTCACCACGCCGAGCGCCCAGCTGACGTCCTGGTTGATCTGGTCTTTGTCATATCCCAGGTTGCGGGGACCGAAGGCCAGCTCTTGAGCAACCGTTGGGGCGAAGAGCATCTGCGACGGACTCTGAAAGACATACCCAACCGTCTGAGCAGCCTGGGCGACCGAGATCTCTCTCGTCTCGCGCTCTTCCAACAACACGCGTCCCGATGTCGGCTTAAGCAGACCTAACGCGTGCTTCACCAACGTCGTCTTGCCGGCGCCGTTGGCTCCCAGAATCGCGACCACATCGCCCTTGCGGATCGTGAAATTGACGTCGTGCAGCACCTCAGGCAAGGAAGGATCATATCGGAAATCGACCTCTTCAAAGCGGACCAGCGGGCGTCCACCGTCCGATTTGACCGCCAGCTCGAAGTCTGGGGCCGGCTCCTCCTTAGCCCGCTCATAGACCACTTCTGCAGGCAGTTTGACCTCGTGGTAATCTACCGCCTCCATCATGCCTTCAGGATCACCGAAATAGGCTTGGGCGCCTTCACGCATATAGAGCACCGAATCGGGTTGGATGCGAAGCACGTCGTCGACACGATGCTCTACCAGCACGATCGAGACGCCCTCGTCGGCGAGACGCCGGAACATATCCAGCGCCTCCATAGCCGAGGCACTGTCGAGGCTCGCGAGGGGCTCGTCCAACAGCAGGATCTGGGGTTCCATCGCCAGGACACCGGCCAAAGCTACCTTCTGCTTCTCCCCGCCGGAAAGACTGAAGGTCTCACGATCGCGCAGATCGAGAATGCCGAGATAATCCAATGTCTCGTCGACGCGCTTGATGACCTCGTCCCGGGGCAAGCCTAGGTTCTCCAGGCCAAAGGCCACCTCGTTCAGGACGTAACTGCCCACAATCTGAAGCTCCGGATCCTGGAGCAGGGTGCCCACCCTCTGTGAGAGCTTCGCCATCGACATCTTGCGGGCATCCTGCCCGAAGACCTGGATCGTACCGCTGAGCTCACCCCGGTAGCTGCGGGGGATCAGGCCGTTGACGCAGCGGATCAGCGTGGTCTTGCCACAGCCGCTGGTCCCGGCGACCAACATCAGTTCGCCGGCGTGAAGATCCAGCGAGAGATCCCGAATCGCCGGCTCCTCGCGGATGCGATATCGAAACGTCAAATCTCGGATGCGTAGGGGGATTTCACCATCACTTGACGCCACACTTGCCTCCTTCAGCACGCTACGGCCCTAGTATAGGCGAATTCGCACGCCGCCGCAAGCGGCAAAAAGACCGCCCGCGGGAAAGATCCGCGGGCGGTCAAGGTCTATAGCTAACAGAAAAGGTTGCGACTAAGCGCCAGGGGTTTCCTTCAAGATAATGCGCGCGTCGACAATGGTCACACCATCGCCCTCGTCGTAGACGATCACGGGGTTGGCGTCGGTCTCCTGAACCTCGTCGGCCAGATCGCAGATCATCTGGGAGTAGCGGCTCAGGACCTCTGCCAGGGCCCTGCGGTCCTTGGGGGCCTCGCCGCGGGCGCCCTCCAGAATCGGCGCCCCGTTGATATCGGAGAGCATCTTGTAGGCCTGATCGGCCGAGACCGGTGCCACGCGGAAGGTAACGTCCTTCAGGATCTCGACGAAGATACCGCCAAGCCCGAACATCACCGTCGGACCGAAGGTCGGATCGTTGACCGAGCCCATAATCACCTCGGTGCCCCAAGGCGCCATCTCCTGTACCACCACACCGTGGATATCGGCGTCAGCGTCATAGGCCTTGGCGTTCTCCAGAATCGTGCGGTAGGCCTCACGCACCTCGTCCTCGCTTTCGAGCCCCACCTTCACGCCACCGGCGTCGGACTTGTGGAGAATGTCGGGCGAGAGGATCTTCATCACGATAGGATAGCCGATTCCCTCGGCCAGCTCCACGGCCTCTGCTTCTGAGGTCGCTTGCTTTGAGATCGCAACCGGGAGACCGTAAGCCTCAAAGACTCTCTTCGACTCCATCTCCGTGACGTTGCGATCACCCTCTGAGCGCACGTGGGCGATCACCTTCCGGGCCGCCTCCTCGTCCACATCAGTATAGCGCCCAAAGTTCTGGTTGGCCAAATCCTGATTTTTCGCATACTCGCGCAGCGCGGCGATAGCGTTCACCGCCGTATCGGGCTCGTTGTAAGCCGGGATGCCGTTCTCGACCAACCAGCGCATCGCGGCCTCTGATCGCTCACCGCCGACAAAGGACACAGCGATCGGCTTATCGGTGATACCGGAGGCCTCCACCGCCGCCTTGATACCCTCGGCAATATCCTGAGGATCGGTCATCGCCGTCTCGCAGTAAAGCATGACGAGTCCATCAACCCACTCGTGCGCGAAAGCATATTGCGTGGAGTCCTGGTACCACTCACGACCGGCCATACCCGTCAGGTCAACCGGGTTCCTCGCGGAGCCGAACTCGGGCATGTGCTTCTTGAGCTCGGTCTGCACTTCCTCGGGCGCAAAGCGCAATGGGATACCGTAGCGCTCAGCCGAATCCGTGGACAGCACACCCACACCGCCACCGTTGGTGATGATCAGCAAGTTGTCGCCGAGCATAGGCGGCTGCAGCGACAGGGCCAAGGTCCGGTCGAAGAGATTGTTCAAATCCGATGCCATAACCACGCCGGCCTGCTCAAGAGCCGCGTCGTAGATCTTGCCCGATCCGGCCAATGACCCCGTATGGGAGGCTGCCGCCGCCGCGCCATGGGCGGAGACGCCGGACTTGAGCCCGACAATGGGTTTGTCTACGGTCAGGGCATTGTCGATAAACCGGCGTCCGTCCTTGAGCCCCTCGATATAGAGCGATATACAGTCGGTGGCCTCGTCCTGACCCAGCCATATGACCAAGTCTGCGAAGTTCACATCCGACATGTTGCCGATGGAGACCAGCTTGTCGAAACCGACGCGCCGGATGTAGGTTGACGCATCCATCGCGATCAGCAGTGCGCCGCTCTGGGAGACCAGTGCTGCATTGCCGGGTAGCGGCAGGAAGGGCGCAAAAGAAGCGTTGCACTTGTCGGAGTTCGAGAGCACACCGACGATGTTCGGCCCCAGGACGCGCATACCGTAGCCCTGAGCGATCTCAACCAACTCTTCCTCGAGATCATCGCGACCGACCTCGCTGAATCCTGATGCGATGACGATAAGACCTTTAACGCCCTTTTCTCCGCACTCTTTCGCTACCTGCGAGACGATTTTAGCGGGCACGATAATGGCCGCAGCGTCCACCTCGCCAGGGACGTCCAGGACGGATGGATACGCCTTGAGACCTTGAATCTCACCACCCTTGGGGTTGATGGGATAAATCGGACCCTCATAGCCGCTCTCCAACAGGTTCTCGACAACCGTGTAGCCAATCTTACCGGGGGTGTTTGAGGCCCCGATGACTGCGATCGACTTAGGACGTAGGAGACCATTAAGTACGTTTAGATCAACTTCCACCACTTCCATTACCTCCTGACTTACAGGTCGCACTGATGATAGATTTGTCGTAGCAACGACATATAGTATTCGGGGGGAGGATACATCCCTCCCCCCGAGTTCGTTCTTTACTCTTCTGACGGTCCCAGGACCTTGTCAATAATGCCGTAATCGACGGCTTCCTCCGCTGTCATATAGAAATCACGATCGGTAATCTTGTCGATCTGCTCCTCACTCATATCCGTATGACGCCTCAAGAGGTCATTCAACAGATCTCGCTTCCGGAGGATCTCTCTCGCCGCGATCTCGATGTCAGCGGCCTGACCCTGAACCCCACCCAGCGGCTGGTGAACGTGCATGGTGGCATGAGGTAACGCATAACGGCGTCCCGGAGCCCCAGCCGTCAACAATATCGTACCCATGCTTGCGGCCAACCCGACCGCGATAGTCGATACCGGCGCCTGGATGAGCTGCATAGTATCGTAGATCGCCAGTCCAGCCGAGATCTCTCCGCCGGGGGAGTTGATGTACAGCGAGATATCGCGTTCCGAATCCTCCCGATCGAGAAACAGCAGCTGCGCCACGATCACATTGGCGACCTGCGCGTTGATGGGCGTGCCCAGGAAAACGATACGTTCTCGCAACAGTAACGAGTAGATATCGTACATCCGATCCCCACGCCCGGTACTCTCAATGACGTAAGGGATGCTCATACGTGCCTCCTAGCATCTTCGGGCGCTTCCAAGACTCAGGAAGGTGAATATCCACCCCAAGGACGAAGCGCCACAACATCTCCTATGGCAAAACGGGGCTATTCCACCTCGTCCTCAGCCGATCCGGTCTCTTTGTCAGATGATTCCTCATCGGCTTCGTCCTCGTCAGAGACGCCCTCATCAGAAGCCGTCTCACCAGGTGCCCCCTCTTGAGAGACGTCCTCCTCGACCTCTTCCGTAACAGGCTCTTCTTCGATATCTTCAGCCTGGTCAGTTTCTTCCACAGGCGCGCCCGGCGCTGCTGCTGATTCGACGCCCGGCTCACCCTCTTCGGGACCGGCCTCTTCAGGGCCGGCCTCTTCGACCTCGCCACGTGCGATGGCCATAAGTCGTTCCATCACCTTACGACCCAGTACGCTAGAGCGAAGGCTGCGCCCCAAATCAGACTCTATGTCAACACGGGACTCGTCAACCATTTGAGGTACACCGACGTTCACGAGCAAGTCAGAGTAGGCCTGTACGATCTCGTCATCAGAGACCTGAATGCCCTCCTCGCTGGCAAACTCGGACAACGCGAGGGACCGCCTCACACGATCCACAGCCTGCGGCTCCATTTGCTCACGGAACTGCTCCAGCGTCTGGCCTTGGAGTCGTAACGCGTCTTCCAGCGACAACTGCTGCTGGCGCTGAATCTGCTGGCGCGTCTCTTCGACAATCTCGTCCAACGCGTCCTCTACCATCTGCGGTGGATAGTCGATGTCGGCTTCCTCAACCAGGCGCCTAATCAGCTTATTGCGGTAAGCTGTCTCCACCTGCTGCTGCTTGGAAGAGAGGATGCGATCGTGGATGTCCTGCTGCAGCTCATCGAAGGTCTCGAACGACCCTACTGTGCTGGCCAGAGCATCATCGAGGTCGGGTAGATGGCGCTCATAGACCTGGGAGACCTCAATCGTGAAATCGGCCTCTACGCCCCGCAACGAGGGCTCATCAATGGTCTCGGGGAGCGTCAGGCGCACGGACTTTTCCTCTTCAGCGACCATCCCCAGAATCGCCTCGACAAATTCCGGTGACAGGAAAGGGCGGTCCTCGGCTAACGTCACCTCGATATCGTCCTCGTCCACAATCACGTCACCGTCCACAGTTGCGTGAACGTCGAGGATCACCTGATCACCCATCTCTGCCGGACGATCCACGGGCTCCAAAACCGCGTTTTCCTCGCGCACCTGTTCCAGAACCTGATCGACCTCCTCATCGGAGACGGTCGGCCCCTCCCAGTCCTCGCGCATCTCGGCATAATCCCCCAACTCCACCTGAGGCTCCAACGGCACACGCAGCTTGAAGGTCAGGGGGTCAGTCTCCATGTCGACAAACTCACCGGGCGCTCCAGGGGAGATATCAGCCTTCTCCAAAATCTCAGCGTAGGTGTCATCCAGAAGTTGCTCGGCAGCCTCCTGCAGGATCGCAGCCTCACCGACATACTGAACGACCTTAGCATAGGGGGCCCGTCCACGACGGAAACCGGGGATACTAATCTCGCCTGCGATGGATCGCGCGGCACGGCGTTTAGCCTCTTCAACAGTCTGCTCCTCGAAAACCACTTCGAGGAGCGCTTCATGAGAATCGAGAATTTCCTTCTTGACTTCGAACACTTAATGTAGCCTCCAATCACAAATCAAAGCGATTATAGCACACTCTTAATGAAACACCAGCAATTGCAGCTATGGGGTGTGTTCAGAAATGGGGGCGAATCTCTTAGCCAGGCTCACCGCTACAGCAT
>JBNGDU010000131.1:0-23995 GCA_049975025.1 Anaerolineae bacterium
GTAAGCTGAGACAGCCTCCTCGATCTCGGCAGGGGTCATCGCGCGCGCCGGCTGCGGGAGAAAGGGCGCATCCACATCCGAGGGCGCCACCGTCTGCTTCACGGTCTCGATGCTGCACTGCATGCCGCCGTGGTTGATCTGCGTGGCCACCAGACCGCCGGCCTCGTGCACCGTCTCCACAAGGGCCGCTAGATCGGTCAGAAGGTCATCCGAGTAGATGCCGGTCATCTCCGGATGGCACTTGCCGCCCGGATGCACGTACATATGACCCGTGATGATCAAGCCGACACCGCCATCAACCAATTCACGGTAGAGTTGGCGTAGCGCCGCTCCGGGCCGCCCCTCACCATCCGCCATCCGCTCCGCCGTGGCAGAGCGTACCAGGCGATTGGGTAAGGTCAGCGAGCCGAGCTCCACGGGTGAGAAAAGTTGCGTCACATTCATCCTCCAACTAACTACGAAACAATCCAACCACAACCACGACTGCGGGGCGCGTCAGAACAACCTCCTGCGAAGAAGGACAGGCGACCAGGCCAAGAGCATCTGAGATTGCCCCGGCGTACTAACCGCCGCGCCTTACGATAGTTCCATTTGGACGGCGATCTGAAGCTCCCAGAACCGCGTGCCGTCCTTGTCCATGATCGTCAGCGGGATCGCCCGTTCCTCACCGGCACGGTGCAGACCGCACTTCGCCATCCACGCATAGACGGAGGCGCGCTTCTCATTGAGAGCCTCCCAGGTCGCATCACATCTGACGAAGACGCGCGCCGCAGCCATCGGAGGCAAAACCACGGGCTCCAGCCGAGGGCTCTCTTCCGCCGCCGTGGGATCCGGCGCCGTTAGGAGCATCCGGGCCGGGCCGTCGATGTCGCCGGTACTGCGGATGAAGACCCGGCCATCCGCGCGCCGGGCAGGCGTCGGACCGGTGGGCTTCCGATAGACCTGGTAGAGCTTCATCGCGGCACGGTAGACGTTGTCCTGAGGATAGCGGTCCGCCTCCGGTCCCGCCAGCGCCAGACAGAGTTGGGACGACACCTCGATCATCTCAACAGGGCTGATGCCCTGCTCGCCGAGCTCAAGGGCCGCCAAGGGATCCTCCGGCGCATTCGGTTGGCGCCGGTGATCCAGCAACCAGGCTTTGAGGTCCGCGCGATCGTACCCCGCCGAAAGGCTGTGGGCCAGGTCGGGGAAGAGCGTATACCGGACGTCACATCCGGCGCGCTGCATCGCGGAGACCATCAACTCCGGCAGAAAGGGATACGAGGCCAGGTCGAGCTCCCCGTTCAGAATCCAGACCGGCGTGGTGCGGAGTCGTGGGGCGCGGAACGGATAGCCCTCGTTGCCGCACAGAACGATCATGGCGGCAAAATGATCGGGATTAGCCAGGCCCCAGTCCCAAGCGCCCTTGCCACCCCCGCTGGCGCCCTCGAGGTAGGTGCGTTCTTCATCCAGCCGCAATCGGGCCTTGAGGTCGCGCATCAGGTCGTTCAGGAAATCCACATCCCAGAACCGATGCGGCGAGATGGGATTGACCAGAATCACCGGCTCCCCCTCCGGGGGTATACGGGAGACGGTCGAGGGCTCGAACGTGATCCTGCGCCCCACGCGACCGGAACCGTGCAACTCCAGGACCAACGGATAGCGACGGGCGAGGTCGCGCCCGTAACCCTCAGGCAACGAGACGTGGTAGACGCCTTGATGCGTCCTCCCTTCCGAATCGACGCCTTCAAACAGCACGGGGAACGCCCCATCCGGACGCTCAGCGACCAGATTGCGGTGAGCCTCAAATGCTTCGATGAAGTCCGCTGCATAACCCAGTGTTCGAATAGCCCACGCGTCGGTGCGCAAAACGCCTTCGTCCGACCCCCTCATATACTCAAAGGCCGAGTGCAGCCAGTCGACCAGTCCCTCGTAAACCGGTCGCCAGGCCGGGTCCAGCCAGCTCAGATCCGCCGTCGCCTGATCCAATCGTCGGCGTCCCGCGTCAATGGCAGCGGACATATCGCCGACGAAACACAGGACATCCGGCGACCGAAGGTCATACGGTGAATCCTCATCGGCCTGGGCCCTCACCGTCACCGGGCCTGCCAGATCCGGCGGCAGATCCACCCTCTGAGTCTCCCCCGTCTCCGCCCTGCTTCGCGCGACGATCGCGCCCTGTTGATCCCGAACCTCGATCGTGACGGGTAGGCTAAAGTCAAAGGGCTTAGGGACCAGCCGTACCTTCATCGTGATCCCGCCGGTGTCCACCCTCAGATCCTCAATGGCAAGCGATCGCAGCGCCTTCTCGATGCCTCTGGCGTGATCAGTCTGATCGTAGATCTCGATCTGGAAACCCCACCATCCCCGGCGATTGTCGATCTTGATCAGCAAACGATTGAGGCCCTTCTTGAGGGATAAGCGCACCCGATCCTGCCAGGGCCGTGTCTGTCGAAGGTCCCGCCAGAACCGGTGCACCAGGTCGCCGTTCAGCCACACCTTGGGACTCCCATCGGAGCCCAGATAGGCATAGACAACCTGATCGCGCTGAGACTCAAGATAGCAGAAGGCGTAGGCCACCGCCTGATCGTAGTCCCGCTCCAGGACGTGGGTGTGGTAGAGGATATGCCGGAGATCCGGCACGTCGGTGGGCTCGTAGTCCGGCCCGATGCGCTGTGCGGATATCGTCCGGAGCTTGCCCGGTGCCGGCGCATAGGTGATCGTCGTAGTGGGTTGGAGCGCAGCCTTCGCTTCACCGCCCAGCGGCGTCAGGAAATCGCGATGAAAGCCGGAGCGGCTGACACCGTCCGGCAGCCGCTCCGTTAGTAAACTCGACTCAAATGGCCCGAGCAAGACCCAATCGACGATCGGCCCACCGGGCGCGATGGCATTGACTGGTGCCGATTGAGAGGGTGAATCAGGGTCCATAGGCATCGACCAGATAAGCCACCAACGCCTCTTTCTCCTGCTCGTTGAGTTGAGCGCCCTTCTGGACCATATCCTCAACGGTCGTTTGCCATTCCGCCTCGGTCTTGCTGGCGCTTGTGACGCGATCCAAGCCGTGACATTGCGTGCACCGCTCCTCCAGAAGCGTAGCACCGTCCACGGCGACCTCTACCCCATCTCCGGACGAACTGCCCCCACACGCGGCGATGAGTACCCCAGTCAGAATCAAGACGACGGCCAGTAGCCTCTGCATCGTAGTCGAAATCCTCATCCTGCCCTCCTTGCGTAAGCTGTTGAATAAGTGTTGCGGATATGAAGGTCAGCCCGTGTGACAGAGAGCGTCACCGGGTCATGCTGAAGTCGACGAGCAAGGAACACCTCACTCAGCGACACACAACCGCCCTACAAGTCTACTCCAAGATCCAGAACCGACCAGGACAATTGGAGCAATCGCGTCAAGCGATGCCCGGCAGGTCGGGAGGCGGCGGCACATCAACGGGCACGCCGCCACTCCGCAGGGAGCGCGCCGCGCACACCCCGGCGGCCACGCTCATCCGCCCGGCCAACGGTGTGGCCAGCGGCTGCTTCCCGTCCAAGCACATCGCGACGAAATCGCGGCAGATCACCGGGTCGGCGCCCCCATGGCCGCCCTCTGCCGCCTTGACGTGATAGGTGCGATCGGCGTATTCACGCCACGTGTTGGAGCGACGCGTCTTCACCCACACCTCCATCTCGGGCTCGGAGTTCTCAAGCCGCCCCTCCGTGCCGATGAAGGTGTAGTTGCGATGGTAGTCCGGCGTGAAGTGGCACTGCAGGTAGGCGGCCTTGATGCCGCCATCGAGCTCCATAATCATCACCTGGTTGTCCTCGACATCGATCTCCTGCCGGAAGGCGCACTGCACGCGACGCCCGCCGGGGATCACCTCGACGCACGTATCCCGCTCCGGACACTCCGGGCAGGTGAGGTCATTCGGCTTGTCACCGCCGAAGTAGTCCAGCCCGCCAAATGCCGCCGTGCGGCGCGTATACTGCCCGGTGATCCAATGCACGACGTCGATATCGTGGGAGCCCTTCTGAAGCAGCAGGGAGGTGGAGTTCTCCCGTGTGCCATGCCAATCGTGGAAGTAAAATCTGCCGCCAAATCCCACAAAATGGCGCACCCAGACGGCCTTGATCTCTCCGATCACACCGTCGTCGACGATCTCCTTCATCGTCCGGAACATGCGCATATAGCGCATGTTGAAACCGACCATCAGCCGATGCCCCGACCGCTGCCACGCCTCGAGAATGCGATCGCATCCCTCGATCGTGATGGCCAGCGGCTTCTCGCAGAAGACGTCCTTCCCGGACTCCAGCGCCGCGATGGCGTGCTCCTCGTGGCAGAAGTCCGGGGTGGTCACGGCCACCGCATCCACATCGTCCCGCGCCAACATCTCGTGATAGTCCAGCGTGGTGAAGGGCTCGTCGCCCTGTTCGGCGCTGAACGCTGCCAGATGCTCAGGATTGACGTCCGCCCCGGCGACCACCACCGACCTGCCCTCGGGTTGGTGCCAATGACGCCACAACCCGCCCCGTCCCGCAACACCGATCATACCAATGCGCAACTGCGTATCGACCATATCGCCTCCATCATATCTAGAAACTCCCTAATCCACGGATCGCGGGTCGGAGATCACCGACCCGAACTTCAAACACCCTCAAGCTTATTCGAGTTGACTGCTTCCGCGCACCCTTGTCATACGTCCGCCAGGGATGATACGTGTACGGCTCAGTTGTGTCCGGACCGCAGCACAGCCAAGGACCACGCGCCGACCCTGACCCGTTCCGGGTCGTTCACCGATGTCCATCGGCCCGCCCGCGTCAGGCGCTCAACCCGGTCGCCGCCACCCAAAGCCGGTGTCGCGAGCTCGACCACCGTATCATCACTCGATAGATTGATCAACGCCAGCAACACACCATCGCCCTCCGCGGAGACCAAAAGCTGTGGGACGACGTTGGCCCCCCTGAGCACCCGCACCGGGAGTGGAGAACGTCCAATCCAGGCGAGCAACTCAGCCCACTGGTCACGGCGCGCGGGCTGCAGCAGCGCAGGCGTCACCATCTCGATCTCAAAGGGCAGCAGCCCTATCCGAGAGCCGTCGGCTAGCTCCAACGCGAGGATCGCAGGTCCCCGCCGCTCCCCAGAGAGATCGACCCACTCCGACAGAACGCGGGCCTGCGACGACGTGGCGACATCGAAGACGTGGGGATGCAACTGCGACGCGTAGTGACGCACCTGTAGACAAACACCGGCATGCTCGCCGTTCAGCTCGTCGGCGGTCAGCACCTCGTTGACGTCAGCCGGCGCCGGCCTGACCGCGCGAAGGCCTAATCTGTCGCCCCACCCGCTGGCCAAGAGATTTCTCACCGCACCGAGCGTCAGCACCACGCCATCTTGAAAGATCGAGCCCAGCGCATAGCGATCCGTCCAGACCGTCTCCGCAGAGAGAAGATGCGGGGCGTCGTAGGGCATCCCCACCGGCAAACCCAGGCGCGCCAGCGCGATCTCCCACGGGCGGGGAACGACCCAGTCCATGAGGGGCCGACCGTCGAGCCGCATCTGACGCGCGACCTCCTCTGTCGCCTCGACGCCGATGCCCAGCCGCCGCTTCCCGGCACAGGCGCGCCTCAACGCCCTCAGAAACGGACGCTGAGATCGCAGGAACCCCGCGTAATCGACCTCATCGCGTGCGAAGGGTACCGGGCCCGTGCTGCTGAGGATATTGAGACTCAGGTCGTGAACTCCCGCCAAGACGTTCATCGCACACTCTAAAGCCAAGATGCGGCGCGACTTCTGATAAGGCGAGTAGGGATGGTTCTCGATCTCGGCGACCACGAGCACGTCTCGCCCGAGATAGGCCGTCTGGCGCGCGACGTCCTCGGTTTTGTTCAAGACGGCGGCGGGCTCCCAATCGTGCCAGAAACCCGCCCCCGGTCGCAGCATCGGGCGTGTGCCGCCCTCGGAGCGCCCGCTGCCGGCGTCGGGCGTGGATCCACCGCTAAGCGTGCGCAGCAGCCGGTCCGTGTGGCGGCCCTCAGCGTTGTGTACCACCGTCCCCACGCTCATCAGACCGATCCTCTGGTTCGGGTCCACGCCGTGGACCGCGCCCTCAACGCGTGCCGCAAGCCCCGCCATCGCCGCGGCCTGAAGATCGAACCAGGCCTGCCGGATCCCAGGGTCGGCCTCGTCTCCCCCCAGGACGCGCACGAGACTCTCGCGCGTCCACGACACGCCCGTCCGCGCCGTCATCTCCGCGAGGTGGTGGGGGCAAAAGCAAGTCATCGCCTGAAGATCATGCCCGAGGAAACGCACGTCGTCATCCACCCAGACCGCATCGGCGCCACACGCCGCAGCCCACCGGTAGATCTGCTCGACGTAGTCCGGGAAGCCCGGATCGAGGGGACAGGCAGTGGACCGTGACACGCGACCGTCAGCGTCGACCAGGAACTGAAAGTCGAAGGCCTCCGGCCTTCCCCCACCGTTGTCGACGTGGCCCATGGTGATCATCACATTGATGTGGACCTTCAGCCCCGCCTCATGAAAGCGCGGCACGATCTCCTTAAGCCGCTCGAAACGAGCGGCGAGCGTCTCCAACGTCAGGAGCGCCGGGTCGGTATCGTAGCTGGCCTCAAAGAGCCAGACCCCATCGATGCCCGCCTCCTGAGCGAAGTCGATCGCCGCCGCCACGCCCTCGTCGGTCGCCACCGCCGGATGGTAGAGGCGCAACCACAGACGCGCGTCGTCCTCGTGCAGCTCTCGCACCTCCTCAGACACAGCCGACGCATCGCTAAGCACGCCTAGCGAGCCGTTCAGTGTCGTGTCCTCAGGCGGCGAATCACCCATCGCCTCCAGGGCTGTCAGCGTCGGCCCCACCAGGTGCAGGTTGTTGAGCAGGGGCTCGGTGTAGCGAATGGCACCGTAATAGGCAAAGTCCATGTGGTGTCTCTGGCTGACGTGGTTGTTCCAGTCGATGCCCTCGCTGAGAAAACCCGACGTCCCGTAGTGATGATGGGCTACCGTTGTCAGGATCGCAAGGGCCAGGTCCCGTGGGTCCTCGTCTCCCTGTTCCCGCCACGCCTCCAGATAAGCTTGAGCGACCTCGGCGTTTTCCCAGAGATAGGCCGTGTCCCAACTCTCCTCCATCCAGAAGAGGCCGCGCGTGCGAACGCCGTGTTCGTCCTTGGTCATGCGGAACCGCTGCATGGCGGGAAGGGCCACGTCATAGGCAAAAGCATGCCAATCCGGGCGCGACAGTGAGGACGCAGCCCGGCGGAGCGCGCGAAACGCGACCGCGTAGGCGACGTCCTCGTGATCGTCGTAGGTGTCGTGGTTGATGCTGCCCCAGAAGCCGGCGGCGGAGACGAAAGCCTCACCTAGGTCCAGGGCCCGCTCGGTCTCCCCCAGTCGCGTCCACAGATCCAGGAGGAAGAGGCCGTCGGCGCTGTGGTCGAAGACAGGATCCTTCGGACCTCCGTCAGGCGTTGATGGGTACCAATCGCCCGCCTGCGTGATGTGGCGGGGGACCCAGCCGTTGGGCAGCAGCCGTACGTGGTCGGCCAACCAGACGCCGGCGTCTTGGGCCGCGGTCCAGAGCTGCACCGCGCGAGACGTGCCCTCAGGGGCGCGCGCGAGATCCCGGGCGAACTCCAGCATCTGGACGCCGATCAGAGCCAGCGATCCGGGGCAAAGCCAGTCGTCGCTATGGGCGTAGTTAAGACAGAACCGCTCCGAGGCGAGATCCCAATAGGGCCAAATGAAGCCGTCCTCACATATGAAGCCGTCGTCGAGGACGTGATCTACCAGCCGCAGCGCCTGTTCGCAGATCAAAGGGATGTCCAGATAGCGCCCCCAGCGGTAGATCAGATGCGCGCCGCCGACGGCGTTGGCAGCCCAGCCGGGACCCTCCAGATCGCCGAAGTCGTGCCAGTGCATTGTGCGCCCCTCAGTATCGACGAAGCTCGACTTGGCGCGCAGATTCGGCCCTATGGCTTCAAGGCAGGCCAAGGCGAAGTGGACTGACGCGTTCGCGCTGGCGAAGAGCAAGCCGGGTTTGTAGTCTGTGTCCATGTGAGGTTGCATATGACGACCTCCAGGTATCTTGTCTTGGGTCGATATTACAGCACAAAGGCTCAGACACGCAAGAGGCTGAAAAGAAGAGAGAGCGGGGTCGGCTTGACCCGGTCGGGATAACAGCGGGGCGGGACGTGCTGACACGCGCGTTGACGCCCACCGGGACGATCCGCCCGTGTGCCTTACGAGATCACACGTGCTTCCGGTAAGAGATCCGGGGGTCCAAGACCGGATACATCAAGTCCAGAGCGTAGGTCGTCAGGGCAATCGCCAGGATCAGGAAGAAGACACATCCCTGGATCAGGTTGTAGTCGAAGGCGCGCAGCGCCTCCTCCAGCACGCTACCCACGCCCGGATAGCCGAACATCACCTCGACGATGGTCGTGCTGGCAACCAAGGTTCCCAGGGACATTGCCAACAGCGTCGTCTGGGGCAGCAACACGTTCCGAATCGCGTAACTCAACAGCAGCCGCCAGCGCTTGACGCCCTTCGCCTCCGCAAAGGTGATGAAGTCGCTTCCCAGGATAGTGATCATCATACCGCGCATGCCCATCGCCCAGGTCCCCGCCGTGCCCAAGAGGATGGAGAGCGACGGCAGCGCCGCGTGGTGGAGGACGTCCAGCCACCACGCCATATCCAGAAGCTCGGTGCGGCGTCCCGGCGTGAATATACCGGCGATCGGGAAGAGCTTGAGCCGGAAGGCCAACACGTCGGCAAGCACCAGCCCGATGATAAAAGGCGGTATCACGGCGAGCAACATCAGGAAGGAGACGCTGACGTTCAGCAGCTTGGCAGACCGCCGCCATCCACCTAACGCGCCCATCACGGTGCCGAAAGCAAAGGAGATCAAGGTCGTGGTGCCCAGAAGACCAAGCGTCCAGGGTAGGGCATAACTGACGATGTCCAGAACGGGCCGGTAGCGGCTGAACGAGTAGCCGAAATCCATGTGGAGCATATTGTTCATGTAGTTCGTGTATTGCTTCCACAACGGTTGGTTGAGCCCGGCCCACTCCTTATACATATCAATCATGTCGATGCTGCCCTCACCCCGCCGTCCAGAGCCCACGCTGGCTTCCAGCTCGGTCAGGTGTTCGAGCACCGGGTCGCGTGAGGCAAGCCGGGGCAGGATGAAGTTGATCGTGGCGGCAAACCAGACCACCACGATAAGGTATACGGTGCGCTTCAGGACGTACTTAAAGGGAACGCGCGCCATCCACTAACCCCTTACCAGCTCGGCGGGATCGGCCACCAATTGGCCTCTCGCCCGCTTCGCGCGGCGTCCCACGCATCCGCCATCGCCTCCACCGACCGTTCTGCCGGGCCTGCTAACTCAAAGCCCCGCCAGGCGCCGGTTCGCGCGTCCGGACCGGCGAATTGGGTCTCGCGGCAATAGGCGTAGAAATCCATAAAGGTCGACCACTTGGCCTCGATGCCGAACTTCTCGGCGTGCTGCTGCATCGGCGAGAAGGGATCCATCGTATGACACGAACTGAGGATCTTCAACATGGACGCGGGATAGTGGTTGTAGATGCGTTCGGCAAGGTCGATGGTCTCTTGGATGGTGGTCTCATCCTCGCCCGGCAGGTTGAGGGAGAAGTAGACCACGACGGAGAAGTTGTAGAGATTGAGGTAGTCCAGGACGTTGATGAGCTCAGCATCGGAATAGCGCTTGCCGTTGAGCCGCCGCGCTCGCTCATTGCCGGTCAACGGGCTCAGAGCAACGCAGCTGTGGCTCATATCGACGCTGCGGGCGAAGTGCTTGAGGAAGGCGGGCTCTGGGAGCTGAAAGAACTCGTTGTAGAGCGATATCTCCACGTCGCGCTTGCGCATCAGGGAGAAGAGCCGGCGCCAGTAGTCCCGACCCATCTCCGCGATATCGTAGGAGAGCGAAGCCTGATGGACGCCCTGATCGGCCAGACGTGCTAGTTCGTCCACCACAGCCTCGGGAGAACGCGGAATCAACCCCTCTCGCCCGGCCAGCCGCTTGTGCGCGCTCTTACAACCGCCGCAGTAGGAGCACTCGAACTTACATCCCCGCGCTGTGGCAATCCAGCGGCCCAGGAAAGGGTGACCCTCCTCTAGGGCGCGCCGCGCCGATTCGATGTCCAGCACGATGTACTCACGGCTCAGATAGGTCTCGTAATGCTCCATGAACGTGAGGTCGGCGAAGTCAAGGCGGTCGAGATCCTCGGTGCCGGCCACATAGGACAAAGGCGTCTCACGAATGAAATCCCCGTCACGGTATGAGAGGTTAGGCACGTCAGCCGGGGGCACGTCATCCTCAAGGATGTGGCGGGCAAGCCGGCGCAAGGGCAATTCAGCGTCGCCACGCACCACGAAATCTACGACCTCGAAGTTCTCCAGAATCTCTTTCGGAAAACCGGACGCGGTCAGCCCTCCCAGGACCGTCTTCGCCTCCGGCAAGACCTCCTTGCACACCTCCGCAACGCTGATCGCGCCATAGGCATGTTCGTACCAGTGAAGGTCGATCAGCACCATGCGCGCCAACCGATGTTGTCCTAGCCAACGACGCAGGTCAAAGGCGGTATCGAGCTGCTGCTCCAAGGGGTAGTTGACCCCCACGACGCGCAGACCATCCTCCCGGAGCAGGTTCACGAGCGCCGGCAGCCCCAAGGGCACAAGGCCGTAGGGCCGACCCGGAGATTGATCTGGCCTCCGGCCGGTCCGCACCTGGGAGGAGATCACATCCACGCCCTGCTTAGCCGGATGGATGTAGAGGACGTCGGCTGGGGGCTGAGGTTTGCCACAGCAGTGTTTGTACTTGAGACCGCTGCCACAAGGGCAGGGATCATTGCGTCCCACACTATCGCTCATTCATCCTCCAACGTGATTTTGGATTCTTCACAACGCCATGCTAACAGATACGCTGAGCCCCGGCAACGATATGGACTGCAGAGGTCGGGACCATCGCATTTAGGGCTCAAAGCCCCGTCCTCGGGGCGGCTTGAGCACAGGATGACCTCTGCAGCGGGCTTTCCGCGCCGAGAACGCCCCCGAGACGGGGGCTATGAGCATCTATGTCCAAATTCAATTGCCCTGCTACAGAGGTTAAGGCCATCGCGGGGGGCGCCGCTGGAATAGCGCACCGCAGGACAGATATCTGTCCTGCGGTGCAGGTCTGAGCGACAAAATCGCCGACCGCTCAGATCGCGGTGACGACACCCGCGCTTGAGAACGGGAGGCTACTCGGACTGGAACTCCAGTTCAAGCTGCTCCTGGAAGAGCGCGCTGAGGTTCTCACGCTCCAGGTACTCGCTGTCCTTGTAGAGATAGCAGGCCGCGACGCGCTCCTCGCCGATCCTGTAGAGCGGCGGCGGGGCCGTCCAGCAGACGTCCATCACGTGAGGACACCGCGGCGCGAACTTACAGCACTCTCGGAGCTCAATATCCGGGGTCTTGGATGACGGCACGATGATATCGATATCGCCCCACGCCAGGTCCGGGTCCGGCCACGGGATCGAGGCCACCAGCAACTGGGTGTAGGGATGCTGCGGATCGCGAATAACAGCATCCACATCCCCGGCCTCCATCACGGTGCCCCGATAGAGGATCATGATGTAGTCGCTGATATGGTAGGCGGTCGTCAGGTCGTGGGTGATGTAGAAGATCGGGATGCCGAACTCCTGGTTCAGCGCGCGCAGGCTCTTGAGAATCGTGGAGCGCAGCGAGGCGTCGACCATCGAGACGGGCTCGTCGGTGATGAGCAGCTTGGGCTGCAACAGCAAGGCCCGCGCCACCGCGATACGCTGGCGCTGTCCACCGCTCAACTGGTGCGGGAACCGTCCCAGCGTCTCCTCAGGCCGCAGGCCCACGCGGCGGAGGGAGTTCTCCATCAACTCCTGCGCCTCCTCCTTGGACCCCGCCAGCTTGAAGTTCTTGATGGGAATGCTCAGCAGGTTATCGACCTTGTAGAAGGGATTGTAGACCGCGAAGGGGTCCTGAAAGACCGCCTGAACCTGGCGACGATACCGGAACATCTGCCCGCCGTCCAGCTCGCGGAGGTCATTTCCCCGAAACTTGACGGCCCCATAAGTCGGCGTATAGAATCCTAACATCAGCATGCCGATCGTGGTCTTCCCGCTGCCGCTCTCACCGGCGATGGTGACAATGCGCGGGAACTTCTCCGGCAATGAGAAAGTCATGTCCTCCAGGGCAATCGTGATGTCATCGCCCTTCCCAAAGGTCTTGGTTACGTGATCAAGTTCGAGTAGTGGTTCGTTCATATCTCAACCCCTATGCCGTGTGGAGGTGACAGGCGGCGAAGTGATTCGGGGCCACCTCGGTGTACTCAGGAATCTTCTCGCGACAGAGGTCCCAAGCCTTGGGACAACGCGTGTGGAAGACACATCCTGCCGGGGGATTCAGCAGGGAGGGCGTGATGCCCGGGATCCCGCTGAAGACACCCTTGTTTTCCAAGACCGGTAAGCTGCTGATGAGCAACTGCGTGTAGGGATGCAGCGGCTCGCGGAAGATATCATCGGTATCGCCGAGCTCCATCATCCTCCCGGCGTACATCACGGCCAGGCGATTCACGCTCTGGGCCATCAGCCCCATGTCGTGGCCGATAAGGATCACGGCCAGCCCGAGGTCGGTTTGAATGCGCTCGATCGTCTCCATCACCCGCCGCTGGATCACCACGTCGAGCGCGCTGGTCGGTTCATCCGCGATCACCAGGTCCGGCTCCAGGGCGATCGACATCGCCACGGTGACCCGCTGCTTCATGCCGCCGCTCAACTCGTGGGGGAACATCTCCGCCACCTTCGGATCCAGATCGACCGACCGCAGAAGCTCCTCGACCTTATCCTGACGCTCCCCCCTGGAGAGTATAATGCCGTGGTCAAGCATGCCGTCGAGCAACTGCTTCTTGATCTTCATCACCGGGTTCAGGGAGTTCATCGCGCCCTGGGGGATCATCGCCAGCTTGCGCAGCTTGGTCTGACGCATCTCCTCCTCGGAGAGCGACACGAGATCGGTGCCGTCGAGAATGATGTGCCCCCCCTCGATCTTGCCCGGCTGCTTGATCATACGCATCATCGCCAGGGCCATCGTGGACTTGCCCGAGCCTGACTCCCCCACCAGCCCCATCTTGGAACCGGCGTTCAAATCAAAAGAAACACCGTCCACCGCTTTTACCGCGCCGGCCTCCACGTGGTAGTAGACCTTGAGATCTCTCACCTGAAGGAGCGCGCCATCTGTCCGCGCAGTCATACTTTCCTCCGTGTTCTGGGATTCGCGATCTCGTCAAGTCCGATGGAGATGAGGAGGAAGGCGATGAAGACGAGCGCAATTGCGATCACCGGCTCCATGATCCACCACCACATCCCACGCAGGAAAGCGGCGTAGTAACGAACCCAAAATATCGTCATCCCCAGAGTGGGCTCGCGGCGGTTGCCGATGCCCAGGGCCTCCAGCCCCAACGAACCCAGCACAGCGCCGGAGACAGAACCCGCCAGGCTGATCGCCAGGAAGGGCAAGAGATTCGGCATCATCTCCTTCAAGATGATCTCGATCCCGCTCATACCCGAGAGCTTGGCCATCATCACGAAGGCCCGCTCCTTCATGCTGAGCACCTGCGAGCGGATGGTCCGCGTCGGTCGCACCCAGGCGGTGATCGAGAGGATCAGGGCCATCTCGATCGGCTTTAACTCCGAGGGGTCGGTCAGCGTCGTGGCGATCAGCAGCAGCAACAGGTAGCTGGGGATGGTCATCAGCACGTCGACGATGAATTTCACCACGGTATCAAAGACGCCGCCGTAGTAGCCGGAGGTGAAGCCCAGCAGCGCGCCTAGGCCGAGCCCGATACTGCCGGCGATCATCCCGATCGTCAGCGTCATGCCGGTGCCCACAATCAAACTTGCCAACAGATCCTTGCCCTGGCTATCCGTACCGAAGGGATACTCGGCGGAGGGGGGCTTGTTGATCGGCACCGCGAGCGCATAGGCATCGTCGGTATCGATAAACAACCGCCCCACGGTGGTGAACAGGAGAAGGAACAACAGGACTCCCAACCCGAACCCCAAGGTCGGATTGCGGCGGACGTAGCTTGCAAAACCCTGTAACTTGAACATATTAGGTCTCCTGATAGGAAATCCGGGGATCCAGCAACGGATACGTGAGGTCCACGATAAAGGTCGCCACCGCGATGCCCACGACGAGGAAGAAGATAATGCCGTACATCACGTAGTAATCGAACTGCGCGATCGCAAGCCCCAGTCGCGAGCCGATCCCGGGATAGCTGAACATGTTCTCCACCAGCGTCGCGCCGGAGACGATAGCGCCTAACTGCATCGCGAGCGCCGTCGTCTGGGGCAACATACAGTTGCGCAGCGCGTAGCGGAAGAAGATCCGGGTCCCCTTGAGCCCCTTGGCCTCGGCGAAGGTGATGTAGTCCGCGCCCTCGACGGTGATCATCATCGCGCGCATCCCCAGCGCCCAACTGCCGGTAGTCACCAACAGCATCGACAGCGCCGGCAGCACCGAGTGCCAGGCCACGTCCTTCCAGAATTCGAAGCTGGTCACATCGATGATCGTGTCGTTGGCGTAGCCGCCGCGCAGCGGAAAGTAGAAGGTCCCGTTCGTCCACTGCTGCGCCTTGAACGCCAGGAAGTAGATCAAGACAAGAGCGATAATAAAGCCGGGCACAGCGGAGAACATCGCCAGCGGCGGGATGAAGTACCCAAAGAAGCCGGGCGCTTTGGACCACCCCACCATCGCCCCCAGGACGGTGCCGATCAGGAAGGCCAAGATCGTCGCCATGCCGGCAAAACCCACAGTCCACCAGATCGTCTGGGCGATGATGTCCATCACCGGTCGCGGATACTGGTAGATAGACCGGCCCAGCTCGAAGCGGAAAGTGTTCCAGATGTACTGGACATACTGCTGCCATAGGGGCTTATCCAGACCGTAAATCCGCTTCAGCTCGTCGATCATCTCCTGCGCCGCGGTGGAGTCCTCGCCCATCGTCGCGATCTTCTGCGTGACCTGCTCCGCAACGGGATCCTTGGGGCTCAACTGCGGCAGGATGAAGTTGATCGTCGCTGCCGTCCACATCACGGCTACGAGAAAACCAAGCCGTTTGATAACGTACATAGGTGGTATACGCATATCGACATACCTCCACTAGTATGATTCATCTTACCCGGAGTCATAGACAACGCGGAGATCGTCGTGACGTGCTCCGGGCTTTCTATGGCCTCGGATCAGATGAGAACTACCCTATTGTCGAAGCTCATAGTCTGTACCTGCCAGGGACGGGGAGCCCGCTTTAACGAGCTCCCCGCCGTATGATCCTTGACTACAGCGGACTAGGTGGTCGGTTCCAGGTTCCAGAAGGTGATGGGGAAGGTGAGGTGCCAAGGCGCGCTGTTGTAGGGGTTGTCCTGGTTAGGCCACTGCGTCCAGTAGGTGGTGTTCATCGCCAGCCGGTGGAACCACTGTACGAGCGGAACCTCGGGCAGCTCGCGGTACCAGATCGCCATCGCCTGGTTGAAGAGGTCCTGCATCTTCTCCGTATCGTCGGAGGGGGTGCGGCCCATCTCCTCGACGATGGCGTCGTACTCCTCGTTGCCCCACCGCGCGCGGCCCCTATCGCCGGAGCTCTCGCCTGTCGGCTTGACCCACTGGCTGTGGTACATCTCGAGCGTCGTGTAGGGATCCTTCACGCTGCCGCCGTGACCGAAGAGGTGCAGCAATGCTGTACCGTCGCTCTTCTTAGTCCAAACATCAGGCGGCGCGGCGTGGTTGCTGTCGAAACCGGCCCGGCGCAGCAGCTCGGCCGTGATCGGCGCGATGTCGCCGAAGAGCGGGACACCGGCGTAGATATCGCTGTCTGGGCGGTTGCCGTCGGCGTCGACCCAGAAGCCCTCACCATCCTTCGTGAAGCCGGCCTCGGTCATCAGCTCCTCGACCTTGTCGAGGTTGCTCTCCAGGACGTTGTACTCGTCCAAAAGGTCGACCATCTCGGGGCTCTGGAAGTACTCAACCAGACCCGGATAGTTCGGGAAGGGGCCGTAGGCTACCTCACCGGCGCCGTCCCAGGCGACGTCCACGACGGTCTGCTGATCGATGGCGTAAGCCAGAGCCCAGCGGACCCGGGCGTCGGTGTAGGGCTCCTCCAGGTTGTTGATCCAGACGGAGATGGGCCACCAGTCGACGTAGCCGTAGGGCTTCTCGAGGCCGGTGTGGGAGACCACGTGGTCACTCGCCTGCTCCAAAATCGAAGCAATTGTCGCGGGGCGCATATCCAGCGTGACGTCCACCTCGTCGTTGATGATCAACTGCGCACCCAACTCCTCGCTGGGGTAGTTGATGTTGGTAAGAGCCTCAGGCCACGGCATGCGTTCCGCCAGCCCCACATCAAGGGCCCACCAGTCGTAACGACGGTGCCACTCACTGAACTGCTCCTCGGTCCGGACCAGCACGTACGGGCCAGTCCAGACGCCGTAGACGTCATTATCCGGATCCCACCACATAAACTCCTGGACCTCTTCCACGGTCTCGAACTGATTGAAGATGTGCTCCGGCACGAGGTAGAGGCCGCGGTCGAAGCGGAAGGTGCAGTGCGTGAAGTGGTAGCGCCAGTTGGGAGCCGTCAGGGTGAACTTGACAGTGTAGTCGTCCACGGCCTCGACGCTCTCCATGGCGTTGTCGACCAGTGCGGAGTCACGGAGGCCAGGAGCGAACTTCTTGAGAAACTCGTACGTGAAGACGACGTCCTCGGCGTTGAAATCCTCACCATCGCTCCACTTGACGCCTTTCCGGAGATAGAGCGTCATCTCGGTGGCGTCCTCGTTGTACTCATAGCTCTCGGCGATCCACGGATAGGTCTTATCGTTCAACGCGGCATAGTAGAACAGCGCCTCAAGGGACCCATTGGTCCCCTTCTGGTGGCTGAAACCGCTAGCATAGGGGTTGTTGATGCCCACCGGCTGCACACCGTGCATCATCGCGAGTGTGCGATTGCGGGCTACGTCCTCGCGGGGCCAGACTTCCTCTTCCTCAGGGACCGGGGTCGGTGAGGGCTGCGGCTTGGGCGTGGCGGTTGCAGGAGCCTGGGTCGTGGCCGTGGGCTCCGCGGCCTCGCCTTCCTCAGGCGGAGCTTCCGTGGGAGCTTCCGTGCCGCCACAGGCAGCCAACACAGCACCCGCACCAGCAACGGCCGACACGCGCAGGAATTGTCGACGTGAAATGTTCTTCATTTGTTCTTCCTCCTAAAGAGATGAGATTGTCAAACAAACGGACACAAAAAGTGGGGTAGACTCTCGCTAGCGTTCTCCTCGCTGCGCCTCCTTTCTCTGAGATGGAATAAAGATCAGACCTGAACCTGTTGCGTGCTTTTTCGAACGATCAACTCGGGATACAGCACCCGTTGATGAATCGGTATACTGTCGTCTTCAATAAGGGAGACCAGATACTCAACGCTCCCCCGGCCCAACATATCGAAGTCCTGTCGCACGGTAGTCAGGGGCGGATCGAAATAGGCCGCCTCCTCGATGTCGTCAAACCCGACGACCGAGACGTCCTCAGGCACCCGCAACCCGGCTTCGCGCAGCGCCCGTATCGCGCCCAGCGCCATCAGATCATTGCCGACCATGATCGCGGTGAAAGGTTTCCCCATGCTCAATAGGCGCTTGGCTCCGCTGTATCCGCTACAGACCTCGAAATCCCCAACAACCCTAGGACCGGGCTCCAAACCGTTGTTCAGCAGGTACCTGCGCAATGCGAGATGACGCATATCCGCATCGAAGTTCTCAGTCGGCCCGCTGATCTCCGCGATCTGCCGGTGCCCCAGTTTGATAAGGTGCTCCACGGCCTGGCGCGTGCCATTCCACTGATCAAAGACCACCGAGGGCATTCTCGAGCCCAACTTCGTACAGGGGACGACAAAGGGTCGCCCCTGACATAAGGTGGTCAATTCCTCATAAGAGAGGTGCGGATAAGGCATCACCATCAGGAGACCATCGACCATCGCAGCCGTCTCCTTCAACACCTCCCGGACAGCTTCCGGGGAGGACGCGTCCTTGATCTCCGTCACCACCGTGGTGTAGCCATATTCACGAGCCCAATGCAACAACGAGGGCAATGGATCGCCGTAACCGTGCTCAAAGATCACGAGCTGCAGAATGTAGGAACGCCCCGTCGTCAGCACCTGCGCCGCGCGATGCGGTCGGTAATCGAGCTCCTGTACGGCTTGCAAGACCCTCTCCCGGGTATCACTCGCCACGTGGGGATGTTCGTTCACCACACGCCATACTGTTTGGTACGAGACGCCGGCTAGATCGGCGACATCACGTAGTGTAGCTTGCTTGAGCTGCGACTCGGGCATCGTTAAAGGGGGCTCCGTGTTGTGAACCGTCACAATTACAAGGTCATTATACCTAATAGATGGGCATGTGACAAGTCAAGACACACATATTCCGGCGATAAATGTCACAAATGAACGCCGTGAAAGCCTGTGACAAAGAGTTTGAGGCCGCTCAATCGCCGGAATCCGCTATCTGCGCGCCGTCAACCACCCTTCGAATGTGATCTGTCACATACTGAGGTCTGTCCTTTACAGGACTTTGATATGTTAAAGTGCGTATTCGGCGACAGCCTCCCAGATGGACTTCAGTCCGGACATCTCCAGCGATGCTCACCCGGATCGGCGATCGTCAGAACTGCAAGCGCATCAGGTATTCGCCGAGGCCGATATCCATCTGCTCAGCGCGCAACTCCGTTACGGAGTAGGGATTCTCGTAGTGCTTGAACTCCGACAGGGGTAGCTCCTCACCGTCCCGCAGGAGGGGCCCCTCCCAGCCGAACTCCAGAGCCTCGCCTCGCACCGAAATGTAGCGAACGTCTAGACCCTCGACCGAGAGACCGGACCGCAGCACGTTCTCCTGAAACGCCTCGAAATCCCCGTCGAGCACCGCCCGACCCATCTGGCAGATCCAGACGTTCTGGCGCCCGTCTGAGCGCAGCTCACGGTAGGCAGCCGGCCCTCGCTTCACCAATGTCAGCCCGGCGGAGGCGTAGAGCGCGAGATACCCCTCTCCCTTGCGGGCGAAGGCCCACTTACCGCGGACAGCGTACTCGTCGAAGGTGTAGGTCGGGAAGTAAGCGTGGGTGAAGCCCAGCCAGTCGTCCTCCGGAAGTTGGTGCACCGCGAAGAGGACGTCCTTCCACTGCGCCACGCGCGGCAGCACGTAGTTGCCGGACCAGAAATTCGGGCGATGCGCGCCGGCCTCGCTCACGCAGGGCGGATGGTTGACGAAAATCACCGCATCCGGACCGAAGGTCGCCTGCCAGATGTGTTGCTGATAGCCCTTCTCACCGGGGTGGAAGTCCTGCGCTGACGCCAGCATGTAATCGGGCGTCTTGTAGGTCACCTTGTTGACCTCGTCTCCGGCCTCGTCGATGACGTGGCGCTCTCGGTTCCACATCTCCTCGCGGAAGTGCGTCGCGATATCGGCGATCATCAGCGGGAAGGGATACTCCGAGGTGGCCATCCCCACCAATCCGCGCAGGTGTTGATTCCAGACGCCCATGCCCCACATCAAACGACCGATGCCGGAGGTGGCCTCTAATTGTCCTGTCTTGATCTGCTGCGCGTAGGTGCGACCGTGGGTGGAGCCGAAGGTGCCCTTGTAGGAGTTCACGGCCATCGTGAAGAGAATCTTGTCAATGATAACGGCGGCAAGCTCCGATACGTCCTCGCTGTCCGCCAACCCAACCAGATGGGACAGCGCCAGCAGGTCCTCCTCGAAGTAGCAGTTGGAGTCCCACTCCCAGAACCCCGTCGCAGCGCGCGTCTTGAGCCAATCCAAGGCCAGGCGCTCGCCCTTCTCACGGTGCCACTGCCCGGTCTCGCCGTTGTTGGTGAAGACCTCGTCCGGGTAGAGCTGTCCCGCCAGGACCTCGCAGGTGTGGAACAGGATACTGTGGTTCTCGGTCGTGTAGCACATCGCGTCGGTGCCCGGCTCGTCGTGCCAATACTTGAAGTTCAGCACGCACGCCTTGAGCGGCGCCTTCAGGGACTCGGGGAACTCCTCCTGGTCCATATAGCGATACATAATGCCCAACAGCCCCACCAGGTAGAAATCACTGCAGTCCCCGCGCTCGTTGATCGATTCGATCGCCTCCAGGACGACCTCCTCGTTCACCTCATCCCATTCTTCGATCGCGAACTTGGCGATCACACCGTAGAGATTGTCCTCCTGCGTGGCGGCGTACTCGAGTGCCTCCTGCACCCGCCCCTCGAAGGTGCCGTAGGGCGTTTCGGCATACTCGGTGTCCAGGATATAGAAGGGCAACTCCCATTGGTAACGGACCTCGTTGGGAGGATAGTACTCCGTGGGCTGAGGACGCAGGACCACTCGGAAAGGCCCTTGCCAGATGCGGAAGTCGTGTCCGACGTCGACCTCGGTCCCCGGCGTGGCCTCCAACTGTCCGCTGATATGGATACGATCGCGCGCGTCCTGCACGCTGTACTGGTAGTTGAACCGGGCCTGAAGATCCTCCGCCCAGTGCAGCATCACGTGCCGCCCCTTGAAGGCCGTCTCTCTCTCCAGGAAAGCCTGAGGAAGCACGCGCTCGAACATGATGTGACGGGCTATGCGCTCGGTGGCCGACGGCACCCGTACCTCGACATCGTCGACGTCAACGCCGTCCTTGACCTCGAGCGCCATCACGTAGGGACATTCGCGAGCAGCCACCTCCTCGAAACGGACCAGGATCTCGTTATCGTCGGCCTGAAGGGAGGCCGTGAACTCAACGCTCTTGGGATCCTGGTGGTGGAAATGCTCCTGCCTATGGACGTGTTCCCCGTTGACCCACACATCGGCAGGGCCGTTGGTCGTGAGAACGAAGGTGACCTCCGCCGGATCGAAGAGGCTCAGGCGCGTATAAGCCCACGATCGAAGATAAGTCCAGTTGTGGTGAAACGTCGAGAGGTCGACGAAGTGATCGTCAAGGCACCGCACATAGGACCAACGGAGCTCCTCGCCATCTATGAGGGCGATGCCCCATTCAACGGGCTCTCCCTCGATTTCGGGGGACTGCGTGTAGCGCGCCTGCGCGACCATCAGCTTCTGAGCGCGCTCGTCGCGTCCCGCTTCTTCGTCAATATCCAGGGGGGTCGTCAGAGGTCCAGCGACAAGCCAATTGTGAACAAACCGATCCTGAAGTTCGTAGTCCAGCAGAGCATTCGCCATAGCGATAAGATCCATCTCCTCAAAGGTAGCGGCTGAATAGAACGCAGCGACTGTGTCTGGCTCGGGCTTGCGCGATCCGCGGTACGAGTGGGGGCGCAAGATGCATGCGACGCTCGATTATATATCAACTCACGGAATCGGCAACCGCGCGCCTCTACAGAGTAGGGCAATCGCATTTGGATATAGATGCTCGTAGCCCCCGTCTCGGGGGCGTTCTTGGCGCCGAAAACCCCGTTGCAGAGGCTGGTCCGTGCTCAGGCCGCCCCGAGGACGGGGCTTCGAGCGTTAGATGCGATTGCCCTAGCTACAGAGCGCGTTCCGTTCTGGCACGAGTCGATCTCAGGGCGCCGGGTGCAGACCCCACTTAGGAACGTGAGGCGCCTTCCGTTTACCCTCGCACAGATCGCCCCATCTGTACCGATAGGTGTGAGGGGGTGCTCCCCTCACACCATCCACGTTTAGCTATAGCTGACCTTGAAGTCGCGCTTGACCTCGTCAATGCTCGGACCGAAGACCTCGATCTCGTCCAAGCGATTGGTGCCGAGGCCGGCGTCGACGGCCAGGTTCAAGTGGTTCTCAGCCCGGACGAAGGGCTCGGTGTACCCCGGGGCCGTGGGATCGAAGCCCTGAGCTGCCGTGGCGACAGCGTCGGCCGCGACAGGATCCTTGCCCGCGAAGAGCAGGCCCGGCGCGATCGGGCCGAAGTCCCTGACCCAGGGGCCCTCACCGCCCTCGGTCGTCAGCACGCCGTCAATCAACGCGAAGTCAATGGGCCGCGTCTTGTTGAGCTCGACGATGATCCGTGGCACCCGCGTGCCGGCGGTCTCAGCGGTTGGGCCGTGGAACTCCGACCGGTGGCTGTGTTGCTGGCTCAGGCGATAGAAACGGGCAGGCACCAACCCGAACAGGTTCTTCAGCGAGTGCGTGACGCCGGCGGTGAGGTGGCACTTCATCTTCGCGGCGGACATGAAGACGTCGATCTCCTGAAGAATCGGGTTGAGGATGTACGTCTCGTACATCTCACCACCGCCCGGCACCTGCGCGTCGACGAACTCATCGTAGGGGTCCGTGGCGTTGAGGTCGACGAGTGTGGCGCCGATGTCCTCCGCGGCCTCCTCGTAACCCCATTCCGAGTAGGAGCCCCACTGGTAGACCGCCTCGACGATCAAGACCTCCTTGGCTCCGGCATCAAGCGCCAACGCCCCTAACGCTCGGACGACCTCCGGATGGGTCACAAAGGACTCCATCGGGGAGAAACCGGGCGGGCCCTCGTTGCCCAGGCCACCGGTGAGGTTGGTCTTGATGGCCACGCGGTCCCCGGGCCTCACGACATCGCTCAACCCACCCAGGTCATCGAGCATATCGCGCATCACATTGTAGATGCGATCCCGATCGTAATCCTCGACCCTGGCGATCGCCACCTGGCTGGACAGCCCGGTGGGAGCCACCGTGGGCGGAGGTGTCGCCGTTGGAGCGACGGTTGGGGCAGCCTCCGTCGCCGTCGGTGGCGCGGCAGTCGGTGCTTTCGTCGGAGCGACCTCCGCAGAGGCGGGCTCCGCCGGCTCAGGGCTCGGGCTGCAGCTCGAGATCAACAGGCCGGCCGCGGCGGCGCCGGCGATCTCCAGGAAGCGACGCCTCGAGATCTGACGCGAGGAGGAATTCTCCTTCTCCGTAGCTTGCTTCTCATGTGTGGTCACAATTTTCTCCTCCATATGAGAGAAAACTCCCATAGAATCCAACTCTATCAGTGAAAACCTCAGGTTCTACCCTCACGCAATCGTACGCCGATATAAAACATAAGATGCGGGGCGAACGGTGCGTGTGGGAAGACGATGTCCAAAATGGTCCTAAGGGAAGAATACCGCTCTTGGCAAAAAAGAAAAGTGTCAATCCTCACCTTCTGGGATGAGCGCATTGAGCAGCGGGGTGCGCCAGGATCCCGTCTCCCGATCATAGACCCCAAATCCCGCGCCGAACTCCCAGTAGGCCCAGGGAATACCCCGGGCCTCGGCCTCGCGCCGGATCGTCTCCGTCCATCGGACACGAGACGCCATATCCGCCGTGCTGTAGGCGCCGAACTCCCCGAGCCAGAGCGGCACGCCCCGTCGCTCACTCCAGTCGACGGCGTCATCAAAGGCGCGGGCAATGGCCTCGGGGCTCGCGGGGTTGTGGCTTCCACTTGTCTGATTGTAGCGCGCAAACCACGCTCGAACCCACTCGACCTCGCGGGCCGCCGCTATCGGATCGACCTTCTCCTCCGGCGGGCCGGGCCAGGTCACCCCGGTGGTGCCGATCTCAGGTCCGACCCACTCGGCGCCCTGGTGGGTGAAGAGGAAGGGCTCGTAATAGTGAAAGGTGACGATGGCGTTTTGCTCATCCTCGGGCAGGCTCAGATAAACCAGGCTGCCGATGCCGCTCCATTCAGGACCCCCGAGGATCAACGTGTGGTACCCATCGATCTGGCGAACCGCTGCGACCGTTCTGGCCATGAAATCGTTCCAGGTGACGGCGTCAAGGTTGCCATGGGGCTCGTTGAGCAGCTCCAGGTAGAGGGCGCCGGACCGATCGGCATAGCGAGTCGCGATCTGCTCCCACAGGCTGACGAAGCGGTCGGCGTTCGTCTCGGGATCCTCAAAGAGCTCGTCGTAGTGGTGCACGTTGACCACCACGTTGAGGTCTTGAGAGAGCGCCTGATCGACGACCCAGTCGATCCGCGCGAAGAACTCATCGTCAATCTTGTAGGGCG
>JBNGDU010000132.1:0-4156 GCA_049975025.1 Anaerolineae bacterium
CAAACCACGCAACGGCAGCAGTGTCTCGTGGAACGAAGATGTCCTGGCATCCCACTTCCGGTCGCAGTTCCAACCGCCGTCGGGCCATTGCCAGCGGATGAGGTTGGCTGCCAGTAGGTCCGCCCGCTCATCGGCGAGGCCGAGGGCTAGGGTCGCGTAGAGCGCGTTGCCCTCCTGCGACGCACACCTCCGCGCGCGCCCGTCGATGATGGGCACGCCGGGACGGGACTTGTACCGCGCGGCCTCTCGCTCGACCACCCGCTCGCGAGTGTGATCCGGTGCGAGCCAGTGCTCATAAACCTGATCTCGCAGCGACGCCAGGGACGCATCCCCCGGTGGATAACCGATGTCCGCCAGATCCGCGAGCACCCAGTGGGCGCCCGTGTACTTTGCGTAGACGCCGTCCATGCGCCCGTCCTCGCCGCGGGGCGACAGCAGCGCCTGGACGCGGGCCGATGACCTGATCGCATCGCGCAGATCACGTGCCTGCGACGAGTCCGGCGACTCACCACAGAGATCAACGAGCGTCCGGTACCGAACGCAGGAATCGTCTGACGTCAGTAACTGTTCGACAACGTCGTCCATCTTAGCCTTCTCGAGTCGGAGTGCCTTCCACGCCTCCGCCTGATCTTGCCAGCCATTCCTCGCGGCTGATAGTCCACTCGCCCCCACCGACCTCGCTCTTGAGCTACAAGTCTAGCCGGGCAATCTCGATACCTCGCGGTGCTGCCATTTCCGTGAGCGCATCTATGTGATCGCCGTACACCACGACGTAGTGGTTCTGCACGCCCTTCACGGCCCGGAAAACGCGATCCCGGTCCGGAACCTCGACGACGAGCGTGTTCCGGCATCGCGTGTTGTCGGTCTGGTTGGCGACCAGCCGCCCCCTTAACAGAAGCAATTGCTCCAAGTTGTGGGTCAGCCGAGCCACGGTGACCGTCTCGCCCGTTGGGACGTCGGCCCACACCGTCGGGCTGTCCTTGCGCCCGTGGTAGTTGCTTACCGTGTAGGGCTGCAGCTCTTTGTCCGGACCGGGCAGGTTCCGGCAGATGACACAGTGGTTGACACCCAGGTGTCCCTGCGCCTTGATCGCACCTCCCATAAAGCTCGACTGCCCTGTCGCGCGCTTCACCATGACCATGGTCAGCAGCGCATCGATATCGCCCTGGCAGGCAGCAGGAATCCCCCGCTCCTGGAAGAGCATCAGCGCCACACAGGGCACAGGCAGATCCCCGCCACGAATCCAGGGGCCACAGACGATGGTCACAGCGTCGCCCTGACGGTCCTCGACGAAGCTTTGCATCGTCACGTAAAGCCTGGTCGCCTTAGCGATCTCGCCCATCGGCGGGGCCGGGGGCATCTTGCGCCCTCGCCTTGGCGATGCGCCGTCGATCAGCTCATTCGCCAGGCGCAAGGCCTCCTTCAGATCCGCCTCCCCCATCGACTGGTAGCGCGCCACCAGCTCTTCGTGGGGAATTGACTCAAACCGCACACCCAGCTTCGCCTCGGCAAGCGCCAGATCGCCGGTGATCTCCCATTCCGCCAGATAAACCGATGGTACGCCGCCGAACAGCAGTAGCTTCTCCTCTATACGTTCCAAACTGCTTCTCCTTCCTCCCTCACCCCGTAGGTCCAGGTACGTGCAAGCTATCGATCACGCCTCGGTAGCAGACGCACGATCACAACGTCTCGCCGTCCAGTTGAACCTCAGCCTCTCGATAACCCGTGGTGTTGCCGAAGATGACGGTTCTATGGATATCGTCACCGATGATCGCAGGTCGATCGTCCTCGTCAAAGGCTTCGAATGCACATCCATCGACGGTCAGCCCATCTACGTGCGAAGCATAGAGTCCATGGCACGGCACGGTGGTACCAAAGGAGCTATACTCAGGCCACGCGCCCTGCAGCTGTTCAGGCGTAAGGTCCGGCAGCTTCTGCTGCACCGCCCTAACGCCGCCTCCCCCAGACACAAAGCGGATATCGCGGAAGATTATGTCCTTAAGGGGCTTTTCAGGCATCCCTACCGCGATGATCGCAGAGTCCTTACCACACATTGAGGAGTCGATGACCATGTCACTGAAAACACAGTTCTCGATTGCCCCAATCGGGGCGAGACCGGGCGGAGCATCAACACAGGCACGCTGCCGGCAAAGCGTCATAAAGACGGGGCGCGGGACGTCTGTCATCACAAGGCCCGTGAAGAGCATATTCTTCATCGTTCCACCCTCGCACATCTGGATCTTCAAGGCCGCGTCCCTGATCTCCCTGAAGGTACACGAAGTGACGGTGACGTTCTCGAAGTCGCCGCGCGATAGCAGGCCGATGCGAAGACCCGCCCACTTACTGACAAAGATACAGTTGGTAATCACCACATCCCGACATCCCACACCCGGCTTCGAGGTCTGGAGGCAAATCGAGTCATCGCTGGTGTCGAAATAGCAGTTGCTCACCCGAACGTTCTGACAGCCATCGAAGTCCAGCCCGTCACCATTTACATTAGCACGGCTGCGAATCGATATGCCGTCCACGACAATATCAGAGCAATACAACCACGCCGAAGTCCACGCCGCCGGGTTCTGCAGTCTGATATCCCTCAACCGGATCTGCGAGCAGTTCAAGAAGCGGAACATCATGGGGCGGTTTCTCTGCGGATCGTCCTCGTTCGGGAAATTGCTTCTGTGACCTTGCCCATCGATGACACCGTTACCTTCAATGGCAATGGAATCCGCGTCTTCAGCGTAGATGAGGCAGCGATCCATATGCGGCTCATCCCTGTACATGTTCTTGTGGGTATCCGTCGCGTAGTCCTGGATGCGCACACTGCCCAGCAGAACTGCACCGCCGGCGATATGCAGCCTCACATTGCTCTTCAAACGCAACGTGCCGGTCACATAGTGACCGCCCTGGATGATCACACCGTCGCGACCATCGGCGTGGCACACATCGATCGCCGTCTGTATGGCCTCGGTATTGATCGTCCTACCATCTCCAACCGCACCGAAATCACGCACATCAAGCATATGCTCCTCCTACATGCAAACCTAGAACGTTACTGCTGACCGAACTCGCGTCTCGACACGATAAGCGACCGCATCCAATCCTGTCATTCATCGGGATGCTGATCATCTGTGGCCTGCTCCACCCGCTCCGGCACGTAGTTCTCCAATGTATCTAGCACGTGCTCGACGACTTCGCGAACGGTCCGCCCGCCTTCCGGCGGACGGACGTCCAGATAGTCATCGTCCAAACACGCGAGTTCGCCGATGAACTTGCCGAACTCCTCGTGCGCCTGTCGAACGTAGTGCGGCACGTGGAAGTGGGGGTTGTCATCGATCAGCGGACCGCGGGCGCGGACGAGCTCGCGGTGGTGGGACCAGAAGTGCCACACCCACATTCTCAGGACATCGTTCACCGTGAAACCATCGGGGGTTTTGCGGTCGAGTGCCTCGAAATCGACCGCCGCTTGAATACGCATGGTCGTGGAGAGCTGGGCATCGTGCAAGCGCTCGATCAGCGCGTTGATCTCGGTGCGTTTATTGGACGGAATCGGCTGTCGCCTGTCCTCGTTGTGTTCCATAGGTCTGGTCCTTCCCAAGGATGATCGTCGCACGTCGCTACAGCGCCTGGACGATCTTCTCCAGCGCCTGTAAACCGGCGGCCTCGGCTTGCCTTGCTGCCTGGAGGTCCCCAACGGCGGCGCGGCTCTTGGCATCGACCGGAAGTGTGTCCTCGTCCGAGGCTTCGTCGTCCCACGGATAGGCCTCGGCGACCTTGCCCAGCTTCTCCGCCACGACGCCATAATGCGCCAGGGCCTCGTCGAATGCGCCTTCCGCCTGACCCGCAAGCCGCTCCTTGGCCTCCGCCAGGAAGCCGACGGCGTACCGGCGGCATTCAAGCCACACACCGGCGTTGTAGCGCGTGCCCATATCCGAGGCCTTGCCCTCCTGCAGCGCGCGGATCCAGTTGTCGAAGCCCTCCACGCCGGCCCGGTAGTCCTCAAAGATCACGTCCTCGGGGTTGCCGGCGATCTCCAGGGCAAAGGTGAGTGCCTCTTTGACCGTCGTCGCGTCGTCGGCGAATTCGCCGGGCCACACGCTGTAGAGCTCCAGCACGCCGATCCCGGTGTCGCCCAGCTCCTGCCACGGCTTGGGACCCT
>JBNGDU010000132.1:4256-9578 GCA_049975025.1 Anaerolineae bacterium
CAGACCTCCTTGTGCAGGTTGATCACGAAGGCGTGGCCTGTCCCGCCGTACAACCAGGCGTCGCTGATCTCGATACCCAGGTAATCCAGACAGCCCTTGATGCAGCCCATATGCGACACCCACCTCGGTACCCACCGGCAATTCTCCAGCGCTTTCATCTCATTCTCCTTCCATATCATAGTTCTACTTCTGATGATTGTACTTCTGTAGAAATAGAGGCCACTTTCCGACCTCTTGGTTCCAAAGAATCAGACTTCTCTCGTCCAGCCAGAAGACCTGGTCATGCATCAGGGACTTCAGCGGCGGTCGAACCTGTCTTGAGAGACCATTGCTGATCCCCCAGAAGTCATACTTGATATGGTGCCGACCATCGTCGACCCGGTCGGCACTCATCTCGGTCTCAGGCGCGATGCAAGGTGGATATGACATGTCCATACGATCCCGCCTTTCTCGTCAAACAGCTATTACTGCGGCCTGTAAGCGATGGCCTCGATCTGAAGCTTGATCGACGCGCTTAGGAATTCGTCGACCAGGATCGTGTTGCGAGCCGGATAGCCGTTGGGGAAGTGTCGCCTGAAGACGGGTTTCATCTCATCGAAGTTCTCCCCGCGCTTGAAGGTCACCGTCACCTTGACGACGTCGTCCAACGTCGCACCGGCATCGCCCAAGTACCTGTGCAGCATAGCCAGGGCGCTTTCGGTCTGTTCCGTGATGGTCTCACCGTGCCCAGAGCAGATGCTGGTGAAGATGAAGTCCCCGGCCCTGACGTATGAAGAGTAAGTCCAACCCTGATGGTCGAGATCAACGCGTTCGATGGTCATCTATCGCTCCTCCAGCTGAGCCGTCCGCGAATCCATCCGCGTGAAGAAATTGACGATATTGCCAACGGGATCCCTAAACCAGACAGATCTTGTTCCCCATGGATAGGTTTTGGGCAGCTTCACCAATTCGACATGCAGCCCCTTGAGTCGTTCGTACTCCGCATCGACATCTGCGACCTCGAACCCAATGGTGACGCTCCCATAGCCGGCACCCTTCATCGAACCAGGTGCCATGTCTTCCATACCCTCGATTGAGAAGATCGTCAGTCCTGCGCCCTCGGTCTTAAGTTCCATGTGGGTGTCGTCACCCTCGACTTGTACGCCAAGTAGCTGTACGTAGAAGTCGGCCAAGGCCAAAACGTCATCTGTGACAAGACATATGCCGATGAACTTCATACCGGATCTCCAGTCTCATCCACTGTGGGTGAAGCGGTCAAGTTTTCAGGTTCCCTGACTTTAGCTCGATGAACCGAACATTCGACGCAATCGCTCCACGGCCTCTCTATGATGCGCGTGCCCGTCGTTCGCAAAGGTTCCGAGCTTCTCACAGCTCATCAATTCAGCGCACTGCCCACAGTGCTCCAGGTGTTTCTTATCAACGCAGCACAACATGATCTCGCAGTCTGGCGACCAGTGGACCGAGCGGTCTCCCCGGCAACCCTTGCAGTACATCCCGCGCTCAACTGCCTCAGGCACACCTTCGCTCTCCTTGAGCCAACCCATCTCCTTGAACCAACTGATCGCGGTCTCCGCCGCTTCCGCGTCAGAGGGAATCAGCCGGATCGGACAAGGACCGCAGTCCAGTCCACACGCAGCCAGCATCTCCACTGATTTGCCCATCACTGCTGCTCCTCGAAGTTCATGTAGACGTACTCGACGAAGGGTGGTCGCGGCTCGTTCTCGTGGCTCAGGGCAAAGCACGCGTCTCCCTCCACGTAGCCGTGGTCCGCGACCCACTTCTCAAGGACACCGACCCCATCACCTACCCCCATCGCAGCCTCATCCTCGGTATCACCGGTACACGCGACGATGCCGTACCTGCCACCGGAGAACCGCGTGGTGGACATGCCTTCAGGCACGTTTTCCAGGTCGGAGACCTCAACACCCACAAAGCAGGCCCGCACGCCCTGGGATATCTCGGGATGGTCCCGGTGAGGCCGATAGAGAAACCCCAGCACGGTGTCGTCGGCCCTGTTGATGATCTCGTCCCGTCGTGCGAAGAATGCCTCTGAGGCGCCGGACCATCCGGGGCCCTCGTCCTCCCCCTCGAAGGTGTGATAGGCGCCGACCACCAGGTAGGGCCCACGCTCAATGACCTCAGGTTCGCTGATCTCTAGCATCGTAGACTACCTCCTGAAGTGTCACCACGCCTCACTAATTGGCTAGATCCCCTAAAGAAGGGTCAGCTAACCGCAAGAGAACTCAAAGGATAAACGACACACATGTGCGTGTTCGGGTAGATAGGCTCAAGAACAATCAACCACCTTTGCGATCCTCGCGGCCTCTGCGGTGGATGTCCCTTTTCTCAGTAGAGCCTTGTTGAGCAGTGCGAAACAGATCGAATGCGTCGATGTCTACCCAGCCCAGTGGTCGACGTCAAGCCCGTCGGCGTCAAGATAGGCCGCTAGCTTGCCAATGTGATGCTGCACGTGACGCAAGCCGTACATCAGACGGTGGAGGACGCAGCGGAATTCGCCTTCATCGTAGTGATCCGGCCCCACTAACTCGTCGAACGTCATCGCATCGAAGACCTCATCGATGTAGGCACGCGTTTCAGCCGCGTAGCCCCGCACCTCATCGAGCGTGCAGGTGTTGTTGGGCGGCGTGAAGAGCCGTGGATCGATGTCGACGCCAAAGGGCTGGAACTGGAAAGCCTTATCCTTCGGACCTAGATGATTGTGCATCCAGAAGATCGTGTGATAGGCCTCGCGCCAGAAGCTTGCGCCGGGGAACTCCTTCTCCCAGATCTGGTCGGTGCAGGTCTCCAGCACACTCTGATACATCGCAAGCGCGCTCTGATACCCGTGCTTCATCTCAGCAACTGGTGTTTCCATTCGTAGGCTCCCTATGTCCCGATGTGCCTTGGCAATCTGGATACAGTCACGTCAAGCGCAGCACCATGAGTCGCGCGACGATGTCCTTGATCTCGTGCCCCTCGGCAAGTGCTCGATTGACCTGCGCCTTTATCCCTTCCCCCTTGGTTTCAGCCCACCAGGGCAAACGCTCCGCGTCCTCCTCGAAGGCCTTGGTCTCAAATCCCAGCTTCGCGTAGGAGGTCCAGGGCATACAGCCCATCATGGTGTTATAGGCCGGTATGATCCTGGGGCCGCCGTGGGCGATGATGGCGTCATAATTGTGTTTCTGTGCCCATGCTACCGAAGCTTCGAGCAAGGCCGTGCCCATGCCCCTTCTGAAATACTCGGTGTCGGCCTGCAAGGTGTCCGGCAGGACCCCGACATGGAAGCAGGCGTGGCCCCAGACCGGCCCATCGAACTCCAGCCCTTTCTCTCTGGCGGCAAGCAACGACCATCCGAGAGGCCAGTCCTCCAGCCGCGCGCGGCCATAGCCGGGGAAATCGCTGTCATCCCACTCGGGGAGCGTGACCTCGTAGCAGTGGAGTTGTCCCACGCATACGTTCTCGTCGTCCCACGCCCCTATGCCGAGGATCTCCTGCTTCTCCAGGATCCTTTGCTGGGTCTCTCGGTTCTCCCAACACATCCCTGAGACATCATCCAAATCGTCCGCATAGATGGGTCTGATCGTCCACTCATTATGAGCCATGTTAGCCTCCTACGCGTGACCAAACTGACCTAAAACAGCCGATGCAAAAAGCGCGATACACAGCCAGTCCAGGATCTCACCTCTGTCCATCCAAGGTCCCTATAACAGCGGTTGCGAGTCGTTGGCACGGGTTCGAGCACAGACCCTCTGCGTAGTTTCGATGACGGTGGGTAGTGGTCCTTGATCAAGCGGACCGGCGGGTTGTCCTCCTCCAGAAGCCAATCCAGGACGGCGTCTCTCTCCATCATCACCTCAGTAACGACCAGTCCGGCGATCCTTCCGGATCGCTCAACGGTCCGAAGGCGTTGCGAACGACCCGCCGCTGTGCGTCATACCAGGGGCGGTAATCCTCACATGGCAACAGCTGATCACCGCGCAGTTTCTGCAGTTCGACAAGCTGCTCGGTCATGACATCGTGAAGGTCAGCGTATTCCGGCTTACCGGCGAGATTCGTCATCTCCAGCGGGTCCGCCTCAAGGTCGAAGAGCGCCTCCTCGCCGCTGAGCCAGCGGGCGTAGTTGTGACGCTGCGTGCGCACGCCGCGCCACTCCGCACCGCCGCCAATCCAATCGTACCTGCTGGAGAAGTTCATCGTCAGCACGGCGTCCTGCTCAAAAGCACCCGGGTTCCCCCGCCACGCCGGCGAGAGATCGTACCCTTCGACGGAGCGTGGGACCGGGATCCCACACAAGCTACAGAGCGATGGGAAGAGATCGACTGGGGACGTCAGGGCATCCCGCTTGGCACCTCCCTCCAGAACGCCGGGTAGTCGTGCGATGAAAGGCACGTCCAGCGACTCTCGGTAGGGCTGCTTCTTCAGCCACGGCCCAAGGCCCTGGGCGCCGACTTGCGATCCGTGGTCCGACGTGAAGACGACGAGCGTGTCCTCCGCGCGACCTGTTCGCTCCAGGTAGTCCACCAGCGCTCCAACCATATCATCGAGCGCCATCGTCATCGCCAGATAATGGCGGTACATCTCTGCAGCTTCAGGATAGATATCTTCCGGCACGTTCTTGGGCAGTTTCAACGCGTTGGGCAGGCGCGCATAGTAGTGCTCGGGAGCAAACTGGAAGGGTGTGAAATGGGGCTGGTGAGGTGAGAGGAAGAGGCAAAACGGGTCATCACCTACATCATCTAGGAACTCAAAGGCGTAACGGAGCAAGCCCTCGGTCTCGTAGCCCTCCCAACGCTCATAGTTCCAATCGCTCGTGTTGACGAAGCCGTTGAAGTAGACCATGTGCATATTGTAGGCGCGCCAGAACTGGAATCCCAAACGATCCCGGCCCTCGGGCACCCAGTCGGGGACGTTCTGAGCGGGCCACACCCCGGTGTGTAAATGCCACTTGCCGATCCAGCCGGTACGATACCCTTGGTCGGCGAAAGCGTCGGCGATCGAGATCTCGGTATGGCGCGTCCGGATGGAGTTGTGGATATGTCCCGTCGTCTGCGGATGCCGCCCGGTCAACAACATGGCGCGATAGGGCGTGCAGACGGGACAGGTGGCGATCATGTTGGTGAGCGTCATCCCGTCGGAGGCCAGCCGGTCAAGGTTCGGCGTCTCGATCTGCGTCTCGCCGTAGAGCGGGAGCGCCGCGGCCCGCAGTTGATCGGCGAGTATGAAGAGGATGTTCGTCTTCTGTGGCATGCGTGTCCTTTCAGTATGACTCTTGCTTGGCTTCCACCCTACCATTCCGCTTGCTCGTAGCCGCGCGCCCCGAGC
>JBNGDU010000132.1:9678-23935 GCA_049975025.1 Anaerolineae bacterium
CCCCTCACCGCACCCCGTGCGCAGGCGATCAGTTGCTATCGACGGGCCTACGCAGCTTTTTGTCGTGACGTCAACCACGTCTCCTTCGGAAGCACGAAGAAAGACGCGGTGAACTCGATCGGTTCGCCGTCCTCGGTCGTGCGGAACGATCCCGTGCTGTCGCCTGTCTTCGTGAAACCGAGACGTTCCAACAACCGGCAGGACGGCTTATTAGCAGCGGCGGTGCTACTGGTGATGCTTACCGCATGGAGCCTCTCAAACGCGTGTTCCAGCACAGCCCGACACGCCTCGGTGGCGTAGCCTTTACCATGGAGGTCAAAGTCGAAGCGGTAACCGAGGCCGAAGGTCCGCTCGTCGGCGCCCTCCTTTTCGTTCAGTGCGACGAAGCCGATGAACCAGCTGTCGGATTTGAGTTCCACCGCGAGGAAGCTGTCACCTTCGGCGAACCACTCCGCCACACCCCTGATCTCCTCCTCGGAGGTCGGCCATGTGTGGTCGTAGGGCGCGTACTCCGAGGACTCAAACTGGATCGCGATTCTCTGAAGGCCCGTCCAATCATCCACACGGAAGTTCCTGATAACAAGACGGTCCGTCTCGATTCGCGTCATGCAACTTTCTCCCTTCCCTATCCACAAAGACGACTAGAGCTGGATTCTGATTGTGGCCGGCGAGGCAAGATGAACTTGCCGCTCATCGTTTGTGGAATCGTACGTTCTGTAACGTGCGACGGAGACATGTTCCGCGATCACCACGCCGGTTGTCATGGTCATGATAGAGGCAAAAGATGACACAATACGTCATATTCCCTCTCAAAAATAGAAAATTCGTTCTAATCTCCGGAGGAAGTGGCGCCAATGCGGTACATCAGTATATACCATATCTTCATTTTTCAGAACCACTGTATCATAGACTCAGTCAAGACAACGGTTCCTCATCAGGAGGTAGATATGAGTCAGAATCAGCCCAACGTTTTGTTCGTCGTGGTCGACGATCTCCGCCCCCAGCTCAACTGCTACGGCGTCGATTGGATTCTCTCACCCAACATCGACGAGCTGGCAGCCCGGGGGATGGTCTTCGAGCGCGCCTACTGTCAGCAGGCGGTCTGCGCACCCTCTCGCGCCAGCGTCCTCTCCGGCTGTCGTCCCGCGACGACCGGCATCTACGATCTTCAGACGCCGTTGCGGTCGGTCATGCCGGACGTGCTCACCTTGCCCCTGCACTTCAAACAGAACGGCCACACCACCGTCTCGATCGGCAAAGTCTACCACCACGCCAAGGACGACCTCGAGGCCTGGAGCTCAGAGCCCTTTCGGTCACAAGGGGACTGGAAAGGCAGAGGATACCTAACCGACGAAGCGATCGAGGCGATCGCGCAAACCGATGCGGAGATGGCTGCCCAGGGCAGCAGCCGGCGCGGCTTGGGCCCGGCCTACGAGGCTGCCGAAGTCGAAGACGATGGCTACCACGACGGGAAAGACGCTCTCGCCGCCATCGACGCGCTGCAGGATCTGGTCGGTGAGGACCAGCCCTTCTTCCTGGCCCTGGGCTTCCACAAACCCCACCTCCCCTTCAACGCGCCCAAGCGCTACTGGGACATGTACGAGCCGGAGGCCCTGCCGCTTGCCCCCAATCCCTTCGAGCCCGAGGGCGTCACCGAGTTCTCCCTCACGGACTTCGGAGAGCTGCGGGGCTACTTCGGCATCCCCAAAGAGGGTGACATACCCGACGATCTGGCCCGCAATCTGATCCACGGATACGCAGCCTGTGTCACCTACATGGACGCGCAGCTGGGCAAGGTCATCGATGAGCTGGACCGCCTCGGCGTGCGCGAGGATACGATCATCATCCTCTGGGGCGACCACGGCTGGAAACTCGGGGAGCACGCCAGTTGGTGTAAGCACACGAACTTCGAGATCGACGCGCGGGCTCCCATGCTCATCAGCGTGCCGGGGAAGACATCAGGAGAACGCACCGCGGCGTTGGTGGAGTTCGTGGATATGTACCCGACGCTCTGCGAGCTCTGTGGGCTCCGGGTGCCGGAGCATTGCGAGGGGCTCAGCCTTGTCCCCCTTCTCGACGACCCCGACCGTGCCTGGAAGAGCGCCGCGTTCAGCCAGTATCCGCGACGGGGCGGTGAGGTCATGGGCACGACGATGCGCACCGACCGTTACCGCTACACCCAGTGGGAGGACGCCGCCAGCGGCGAGGTCCTGGCGCGGGAGCTCTACGACCACGCGGAGGACCCTCACGAGAACGTCAATGCCGCACTGAACCCTGCTTACGCCGAGGTGGTCGAGGAACTCGAGGCCAAACTGCGGCGAGGTTGGCAAGGCGCGTTGCCGGAAGAGGAGTAGCGGCCCCAAGCGGGGCAGATCATTATGCACAGGTTTGTAGTCAGCACTTCAGTGCCGTGGCCCGGCCTGCGAAACATAGCACTGAAGTGCTGACCACGACCAGGCTCAGCACGAACGAGGCCCTGCTAGATGATGCGGCAAATGCTCGTTACAGCGCCCGCTCTCTGCGCAACCCTACGCCCCCTCACCCACCCAGGTCGTCACCTCATCCACGCTCATCCGCGGGCGGGGACCGGGCGCTTCATCGGGATAGCCCAATGCCACGGCAGCCACCATCTGATGGTTTTCGCCGAGCCACTGGCACAAACCGTCATAGGCGTAGAAGACGTCGCAGATCCAGAGCGAGCCCAGCCCCAACTCCGTTGCGGCCAGCAGCATATTCTGGATCGCCGCGCCGATCGATTGGACGTCAACGGTCATCCATAGATTGTCCGTGAACGAGAGTTCAGTCTTGTCATTCTCCTGCTTCTCGTTGAAGATGAAAATCGTCACGGGGGCCTGCTCCATCACATTCGCGGTCCACTCGCTGCTTCCAGGGTTGTCACCCTGCGCTTTGCGCTTGGCGATTCCCTCGCGCATGACGCGGACCATCTCGGCGCGCCGCTCCCCTCGCACGACGTAGAATCGCCACGGCTGGCGGTTCTTGCCCGAAGGCGCCTGCGTCGCGGCGGTCAGTACACGACGGATGGTCTCCGCATCGACAGGCGTTGCCTTGTACTTCCGGATGCTCCGGCGATCTGCAATTGCGGCTAGGGTGTTCACATTTGGCTCCTTTTGCATGCTTGATACTCGATGCTGGGATACTGGATGCTCGATGTTGGGTATTGGATGTTGGGTGGGCGGCGCCGTTTGCTGTAGAGACGTCTGCGCTGCGGCGTCTCCCGCGCTGCGTCCGGACCGTCAATCCAGGCAGACGTTTCGCTCGTACCGATTACTCGTTACTCGTCACCGGTCACTGAGGCAGCTTGTCCAGCTCCTCCGCCAGTTTCCGACGCGCCCAGGTCTCCTGTCCGTCGCTAGGATAGTGACGATAGTAACACTCAATGATCATGATCAGGAAGAGGTAGATGCTGTAGAGCCTGCGACGGACCTGCTCCGACGACGTCTGTAGCACTCGCTTGGCGTATCCCTCGGCGAAGCCACCGTCCGGATCATACCAACCAAACGTCATCTCCATCAAGGGATCGCCCCACAGCGAGCGCTCGTAGTCGATGATGCCCGTGATCTTGTTCGCTCCACTATCGACGAAGACGTTGCCATCCCACACGTCCCATAGCACAAGACTCGAGACGGTGACCTCCTCCAGCAGAGGGAAGTGCGCCTCCAGCCGTCGGTAGAGCTGCGGGTAAGACAAGGGCAGCGCCACGTCTCGCGCCTGACCATCCTCCAGCAGACATTGTACCATCCAACCGAACGCGCCCCGCCAGCTTTCGAAGCGCGGCTGGCACGGCGCGTAGTAGCCGAACGTCGTGTTTGTGATGGCATGGACCTCGCGCAAGTAGCGGCCCAGCTGCCGGTCGATCTCAAACTGCTCCTCAAGCGAAAGCTGCTGGCGTACCTGGTGTAACGGCGTCCCCTCGACGTAGTCCATAAGATAGAACTCATTCGCAATCAACGCACAGGATCTATCATAACAGTGAATCGCGGGCACCGGCAGCGAGGTACGCTCACGTAGCAGCCGCATCACGGCCACTTCCACGCCCATGATCTCAGCTTCGTATTGGAGCACGACCACATCAGCCGGCGGGGCCACCTTCAGCACCCAGGCACGTCCGTCCGCCAGATCCAGACGGTAGGCGGTGTTGAAGTAACCCTCGTCCAACTCCGCCATACCCGCCAGCTCTGCATCCGCTCCGAAGTGGGCACGTAGCAGCCGCGCGACCGTCTCTCGCCCCAGCTTGATCTTGGTGGCGCTCTGCACTTAGCCTCCTAGCGGCTCGACGATCACCATCGGCACATCCGGCCCGCGGACGAAGCCCAGGTGCTCCGCCAGAGCCACCGACGGCTTGTTGTCAGACCAACAGGACCACGCCGGCTTCAGCCCTCGCTCCGCACATTGTTCGATGAAGGCGTTAGCGGTCAACGCCGCCAGGCCACGGCGCCTATGGGATTCCTGCGTCTCGATGCTGATTTCCGCCTCGCCCTTACCCACAAAAACCGTGTGGCAGCGGCTGACGACCTCGTCGCCGTGTACCACCGCCACACCTACGCCGTTCGCCAGGAAATTGTCGATGCTGCCCCAGAACTGCGCCAGGTCGGGAGCGCCGGCTGCCAGGTCTCGATCGTATCGGCGAACCTCATAGCCCTCGGGGATGCGCTGACGCCACTCGGTGTGCATGCGAGCACGAACGCGCTCATCATACAAGGTAAAAGCAGAGCGTGTTGCGCGGTGGATCGTCGAACCGGCGAAGAGCCTGTCCAGGACGGGATTCCATCGCTCGCCAGGATCCATGAAAAAGCACCACCCGCTAGGGAGGATCTCTTGCACCAGCGCCTTGTGCCACGCCTGATTGAACGCGCCGTTGTGCGCTTCTCCCGCGAGGACGATGAAGTCACAGGCGGCGTAGAGCAGCGCGCTGGCAGGAGCATCTCGGTCATCGACAAACAACCGGCCGACGTGGTTGCCTGCCCAGACGGCTTCGATCAGCACCTGCTGGGGATGAGGAAGTTCGGCGAAAAGCGGCCTCGCCTTGTCAACGGCCTCGCGATTGAGTTCGTACATGGCAGCTCAGCACGGGAACAAGCAGCTACGAGAGGCAGGCAATCAGCCTACTCGCTTCAAGAAACTCAGCTATTGCCTCCTGCGGATCACCCGCCGGGCCCGGGTTACCCGCCCCGACTCCACGCTCGCCAGACGTCGGACCTACTTCACGCCGATATCGGCAGCAGGATGACCCGTGAGCAAGATTATACTCCAGGTGGTGTGGTTCCCAATGCGACCAGAAAACCGGTGAGCAGCAGCACCAGGATGCCCAGCCCCAGGTTGGTGAGGAGCAGCGCCAAGCTCCACCTCGCGCGCTGCGGAGCGGGGCGCTGCATCCGCGGCAGCACCAAACTACGCACTAGGGCGATGGCGACCATGGCCACCACTGCCAGGTGCTTCACCGAGAGCAGGGTGCTATAGGCCGTGCTGAAGCCGAAGAGGCTTGTGAAGTCAGGAGAGCGATTGCTCAGGAGCATGCCCGTCGCTGCCAGCCCGACTATGCTCACGTACACCACCACACTCAGGCGCTGCTGGATGGCGTCCATCAGACGTTGCGTCTCTTGCTTGCCCAAGAGTTTGCGCGCAGCGGGAAGGACGCTCAGCGTGAGGGTCAAAAGGCCCCCGATCCACGTCGCGGTGAAAAGGTCGTGCAAGAAGGTCACTACGGCGAAGACGGCTTGTTTCGTGGGCATAGCTCCCCCTATAGCAGCTGCGTGCGCTTCGTGGGCCGCGGCGTCTTGACCACCAGGAAGCGGAAAGTGCCGTCACTTTCGTTGAGCAGTCGATGCGGTATGCCCACCGGGCTCTCGACCAACATATCGCGGCTCACAACTTCCCGTTCTCCGCCGATCTCAACCACGCCCTCGCCTTCCAGTATGTAGAAAAAGACATCCACCGGTGTGACATGTAACTTGAGGGCCTCACCTGGATTGAGGGTGATCATCACCACCTGCGCATGCTCGGTGCTGAGTAGCTCGCGGGCGCTGACGCCATGTGGATTGGGAGAATCAGCAGCTGTCAATGCATTAACAATGTTCATCTTTAGACTCCTTATGACTGTTTTGTGAATGACCGAGATCAAGCCCTTAGCAGGCTCTTGCTACAAACAAACCAACTGTCTCCGGCACCTGCCTTGATACTGAACGCATCACACTTTCTCCCCGAACCGCTTCTAGCCACGGGCAGCGCCGACGACAGCTACGAAAAAGAGAAAACTCGACATCTGGCGTCCCAAACCGGTGACGTAAGTAAGTGCCGCCGAACGCAGCACCCGCTTGACACCCTGACGATCCTCCGTGTTGGCCAGCCCCGACGTCTCAAGTGCTTGGATTGCGGTACGGCTGGCGTGGAGCTCGACGGGCAGGGTGACGAGAGCAAAGAGGGCGAAGAGAGCCAGCAGGGCGCCAGCCAATACCTGTAGCACCGGGATCCGGAAGAGCATGCCGCCCACGAACGCGAGCGAACTTACCTGTGCGCCCCGCTCAACCCAGCGACCCAGAAACGCGCGGAGGCGTGAAAGATGATACCCCTCGGCGTCCTGAACAGCGTGTGCGACTTCGTGAGCGGCAATGCCCATAGCCGTGATCGATTTCGTGTTCGCCACGCCATCGGTCAGGTGGATAGTGTCCGCCTTGGGATCGAAGTGATCGGTGAAGTGACCCTCCGTCCGATCGATCTTGACGTCGGTCAAGTCGTGGTGCGCAAGGAGACGCCTCGTGACTTCGAGGCCTGTGATTCCCTGAGCGTTCTGACGACCTCCATATTCTTCGTGAACATGACGTACCTTAGCCTGGGCCCACCACGCTAGCAGCCCGGGAAGTATGAGCAGGACGTACCACAGGTTCATCGTTTATCTCCTTGCAAAGACACCAAGGTTTCTGACTCCAGTATACTCACTGAGCCTCAAGAAGTCTTCGATTTTTGTCGAAAATCGGGAACAACCACACTTCTTCAGTTACCCCCAGATGGGAATGCCGGCATCAGGATGGACGGCCTCAGAGCGGGGATGGCTGAGACCAGACAGGCGAGCAGCCCACGCCAGCTCACCGGGCCGAGGACTTGAGAGAGCTCTTCGACGCCTATTGTGGCGTGAACTCGAAAGGGGCAGCGAGACCAGGATGATGAGTAGAGCGATGGCGACCGGTTGACATGTAACACAACTCCGCCGCGATGTTCGAAATGTCCCCCAACCTACCCGGGGACTACGCTCTGGTGGATCACGCGCTCTACCGGGTACTCAAGGGCGCCGCAGGCACGTTACAGGTGACCGGAACGTGGAATTCCGACATATACGCTCCACGAATGGGTGAAGGGCGGTATTAGCCGGTGTAGTCAGAGTCACAACGGTGGCGCCGGCTTAATCGGCTGTCTAGCCCGACGATCGCAGCCATTACGTGAGCATAGCTTTCTCTCGAAGCCCCTCCATGTTGAGGATTTGGATCTGGTGACGTTCCACCCGGATCAGCCCTTGATCCGCTAGCCCGTGCAAGGCACGATTGAGTACGTCCAAAACTGTCCCGAGCCGCGCCGCCATTTCGGACTGCGTAGCCCAACGTTGACGGTGAACCGTGGCCGCGGTTTCTGCCTGCTCGACTAGGTACCGGGCCAGGCGCGCCTCCACCGTACGCAGTGACAGGTCCTCAACCATCGAGACGAGATGCACAACGCGCCGGGCCAAGCTCCGCATAATCACCTTGGCTATCTGAGGATGCTGATCGACCAGTCGAAGGAGCGACTCGCGTTCCAACATCCACGCCGTCGCCGATTCCAGAGCGATGACGGTGGCCGAGATCGGGAGTTCTGCGAAGACACCGATGGCGTTGAAGACCTCACCGGGGCCGAGAAAGCGCAACACTTGTTCGCGACCCTCCGGCGAGGTCTTGACTACCTTGAGCCAGCCGGCCTCTACCACATACATACCCTTGGCAGGCATCCCCTCCAGAAGGACAACTTCGTCTGGCTCGTAACAGACACGAATCGCGCTACGCACGATCTCATCCTGTACCTGAGGGACCAGTTCGGCGAAGTACGGGAGCTTGGTCAGAACATTGTCTGTTGATTTCATAGCAGTTATCCTATCCAAGTATGGCCCGAGGCGTCGAAAACACAAGCAGGCGCAATCCTCGCGAGCTGGGCCCAACTTGGTCACTCGCCCCGACCGTGAGATACGCCCTCGTCGCCTCTCCTCTTGCATGAAGCCACAAACCGACCTATAGTTCTTCACACAGCAAACCCGTGGCGGAGCCTTGAGTCCTATACCCTAGCCGACAAGGAGCTTAAGATGACCGAGAACAAGGAAGTATTGGCCCTATTCGAGGGACTGCGGGTCACCGATGTCTGCGATGGCTTGGATGCCATTGGCCTGATCGACACCTGCACAATGGAATGGCAGATACGTCCGCTCTGGCGGGATACCGACGCCTTCGCACACCGCATCTACGGTGTGGCCCACACGGTCCGGTTCGTGCCCACCAGCCGCATCGTCCCGCGCCCGATGGAGCTTGCGGAGTACAAGGAGTGGAAGAGTCGCTGGTACCGGACCATCGCGCCCGGACCCAAGGAGGATATCGTGGACGGCGAGGTCATCGTCATCGACGCAGCCGAGGTGGGCGATGTAGGCTTCATCGGGTCCAACAACGCCCAGGGCTGGATCAACGCCGGTGCGCGCGGCGTCGTCACCAATGGCGGCTGTCGCGATACCGACGAGCTGATCAAGCAGAGGGTGCCCGTCTACTCACGACGCATCGCACGGGGCATTCGTCCAGGACGCCTGGAGTGGGACGCCGAGAACGTCCCGATCGCGTGCGGCGGCGTGCGCGTCTACCCCGGTGACATCATCGTCGCCGACGGCGACGGCGTCATCCTCGTTCCCCGGGGCCACGCCGAGGTCGTGGCGCGGATCGCACGAGATATCGCCAACGCCGATAAGGCGAGTCGGCTGACCAAGTTCAGGGAAGCAGGCCTGGAGGAGGACTTCACCGTCCATCCCCTGGAATAGATCTCTGGATGGATTCCAAAACAGAACCCGCCCTGCTCAGCAGCCAAGGCAGACGCCCCGCCGCGATCGCAGCGCCCTTCGCTTCGACCAAGAACGCGCTGCTCATCATGGCCCTCCTGGCCTTCGATAGCATGCACTTTGTCTTCGCGCGTCTCCTGTTGCCCCACCTCCGGCCCAGCGTCTCGGTGATGTTCGTCCTTGGCGTAAGCACCATCCAGGTCGGTCTCTATAGCCTGGCGCGCGGGCGCCTGCGTTGGGAGACGGCGCGGCGTCATCTCTGGTTCTTTCTAGCCATCGGGCTGCTGATCGCCGTGAGCACCACCATCAACTACGAGGCTGTGGCCTTCATCGATCCGGGCACGGCCTCGTTGTTGAGCCAGACCGCGGTGCTCTTCAGCCTTGGCTTCGGCGTTATCTGGCTACGGGATCGCCTCTCCGGGCGACAAGTGGTCGGGGCGCTACTGGCATTGGCCGGCGTCTTCGTGATCTCCTTCCAGCCCGGCGACTACCTGCGGATCGGCTCGCTGCTCGTGGTGGCCTCGGCCTTGATGTACGCCCTGCACGCCGCACTGACCAAGCGCTATGGCGGTGAGATGGACCTGACAGAGTTCTTCTTCTATCGGCTGGCCTTCACTACCGCGGTTCTGCTGGTCCTAGCTCTCGCCCGCGGCACATTGAGCTGGCCCGGACTTCGGGCGTGGGGCCTGATCCTGATCGTCGGCACCGTTGACGTGGTGTTGAGCCGAGCGCTCTACTACGTCGCGCTGCGGCGGCTGAGCATGAGCGTCCACACCATTGTCTTGACGCTGAGCCCTGTCGCGGCGATCACGTGGGCCTACCTCTTCTTCGGGACCCTGCCCACGCCGTTGCAGCTGCTGGGCGGCCTCGCTATCATCTCCGGTGTCTTGATCGTCTCGTTAAGACGTACAAGGAGGTAAATGTGACAGTGAGAAAGCGAATAGGCGAATGAGCGAGAGAGCGAGTAAGCGAGAGAGCGAATGAGCGAGAGAGCGGCGGGAAAGCGAATAGGCGGGTGAGCGGATGAACGAACCAAAGCATCAAGCATCGAGTATCCAGCATCGAGCATCCAGTATCCAGTATCCAGCATCAAGCTACCAGTATCGAGGTTACTATGAGCCGTGACTTCTCAGAGCTGCACCGTCAGGTTGTCTTCGGCGAGTCGGAAGGACGCATTATCTGGCAGCCGCGCATCGGCTGCTGGTACACCGACAAGCAATTCGCCGGTGAGCCCTTCCCACCGCCCTTCACCGGGATGGATCTCTACGAGATCTACAGGGAGCTCGACTGCTCCGCGCGCCTCTACGAATACAACGCCTGTTTTAAACAAGTGGAGCACCCCGGCGTGACCTTCACCGACGAGAAGCTCAACGAGACGGACACTAAGACCGTCATCGACACGCCGGTGGGCCGGCAAGTGAGAGTGCTGCGCACGACGACCTCCAACTGGCACACCATCACCGTTGAATGGGAGGTGTCGAGCGAGGAAGAGATGAAAGTCGCCACGTGGCGCGAGGAGAACACCGCATGGGCCTGGGATCAGGCCAAGTACGATGAGCTGCAGGCCTCGGTGGGCGACCTGGGGGCACCTACGATGTTCATGCCGCGCATGAACGTCCAGAGCCTCTACATCGAGAAGATGGGCAGCCAGGCCGGAATCTACGCCATCTACGACTGGCCCGACACGGTCGAGGCCTACTTCAGGGCACTGGACGAAAGCCACGACCGCCTGATCGACGTGATCAACGACTCACCGGTCGACATCATCAACTTCGGTGAGAACGTCCACGCCGGGACGCTGCCGCCCAAGTGGTTCCGGAAGTACCACCTCCCGGCCTGTCAACACCGCGCCGAGCGGCTGCACGCCGCGGGCAAGTTCGTCTGCTCCCACTGGGATGGCGATGTTCGACCGCTTCTGCCCTTCGCCAGGGAGACGGGGCTTGACGGCATTGAGGCCATCACGCCTGGACCGCAGGGTGACGTGACCTTGGAGGAGGTCAGAGAGGCGTTGGGAGACGATATGTTCCTACTCGATGGGATCCCGGCTATCTACTTCGACAAGACCTTCTCGGTGGAGACCCTGGAGGCGTGTACCCGTCAGATCATCGATCTCTTCGCGCCCAAGTTAGTCTTGGGCATATCCGACGAGATCTCGTCGACCGGGGACCTGGAGCGCGTCCGGCGGGTGGGCGAGATCGTCGACGCGTACAACGCATCCGTCGAGGCACGAGGGTGAGGCCGTCGCTCGATCCCTCACTGACGTGACCGAAGACTTGGACACATGCAAGAGCCGTCCGAGAGGACAGTCGGACGGAAGTCGCCCGAGGACAGAAACGAATTAGCCCATTATTCATTTGTCTCCAAGGAGGGTTAAGAGCCTATGAGCGAGAAAGTGCAGTTTGAAGAGGAATTCGAGCAGAGAATGGATGCCGATTGGAAGTGGTTGCGCGAAGCGCCGGAGGCCTGGCGGATCGGCGAGGACGGACTGGAGATGCGAACGTTGCCCGGTTCGCTCTGGGGCGAGAGCAATAACGCCCGCAACGTACTCCTGCGCCCCGCCCAGCCTGCCGTCCCGGGGTTGAGCAGTGAGGTTACCGTCCACAACCAACCGGTCTTACAGGGCGAACAGGCAGGCCTTATCTGGTACCAGGATGACGCCAACTACATCAAGCTGGTCAAGGAGTCGCTGGATGGCGCCATCTGGATCGTGATGGCGCGCGAAGAGGGCGACCAACCCGAACTCGTCGACAAAGTCGCTATCCTGCCGGAGACGGCGCACCTGCAGTTGTCGCTGGAGGATGGCAAGATGGTCGGTCGATTCCGCACCCCTGATGACAAGGCCTGGGCGGAGGTCGCGACCTGCGACCCGTTGCCGGACGGTCCGGTTCAGCTCGGTATCTTCACCCACGGCGGCGCCGCGAACGCCGATCGGTGGGTGACCCTGTCCTCATTCCGCATCACGACGCAAGGAGGCTGAGACCAATGCCTAAAGCGAATTGGATTTGGTCAGCGAGTGAAGATCGTCGCGCTTACAATCAGACGATAGTCACGTGGAAGACTTTCAACGTCGACGAGCTCCGCAGCGCCGTGCTCTCTATCACGGCGGACAGCGCCTACCGGCTCTTTATCAACGACGCGTGGGTCGGCGACGGTCCCGCACGGGCCTGGCCTGAGCACTACCAGTACGATCGATTGGACGTGACGAGCTATCTCCACGCGGGTGAAAACCAGATCCGAGTGATTGCGAAGTTCTGGGGCACCGGCACCTTTCACCAGGTACCACAACAGCCCGGCTTGCTCGTCCAACTGGATCTGGACCCAGACACCGAGGACGCCCGCACCATCGTAAGCGACGAGAGCTGGCAGGTGGCGGAGGCGCGAGCCTGGGCTCCGAACACCCCGAAGATCAGCATCCAGATGGCGCCTCAGGAGCTCTACGACGCGCGTTTGGAGGATAACTTGGCCTTCGAGCCGGCAAGCGTCCTCTTCGAGGCAGAGGCAGGTCCTTGGGCAGACCTCCATCCGCGGGATGTCCCGATGCTGACCAAGACGCCTGTGACCTTCCGCGCCTTCCGCGAGGCCAATGTCGTGCGCCGCAGACGGGATCTGCATCTGTGCATCCCCACGGCCCGCCTGGCCCATCCTGGGCTCATCGAAGCCAACCACAACGTTATTCAGGCCGGCGGCATAGCGACCATTCTCCAACTGGAAGAGGACGCTCTCCTGCAGATCGGTACCGACGGACTGAAGATCTGGATCGACGGCGAGGCGAAATCCAACGGCGCCTGGGCCCTGAGCGCCGGGGAGCATCCGGTTCTGGCCTTCGTGTCGGACGCCGTCGGACATCAGAAGGAGAAGACCCTCCACGTTGCAGATCCGCCGGGATCAATGAAGCTGATCAATCCCCTCGCGACGGACGACGAGAACCCCTGGTGTTGGATCGCGTTCCCAGACTACGCCTATGCTGAGAATGACCTCCGACGACCGAACCATGGTTACACTGAAGAGCTGGACCAGAAACTCCAGGCCTATCTGGAGTCCATCGAGGAACTCGGGCAATCCGTCAAGGAAGCGGCGACCTTCAAAGCCGTGCTGGGCGAACGTGCGCAGTGCTTGCCGACGGACCGGATGTTCGTCCGGGACACGCACTGGCGATTCCTAACCCGTGAGCCCGTAGCTGACGCGAGGGGACTCGTGGGAAATCCCAGCGGGTTGATCTACGACAATGCGGAGGTCACCGTCATCCACCCAAGCGATGAGGGCGACGTCGAGCTCGTCTATGACCTGGGCGAGCAGGTCGTCGGCTACTACGACCTGGAGCTCGTCGCCGAGGCCGGCGTCAAGATCGATATCTACGGCGTCGAGTACATCGCGCCGGACGGGCGGATCCAGCACACAAGGGGAAATCGCAACGGGGTCCGCTACATCACCCGGGAGGGCGTCAACCGCTTTACCTCGACGAGGCGCCGCTCCGGTCGCTATCTCTTCGTCACGTTGCGGGATCAGACCGAGCCGGTGGCGATCCGCAAGCTGCAGGTGATCGCCGCGACCTATCCGATCAACGCCGTAGGAGACTTCCGTTGCAGTGACGGGCAGTTGACCCGCATCTGGGAGATCTCGGCGCGGACGCTCAAGCTCTGTATGGAGGATACCTTCACCGACTGTCCGCTCTACGAGCAGACCCTCTGGGTCGGCGACGCGCGCAACGAATCGGTCTTTGCCTACCCGGTCTTCGACGCCACAGACATCGGCGCGCGCTGCATCAAGCTCGCGGGCCAGTCCCTGGAGCGCTACCCGATCGTCGGATGCCAGGTGCCCTCTTCCTGGGACGTGCTGTTGCCGGCGTGGAGTTTTCTATGGGGCATTAGCGTCTGGGACTACTACGAGTACACCGGCGACGACGCCTTCCTCGCGGAGGCGTGGCCCTGGGTGAAGCAGAACCTTCGAGGCGCCGCCGAGCTTCGCGATCCGGAGACCGGCCTCTTCAAGGGGCCCTTCTGGAATATGTTCGACTGGTCGGGCATCGACGACAACCACGAGATCGTGCTCCACAACAGCATGCTGATGGTCGGCGCGATCAACGCTGCGCGGCGATGCGCTGAGGTGCTAGGCGACCAGCGGGCGCTGCCCTGGCTGCACGAGCTGCGGGAGGCGCTCTGCGCCAGCATCAACAGGTTGTGGGAC
>JBNGDU010000133.1:0-8739 GCA_049975025.1 Anaerolineae bacterium
GTTGCAGAGGCTGGTCCGTGCTCAGGTCGCCCCGAGGACGGGGCTTTGAGCCCTAGATGCGATTGCCCTATGGAGACCGACGTTTTTCCTTGACATGCCCGGGGCTCTGATGTAAAATGGTTCAGATTTTGAGGATTATTCAACCACTTTGACAGCTTACTGATTTCACCCCAGAGGAGGCTTAACTCATGGCTTATGTAATCACATCGCTCTGTGAGCGCGCTGGTGAGTGCGCAATGATTTGTCCCACCGACTCAATTCACTTCGTAGAGGGCGACAGCGACTGGCCGCTTTATTACATCGATCCTGATACTTGCATTGACTGTGGCGCCTGCATGGCCACGTGCCCGAATGAGGCGATTTTCCCTGAAGACGATGTGCCGGCGGAGTACGAAGAGTACATCGACATCAATGCCGAGTTCTATACTAAGGGGCCCGGCGCGGATTTAGTCTAGCCTCAACGACGAGGAACTCTCAAAGGCCGGCGTTCTGCGCCGGCCTTTGTGTGTGCACTGGGGACGGCGTCCTAAGACGCCGTTCCAGAAGCTGTCTCCTAGACGACATAGATGGGGCTCGTGAAAATCCACCCCACTCTGCGGAGGCGGAATCTCCTGTAGACCTCAACCCGGTAGACGCCCGGTTCGACCGACGTGTACTTCAGGCTCCTTCCTCTGGTGCTCAGGATGCGCTTCCCGTCGCGCAGTAAGTGTATCTCGCCTGCTGCTGGCAGAGTAACCGTGAACTCGGTCGCTCCTAATCGTCGGAGTTCTTCACCAGGCACAGCCTGCGCTGCGCCGCTTCGTGCAATGCATCGGAACCCCCGAGTAGAGTGAGGAAGATCGTAGCCCACCCAGGTACGCCCCGCCCGTAGCGCTTCATAGACGAGCGACTTGTCGCGCTCGATTTCACCGGAGAGCGGCGCCCGCGTCAGAATATGTGTGTTGACACACCGGAAGAGGTACGAATAGGGAAAGATCGTGCGTTTGAACGGGCCCAGGCGAGCCGCAATGCCGTGAGCATCAGATCCCCCTATCGCTGCCAATCGATATCCCTGGCTAAGCAGTTCATCCCACAATTTGAGCGTAGCGCGATAGGGGCCTCTGATACCCCAGGAGGGTCGCAAGGCGTAGATCATCGCGACGGGTTTGACCCAAAGGAGTCCCTTAAACTCCGACATGTAGTTCCATATCTCCAGGCCGCGGATTCCTTCCGGTGGCCAATCAACCCAGGGTATGGGATCGAGATCCCTTCTGACCGGGCTGCCGCGTTCCACAGGGTGAGCTATGTAACAGACGCCATCTCGTCGCCGGGCCGCTTGGACCAGCGTTCGGGTGCTTCCGAAACTGTAGGGTGCCATCTCCTGTTCTGCGCCGTAGATGAGAAGATGGTTGGCTTGGGGCGTCCGTCGCACATTATGCACCTCTTCCCCGGCCAGGAGAAGGATCTGACCATAGTAGCGCTCTAGGCCCTCAGGGCGCACGTTATGGTCCGTCACGATCACTAGATCGAGCCCGGCGTCAGCCGCGGCCCTAGCGATCTGGCGATGTGAAGCAGAGCCGTCGGAGTACACAGAGTGGATGTGGAGGTTGCCCACATATTCGCGGTACGTGTCGGCGTTAGTCTGTGTCATAGTTTGATCGGATTCCGAGTTGTGTCATCGTTGTGCGCCTTCGGAGGGCGGCGTTGGGTCGCGCAAAACAAGGATGGCTGAGACGATCGATCACGATCTGACCCTCGGAGACCCACCCACCGACCTCTGCCCAGAAGCCACCTGAGTCCGTCGATGCCACGTCTCCGTATCTCCATCTCTGTGGTCATCCAGGCGTGAAAGCCTACAAAACGAGCATCGCGTCGCCAAAGGAGAAAAAACGATACTCGCGATCGATGGCTTCTTGATAAGCGCTCCGGATGTTCTCCTCTCCGGCAAAAGCCATAACGAGGGCCAGCAGGGAGCTGCGCGGTAGGTGGAAGTTGGTGATGAGCGCGTCGACCACGCGGAAGTTGCTGCCTGGCGTGATATAGAGATCGGTGAAGCCCTCGTAGGGCGCGACCGAACGCCAAGGACAGGTCTCTTCGGCGCTCTGGAGGAGCCCCTCCCGCGCCGCCGTTTCCAACACCCGTACGCTGGTCGTGCCGACGGCGATCACGCGGTTTCCCATCACCTTCATCCGGTTGACCTGTTCGGCGGTCTCTGGGGAAAGCCGGCACCATTCTCGGTGGATCTCGTGAGCTTCCACATCTGGCTCTGTGATGGGGCGAAAGGTGTCGAGTCCCACGTGAAGGGTGACGTAAGCTAGACGCACGCCCTCGTCCCTAAGGTCCAGCAGCAACTCCGGGGTAAAATGCAGCCCCGCGGTCGGCGCGGCTGCGCTGCCCGGTGTGTGCGAATAGACCGTCTGGTATCGTTCCGGATCCGATAGGGGGCGATGAATGTAAGGCGGGAGCGGCACGTGCCCTAGGTCTTCCAGATACTCATCCACCGGCTCCGAGAAGACAAGCACTCGCTCGCCACGTTCTCCCGTTTCGACGACCTCTGCTGTAAGCGGTGATGGGGTGTCATCCTTGTATAGGCGGATCCTTGTGCCGGGCCGCGTTCGGGCGCCGCCCACGAGTCCTAACCAGCGCTGCGGCGCCAGCTGGCGCAGCAGGAGAAGTTCCACCTTGCCGCCGGTGGGTTCCTTGCGTCCATACAGGCGAGCGGGTATCACGCGGCTCTCATTGGCAACGAGCAGGTCGCCGGCCTTGAGGTAGCTGTTGATCTCACGGAATCTTCGATGCTCGATTTCGCCACTCTCCCGGTGCAAGACCAGGAGCCGTGACGCGTCGCGAGGTTCGATGGGCTCCTGGGCAATGAGCTCCTCAGGCAGTTCGTAGTCCAATTCCGCTGTTTTCATAGTTGATTAAGAGGCCCTTCTTCTGTCCACCAACATCAGCTGGGTAGGAGCACCGGTTCGACCTCGGGCGCATAGGCCCGGATCATCTCCGGTGTGAGGGCATTACCTCGGGCGATCCCACCGTACAACTCTGCGCTGGGACGTGGCGTGCGTCTCTGCGTCTCGGGCTGGAGCTCAATGAGGCCAAAAGGCAACGTCCAGCCCTCGGCCCATTCGAAATTATCCGTTAGCGTCCAGTGATAGTAACTCCGAACGGGTATGTTGTGTTGAATCGCCTTCCAAACGTGGTAGAGGTGGAGCAGCAGGGCACTGGGCCGTTGATCATCGTCGCGATCCGGTATTCCGTTCTCGGTGATGTGAATCGGTATGCCGAGGCGCGCCAGGCGTCTCAATGCCCTGTGAATGCCCTCCGCATAGAGTTCGCCGTATCCGCCGTCCAACAGCACCGCATCCTCAGACTGAGTTCGGACGGTGAAAGCGGTGGCCTTGGCCTCACGATCGAAGGCCACGCGATCGCGCGTATAGTAGTTTAGGCCTACCCAGTCCAGGGTGCGCCGGGTAGTGAAGGACGGTCCAAAGCCGAGGGGCGGAAGCCACCAACCATCCCATACCGCCCGTATCGTCGACTGATTGAACCATACATCGTTGGCCCAGGCTGCTATGCGATCCAGAGGACGCTTGGGGTTCGCCGGATCGAAGAAGCGGAGGTTGTGCGCTAGGCCAACGCGGGCATCCTCCTGCAGACGGTGGATCACCCGGTAGGCCTGCGCGTGCGCTATTAGCATATGCCGTAGGACGACCGCCGCGGTCTTGATATCCGTCACGCCCGGGGGGAAGGTTCCCATGACGTAGCCCATTGAGGCATAGACGTTGGGCTCGTTAATGGTGCACCAGAGATCGACGTAGTCTCGAAGTGCTGTCACAACCTGCTCCACATATCTGGAAAAGTAGGGGACGATGTCTCGGTTAGCCCAACCGCCTTTCTCAGCTACCCAGAGCGGATTGGAGAAGTGATGGAGCGTGACCATAGGCTGGATATCCCGCTCGCGCAGGCTCTCTAGCATCTCGCGGTAGCGATCGAGCGCCGCCATATCAATCCGTCCGGGGGCTACCTCAACGCGACTCCACTCGATAGATAGCCGGAGCGTGTTGAGACCCATCGCGGCGGCTCTGTCGAAATCCGCCTCCGCATTCTCCCACCAGTTGCAGGCCAGTCCTGAGGTATGGCCTTCGGCGATCCGATTGGGTTGGTGTTCCCAAGCCCACCATTGATTGTTGGTGTTGTTGCCCTCAACCTCATGGGACGCCGTCGCGACTCCCCATTGGAAGTCCGGTGGAAAGTGGAACGTTGCATCGGGCATATGGCGTTATCTCCTCATTTGAAAAAGGCCCCGGCTGTGAGCCGGGTACCGTGCCTGATTATAGTGGATTCAACGCTCTGGACAACGTGAGTTTGCCCGGGAATGGGTTACTGCGCAGCCACGGTTTGGGATGTCGCTGTCATCAATCGACCGCGGGGCGATGCATCATCTGCGGATCGCAGACCTGAGGGTGAACCTGTCCCCAGGTGCTCTTTGGTTGCTGGTTACATCGATCGCGGGCAGCCGATCCATCGTCTCAGGATGATACCATCCAATCCCCAGCCTGTACTCGCCTTGGGGTGTCCCAGTCAGGTCGAGCTTGACGGTTTCGCTCACGACCTCACCCTTGAGCCACAGCGTCGTCGGGTACTGCCAATGTCGGGGCATCGCGTCGTCCTGCACCGGGATCGCCTCGGTCTCGGGGTCGTAGAGATGGACAAAGCGCTTGTAGTCTGCCTCCGGGGTGGTGAGGGCCTTCCACCAAAGCGTTAGCGCTAGGGTATCGTGCTCTTCTTCAAGCCCGTATCCCAGAAGCTGAATCACCTCGCCGAACTTGGCCTCCTGAGAGTAGGAAAGTTGTGGCGTCACGAAGCTGCGAGGCCTGAGCGCCACCTGAATCGTCTTGACCGCCCCACAGTCGACTTCGTCCTCCTCGCCGGTGAGTCTCAGGCGCAGGCTGTAGGTGCCTTCAGCTAGCGGATCCGACAAGTCGAGCTCGAACGGCGCCAGGACCCAGGTGTGCCGTGGCCACGTGGAGGTGCGCGACCCAGGTGCCAAGGGCCGAACGATCTCGGAGACTGTGCCCCCGCCAGGTCCGTCAAGCGTCCAGGTCGCGGTGATGTCTGCCGTTGGGCGGAGCAGGGCGTTCCATTCCGCGGTGAAAGACAGGTCTTCGCCCTCTGTGACCGTCTCCGGCGCGTCGACGTTCAGCAAAGCGATCTCCCCGGTCTGGCAAAGGATCGTCGCGCCCTTGCGTGTCTGTTCGCAGCACGCGTCGCGCAAATCGTAGAGGGTGGGTGATGTCAGGCGAATCGGGATCTCGGCCTCGCCGCCGCCCTCAGCGGTAGCTTGGAGGTAGGTCAGAATCTTGAGCGTGTAATCCCCAGGGGCAAGCCCTTCCGGCAGATCGATCAGTGGATAGTCAACCATGGATTCGCCCGGCAGCCAGAGCGTCGTGGGAAGGTAATCATAGCCGGGCTGCCAGTCGCGCTGTTGGACGAGCCGACCGTCGTCGTCCATGAGCCTGAAGGAGAGCCGCCAGTTGCGAGGTGTGCCGCTGGGAGTGGACCAGACCAACTTGAGACGCAGCCGTTCGGGCCGGGCCTGGGTGGCCTCCGCAACGTGGAGCACTAGATCTCTGAAACTCGCGAGCTCGGGTCCGGGCGGAGGCGGCGCACTGCTGTGGGTTTGACGCACATCGCCAACGTAAAGCCGTCCCATGCCGCGTCCCCGTCCCGTGTGACCTCGCAGCTCACCCGACGGACCGAATAAGCGCAGTTGCACCAGGTAGAGGCCGCGGCTCAAATCCTCAGGGAGCGGAAGCTCCAGTTTCGTGACGGGTGTCACGCGGGTCGATACCTCTGCCAGGCCATAGGGGATGTTGTGGCGCGGCTCCGCCGGTGAGACGAGACGCAGTGTCACAGTCAAGGGCTCGCTTGGGAGGCCGGTCCAGTTCAGCATCACCGTTACAGGATCGCCGGGCGCCGTGTCACCGGAGGCGACATGAGCAGTCTGTAGCTGCACAACCTCGAAGTCCACGGGGCCCGCGTGTGGAAAGGGCATTTCCTCAAAGTCGTAGAAGACGGCGTCGTCCGCGGTCGTCCGCTGCAAGCCGGTGGGTCCGACGACCGAGACCAGGGTCGCCGCCAGCAGCCAGCGGAGTGTTGAACGCCGGGCGGGGTTCTTGGTCCTGTCTGACCTCTTGGCGCTTAACACCAAAACCCCGATGCCGGCGACCACTGCTGCAGCGGAACATCCCACCGCCGCCTTTCGCAGCGGCGTGTTGCCCAGGCGCAGGACCACGTGGTTCTCTCCCGCCTCCAGGTCAACCGTCAGACGCCCCGATCCGGGCATGGGGTAGGTCTCAACCGGTTTGCCATTGACATCGGCTTGCCATCCAGGCCACCAGTTGAGGGGAAAGCTCACCGCTATGGAGCCGCTCACCGCTGTGGAGCCGGCATCGAGCTCAACCGACCACACTTGCTTTACCGGGGTGCGCTCAAGCTGTTGCGAGTTCAAGACCACGTCTCCGTCGGCGATGACGCTTCCCCTGCCATCGATGACCGCCTCGGAGATGTAGAGCCGGGGCACCACGTCCTCGGGCAGATACTCATGCCGGATCGTAGTCCCAATATTGCCGGTGAAGCTTTCGTAGAGGCGAAGTTGATCCCACGTCACGTCGTCGGGGTTGATCAGGAGCCGGTCCGGTCGCAGCGTTCCCAGGGAGGCTGCCGCGAGGAGCACGACAAGCGCTGCAGTGATGAGACCGTTGACCGACCGGCTTTTCCGGGGGCTCATCTCCGCGATCGCGCCGATCAACGCCGATGAGAAAACGGCTTGGACAGAGAGAAAGCGCCACGGGAACTGCGTCGTGCTCAGCAGCGGCAGGTGTGCCCAAAGCGGTCTGGAGAGCGGTGTGATCATCACTGTGGAGATCAAAAAGCCGGCGATCAGGAACGCGGTCTGCCATAGATGAGCCTTGCGGTGCCGGATAACGTACCTGCGAAGCAGCCATATGGCGCCTGTCAACGTGAGGATGGTCTGAACGAGGCCCATGGCAAAGGGCCCCGCTTGCTCCACGGAGCTCGCGACGCTGTAGCTGAAGAAAGGAGACCGCTGCACCAGGTCGAGGTCGCGGAAATGCCTGCTGTAATGGAAGTAACCTTCCGTGAACTCGGTGCCCAGTTGACCATAACGAATCTCAGCGATGGCGGGTGCCCAAAACCACGCGGTGAGAGCGATTCCCAGCGCAAAAATCGCCATCAGCCCGAGGAGCTTGCGGCTTGCCGATTTGGCAGCCGTTCCCGGAGCACTCTCTCCCTCGCGTGTTTCAGAACGCCGACTACGTTCCACGGCGAACAGCCCGTAAAGCAAGGCAAAGGGTGAGAAGATCAGCGCTGATACGTTATGCGTCAGGATGAGTCCCCCGTAGGCCAGGGCAGCGGCGAATATGCGGTTGAATCGGGGCCTGCGAGTCACACGGTCCAATGTCCAAAGGATCAGCGGATACCAGACGAAGGCATAGAACTCGGATAGCGAGTCGCCACGAACGTAGACGTTGACCAAGTGAAAAGGCACAAAGGTGTAGGCCGCCACCACCAGCATCCGTGCGCTGCGCCGCCGATAGAGGTTTTTGGCCCAGAGCGCCATGGTCAATGCCGCCATCACAAACCCCAACGTCTGTGTTATTTGAATCGACAACAGGACATTCAGCCCTAGCGCTAACAGGCCACCGCTGAGGTAATATGGGAAGGCTGCGTAGTGGTTGAAGAAGGGGTAGCCCAAGTCGTAGGCCGCGTGAGCCATCCAGCGCGCGGGCAGGATCCCGTGGCGCAGGTTATCCGCCATATCCATCGTGCGTTGCAGCAGGAAGGGGCTGTCGCCGCCCCCGCGGGTGTTGACGATGCCCGGGCCCCACAGTGGCGCTGCCGCCAGCAGCGCGCAAAGCGCGCAGACCAGGCCGAGGAGACGGTCGGATTTGGGTGTGCGCTTGACCTCGTTCATGGCTCCGCGATGATGACGGGCACCTCAATGGCGTCCGCGTCAGGCTCGCCTTCGGGTGAGAGCGGGGTCACACCCTCTCCCGTCTCAGCGTTGTAGAGCCCGATGCGCAGCGTGTCCACCTCAGGATTTGGAACGATGCCAGGCAGAGGATGGACGTCGAGGATGAGATCGCCAGGCACCCATGTCGGGGTGGGGAGGTGACCGAGGCCCGGCTGTCCATCGTGCTGGGCGATCTTCACACCATCCCGGTTGTAGTGTGCGAAGACCGTATAGGGGTGTTGTATGAGGCTGGTTGGCTCCCACCAGAGGTTGACCTGGATTCCGTCGTCAGACACCTTCTGCACTAGTGCGGCACGCAACAGGATACCGTTCTCGAATCGCGCCACCGGCTCCGGGACTTCCGGAATCGGCTCGGCGCGGGTGATCATCGCCAGTGTGTAAGGCTCAGGGTCAAGGTCGCCCTGACCTGCAGGGCCTCGTTCCACCCGAATGTACGCGGGCCGCGGGAGGTATGGGAAGACATCCTCCTCCCAGCGGCGATTCGTGTCATAGGGCCACACGATGAAAGCCACGCCTTGGTTGAGCGGTACGACATCGTGCACCGGAAGCAAATCCACAGCGGAGGCGGGGACCAGATACGGTATGGCGCTCCACGATTCGTATAACCCAGCGTCCACGTAGACATCGTAACTTCGGTCGGCACCATGCTGGATTCTCTCGCCGTTCCAGCCCTGTCCGCGGAGGGCGTTGATCGTCTCGGC
>JBNGDU010000133.1:8839-23717 GCA_049975025.1 Anaerolineae bacterium
TCGGCAAGTAGCGTTGGTAGGGCCATCGCCGCGGTCCAGAGAAGAGCGAGTGCGCCCGCCGGATCACGTGCGAAGCGTGCCAGCCCTACGCCGACCCCGATAATGAAGACGAGTCCCAGAGCAGGATCCCAGACCGGTCGCCAGGCGAGGTTGTGTCGCCAGATGCGATCACCTCGTCCCACGAACATCCTTGCGGTGGCGACCGAATGGTGCGTCAGCGTGGCCCAGAACTTGCCGCCGTTGATCTCTTCGTTGAAGATTGAGACCTGACCGCTGCGGGCCAGCACGACATCAGGTCGCTGGAGGGTGTAGACGCCTAGGGGGAGCAACACGACCAGCGCCGCGAGCGCGAAGCTCAGCCCCCCTCGCCACCGTCTGCTCATCTCCTCGCCGTGGAATATGAGCCCGTAGCCCGCTATCACCGCGATGGCGATGGGCGTGAAGCGTGCCGCCATATACGTGTACCAACTGGCGCCGTAGAGTGCCCCAGCTGCGATCCAGTGCCCTGTCGTTCGTCCCGGGCGTTGAATAGCCTTGGCGGCTTGCGAGAGGTAACACGCGGTGAATAGAGGTAGGAGGACGGCGCGAAAGCCGACACGGCTCAGATGCACGTGCCAGAAGGTGACGGACAGCACGGCAAGCGCCCAGAGCCCGGCCTCCCGACGCCATAGCGTTCGGGCCAGATCGTAGATTGCGGCGAGGGTGACGAGGCCTACGAAGGCTGAGGGCAGCCGAATCGCTAGGGGATTGCGTCCCAAAACGGCAACCGAGGCCGTCACCAGGTAGATAAAGAGGGGTTCACGCCCGTTGTTGGCTTCGAAATAGAGGGGAAGATGGCCATCAAGGACGCTAAGCGCGTCCAAACCGTGCTGTGCCTCGTCGTGATAGAGGCCAGGCGGGATCTGCCCGATGCCCGGAAATCGCAGCGTAAAGCCCAGGATGAGGAGCGCCAGCACGAGAAGACGGTGTCGCCAGTACCTACCTTGGGGCTCTGCGTTCATGGATTAGCTGCGGGATGGTGGATCAATGTTCCGGGCGTCCGCTCAGGGCGCAGTAGGGCAAGCTGCAGGTTCCCTGGCTCTCGACCTGTCAAGATCCAGGCGCGGGCCCCATGGATCTCTTGGACGAGTGCGAGCATCTGTTCGACCTTGTCCGCCATCCCTCCGGTCACATCGGTGTATCCTGAACCGCGGACGTGATGTCTTACTTGGTCATAGCTCTCCGGCGTTATCTCCGGGATGACACCGTGTTCGCCGCCGAGCACACCGGGGGCGTTGCCTAGCAGGAGAACGCGATCCGGGCGCAGCGTCTTCGCGAGGTGGACGAAGATCTCCTCCGTGGATACAATCGTGCCCCCTCTTTTGCCATCGAAGGCGACATCACCGAAGACCAGTGGCACCAATCCGTGTTCCAACGCGCTGCAGAGGTTCGCCGTGTTCATCTGAGTTATCTTACCATCCTCGGCGCGTAGGGAGGCCGCAGGCTGCAGGCTCATGATGGGGATGCCTTCTTTAACAAAGGTGTCGACGACCAGCCGGTTGAGCTGTAGCACGGCAGCGCTGACCCGGGCGAATCCCCCCCACTGTTCCTGAGTGTGGACCCCTTGTCGGGTCGTGTACCGGTCGGCTTCCCAATGTCCATAGGAACCCGAACCGTGCCCTAGCAGGATGGATAGCTTCGGGTCGCGATCGCGTGCCGCTCGCATTTCCCGTGCCAGGCGTCGTATCAGGAAGAGACGCGGCGTCATTCGATGCCGCTTGTCCGTGATAAGCGAACCGCCCAATTTGACGAAAACGCAGAAGGTCAAGGTTGCACTCCCTAAGTGACTGACGTCTGCCACACCTTCACCGCTCCGGCCTTGACCACAGCCGTTTTCACACGATCGAGTGTTTCCGGCGCAACGAGAGCGATAATGTTTCCGCCCTGACCCGAACCGGTGAGCTTCGCCCCAAAGGCGCCGGCCTCACGAGCGCTCTGCACCAAAGCATCGAGTTGGGGTAGGGAAACGCCCATCTTCTTCAAGAGCTCGTGATTTTCGTCCAGAAGGGTCCCCAGTGCTCTCAGGGCTCCCTGTTCGACGGCTGCTCTGGCTGCTCTGGCAATCGCGCCAATGCAGTTGAAGATAACGTCATAGTAGCTCGGTGTAGCCGTCCAGCGGTGCCTTACCTCACGTACGGCTTCTCGCGTCGAGCTCGCTATGCCGCTGTTCGCGATGACCAATGTGAAGGACGTGTGGATGTCAAAGACCTCAGGCGGCTGGCCCTTGACGAAGTAAACGGGTTTCTCCCACGCGATGACGGTGTTGTCGATACCACTTGGCGTGCCGTGGTGAATCTTCTCGACCTCGTACGTCAGTGCGCTGACCACCTCAGGGGAGAGTTCATGCCCTAGGTAGGTAGCCAGGGCGCGAGCGGCAGCCGCGGACACGGCAGCGCCGCTGCCCATGCCCGAGGCGATGGGGAGATCTGAACGCAATGTCAATATCGCATCCGGCTCGGCGACGTCGAGGTGTTCCAGGACCAGTCTGGCGACTTTGTCGAGGGGGTCCTCAAACCTGTTGTCCGAGAGGTGAAGTTCCCGTCGGAGGTCGATCGCGCGAATGCGGAGCCCGCTGCCTTCAGATGCCGGTTCGACCCGGGCTCGTGCGCACATATCACTAACCGGTACCGCGATGGCGGGCCGCCCGTAGACGACGCTATGCTCCCCACATAGGATGATCTTGCCGGGTGCTGTGCGTTCTACGATTTCAGGTGCCATGGCGGTGGTCATACGAGATACATGATACCGGCAACCGCTCCTCCCCACAGAACCACGTTGATGAAGGAGGGGCGATCGGACAGTAAGACCTCGTCGGGGGCCAAGGTGCATCCCTCGGCATGGATGAGGTAGAGATATCTGAACAGTCCGTAGATGACAAAGGGAATGGTGAGCATCATAGCGTAGCTGTCGGGAAGGTTAGGTGCGGAGAAGGTGTACAGCGCATAGGCCAGGATGGTGGATGAGGTCATCATCGCGATCAGTTGATCCAGGAGATGGATGTTGTAATTCCGAAGGATGGGCCGGTGGTTCTCTGCTTCTTCCTTGAGCATCACCAGCTCGGCACGACGCTTTGAGAGTCCCAGGAAGAGGGCTAGCAGCGTCGTGCAGATATAGAGCCAAGGCGAGAATCGCTCGGCCTCGACGAGGGGCACGCCGGCGCCAACGCGGAGAACGAAGCCGGCCGCGATGGTCATGACGTCCAACAGGACGATGTTCTTGAGCAGGAATGAATACCCCAACTGCAGGATCAAGTAGGCGACGAGTATCAGGGCGAATGTGCCGTCGAGTAATACGGCGGCGACGATGGCGGCGATGGCTAGAGTAGCGGATGCGCCGCCCGCAAAGGTGGGGGAGAGATCTCCGGATGCGAGGGGCCGCGTCCGTTTTTGGGGGTGGAGACGATCCTTATCTAGGTCCGTTAGGTCGTTAATTGTGTAGACGACGCCCGAGATAAGACAGAAGAGCACAAAACCTGCCAGCGACTGCAGGAAGTACCGAGGTTGGAGCAGCTTAGCATCGAATACGAGAGCTGCGAAGAGGATCGCGTTTTTCGTCCACTGGTGGGGACGCATCGTCTTGAGTAGAGCGCGGAGGGTCTTGAGCATGGTTATCGATATCGCCTTGTCATAGGATTGTCTAGGCCCGGTCAGGAAGCGCTGGCCAAGAACTCTGACCGGCACCATACAGACGACATCATACCGCGTTCAGGGCGTTTGACAACCGGATGAAGCCCTGTATAATGATGCTACGAAATATAGCAGAACGTGGCACGGTAGACTCCGTCCTCGTTTGACCGGACCCGGGGCTCTCATCCACATTTTTGCTTCGAATTCGCTGTCTTCCAGTGAGCGAGGTAGAGGATGATTAGTCTCACAGTGGCTGTGGCTTTTCTTCAATCCAAGAGTGTCGCCGGGGCAGGTTGAGCGAGATCCAAGGCGGGGTCGTAATCTGTTGCCTCGGTTCTGCTCTTTTGCCTGTGTCGAAGTTGACTTTCTATGGAAACCCATTATAATGATTTGGATATGTCTGTCAATGGGAGAGGGTGTGGGGGCGAAGAGCATTGAGACCCTGTTTGTCTCAGATGCTCGTTTTGTTTCCTAGGATCATTCCGCTAGGGGAGGAAGAATGAACCGTGACGAACGGGTGACGGAAGCACGTACATTTAAAGGGTTGCGCATTAGTCTGGCTTCACCCGAGGATATTCTTTCGTGGTCATATGGGGAGGTGACCAAACCAGAGACAATAAACTATCGCCGGCTTCGTCCGGAGAAGGATGGCCTTTTCTGCGAGGCGATTTTTGGGCCCTCGCGGGACTACCAGTGCTACTGTGGGAAGTACAAGGGTATTCGCTATCGCGGCATCATCTGCGATAAGTGTGGTGTGGAGGTCACACGTAGTTCGGTTCGCCGTGAGCGTATGGGACATATTGCCCTGGCGGCGCCGGTTGCTCATATTTGGTACACTCGGCGAATTCCAAGTCACTTAAGCGTTCTCCTGGATCTCAGCAAGCGCAATTTGGACCGGGTTCTCTACTTTGCTCAGTATATCGTTACCAATGTGGATGAAGATGCTCGTCAGCGGGCACTCAAGCGTATTGACGATGAGGAGAACGCCCGAGTCGCGCGCATGGAAGAGGCGGCTGACGCGCGCATCTCCGAGCTCGAGGGCCGGCTTAATGAGCAGCAGGAGAAGCTCGAGGCGATGCAGGAGAGAGTGAAGTCGGAACTTGAGGAAGAGCTGAACGAGCGCACCGAAAGAATTCTGGGAGAGGCGCGACGACTTCAGGATCGCCTCGAGGGCATGATGGGACGTCAGGCGACGGATCCCATCGTCTTTGCGCCCACAGATACCGTGATTGTGGAGGCTGAAGAGGAGATCAGTCGCGATCACTATGCCGTTTTGAACACCGTGGCACAGGATGCACTCGATGAGCTGGAGAAAGACATTCGCCAGCGCGAGCAAGAGGCGCTCAGCCCGCAGGAGGACGTCACCGAAGAGCAACTCGACGAAGTGAAGGACGAGGTGGCGCGCGTACGAGAGGAGTTGGCCGAGAAGGTCAATATCATCCAGACCCACTATGGGGACCTACGCGAGGAACTTCTCGGACTGGCTGAGCTTCAGTTTTTCAATGAGCAACACTATCGTGAACTGCGCCAGCGTTGGGGACAGGTCTTCAAGGCTGGGATGGGAGCAGAGGCTGTCTATGAGTTGCTCAAGAGTCTGAACCTCGATGAAATTGCCGAGTCTCTCTGGCACGAGGTGCGATTTGGCACCTCGGCGCAGCGACGCAAGCGCGCGACCCGACGTCTCCGTGTTGTGGAGGCATTGCGCAAGAGCACCAACAATCCGGAGTGGATGATCCTGACCGTTCTGCCCGTTCTGCCGCCAGAGCTGCGGCCGATGGTGCAGTTGGACGGTGGGCGGTTTGCGACCTCGGACCTCAATGACCTGTACCGCCGGGTGATCAATCGCAACAACCGACTCAAGCGCCTGCTGGAGTTGGGCGCGCCGGAAGTGATTATCAACAATGAGAAGCGTATGCTCCAGGAGGCGGTGGACAGCCTGATCGATAACAGTCAGCGCGGCAAGGCAATGAGTCGCCGCGGGCGCCGCCAGCTGAAGTCTTTGAGCGATATGCTCAAGGGCAAGAAAGGACGCTTCCGCCGTAACCTGCTAGGTAAGCGCGTGGACTACTCCGGTCGCTCCGTGATCGTCGTCGGCCCACATTTGCAGATGCATCAGTGTGGCTTGCCCAAGACGATGGCTCTCGAGCTATACCGGCCCTTCATCATTCAGCGCTTGGTGGAGTACAACTACGCTACGAATGTGAAGGCGGCCAAGCGCTTGATTGAGCGTCAACGTCCCGAGGTGTGGGAGGTACTTGAGGAGGTCATCTCCGATCGCCCGGTGATGCTCAACCGAGCGCCGACGCTGCACCGGCTGGGTATTCAGGCTTTCGAGCCCGTCCTCGTCGAAGGTAAGGCGATTCAGTTGCATCCGTTGGTCTGTTCCGCGTTCAACGCGGACTTCGATGGTGACCAAATGGCGGTTCACGTGCCGCTGTCGCGAAAGGCCGTGGAGGAGGCGCGGAAGCTGATGCTGGCGACGCGCAACTTGCTCAAGCCCGCGGACGGTCAGCCGATCATCGGTCCTTCCAAGGACATGTGCATGGGCATCTACTACATGACCATGGATGTGGATGCTGATAACGGTGATGGTAAGGCTTTTTCCGACCTGGATGAGGTCGAGATGGCCTATACTCTGGGCCGCGTGGGACTCCACGCGAAGATCAAGGTGGCTCAGGTCTACGACGAGGGCCCGCCGCCAGAAGAGCCCGTCGAGACGACGGTGGGGCGCGCGCTTTTCAACCGGATCGTACCGGATCCGTTGCGCTTCATTAACCACCCGCTGGACAAGGGCGGATTGCAGGATCTGATCGCGCTCTGTTATCGCAAGATGGGCCGAGAGATCACCGTGGCCTTCGCAGACGATGTCAAGACCATGGGGTTCGAATATGCGACGACATCGGGTGTGACGATCTCGGTCTATGACCTCACCGTTCCCGATGAAAAGGCGCAGATCCTGGGTGAGGCCACGCAGGAGGTCTCGGAGATCGAGCGGCAGTACCGACGTGGTCTCTTGACCGAGGAGGAGCAGTACAACCGGACGATCGAGATCTGGTCCCGGGCTCGCGATACGGTTTCGAAGGCAGTTGCTAACCGGCTAGATCCCTATGGCCCGATCGCCGTCATGGCGAAATCAGGGGCTTCCAAGGGTGGGTTTGGTCCTATCTCACAGTTGTCGGGTATGCGCGGCTTGATGGCTGACCCATCCGGTCGGATCATTCCGCTGCCTATTCGTTCGAACTTGCGCGAGGGTCTGACGGCGCTGGAGTACTTCATCTCCACGCACGGTTCGCGCAAGGGCCTTGCGGACACCGCGTTGCGCACAGCCGATGCCGGTTACTTGACGCGGCGCTTGGTCGATACCGTTCAGGACATTATCGTCAATGCCCATGATTGCGGCACCCGATCCGGTATCTGGATTCGCCGCTCTGACAACATCGGTGGGCAGTCGATGACGTCCCGTCTGTTGGGACGCATCGCGGCCGCGCCGGTTGCTCATCCGAAGACCGGCGATGTCATCGTCGACCGCAATGAAGAGATCGACGAGGACAGGGCCGAGATTATCGAGGCCGCCAGTGTGGAGGATGTCTACGTTCGCTCGCCGATGACGTGTGAGCTGGAACACGGTATCTGCTCCCTGTGTTATGGGCGTGACTTGGCTCGCGGTGGCTTGGTGCAGACCGGCACAGCCGTCGGCATCATCGCTGCTCAGTCAATCGGTGAGCCCGGTACACAGTTGACCCTGCGAACCTTCCATACAGGTGGTACGGCCACGGCCAGTGGTGACATCACCAGTGGTTTGCCCCGGGTGGAAGAGCTGTTGGAGGCCCGCAAGTCCCCGAAAGGTGAGGCGGAGATCGCCGATCTAAGCGGTGTTGTGCACATCACCCGCGATGGTGACTATGCTACAGTCACGATTGTCGACAGCCAAACCAAGAAGGTGAGTTACGATATCCCCGAGGGTTGGGAGGTCTTCGTCGAGGACGGCGATACCGTCGATCAAGACGATATCCTGGCTCGGGGTGAGACGGACGAGGGAGAGAAGGAGCTTCGTGCGAAAGCTGATGGTCGGATCAGCCGTGAGGACCAGGACATTGTCCTGATCTACGAGATCCGTGAGGAACAGGATTACGACGTGCCGCCGTCCGCGCGTCTGCTTGTGGCTGAAGGGCAGAAGGTGCCCGCCGGCACTCAGCTCTACGAGGGTGTTCCGAACCCGCATCGCATCTTGCAGGTCCAGGGGCGTGAAGCGGTTCAGCTTCACCTGTTGAGTGAGGTGCAGCAAGTCTATCGTACGCAGGGCGTGAACATCGCTGATAAACACTTTGAGGTGATCATCCGGCGGATGTTGAGCCGGGTGTTGGTCACTGACTCCGGCGATACCGACTTCTTGCCGGGCGACCTGGCAGACCGCGTGCTCTTTGAGCACACGAACCGTGATCTCGTGGCGAACGGTGGCACGCCCGCGCGTGCGCGCCAGATTCTGCTAGGCTTGACCAAGGCTTCGCTAGCATCGGATTCCTTCCTGTCCGCGGCTTCCTTCCAGCACACGATCAAGATCCTGTCCAACGCGGCTGTGCGTTCCGCGGAGGATCATCTCTACGGCTTGAAGGAGAACGTGATCATCGGCAAGCTGATTCCTGCCGGCACGGGCTATCGTGGTGACATCGAGGGCGCCGACGGTCCCATTGAGGAATATGAGGGTGTCCCGGTCGAGAAGGAGTTGCCCAAGGGTACGTTGCTCAGCGAGGCTGCGGAGGAACCGGAAACGCTTCTGCTCTCCGATTTGCAGCAGCCCTTCCGGCTTGAGTCTGTCTGATTTCGACCCCCAACGATATCGAGGGCGACCTTAGGGTCGCCCTCTTTTTTGTGCAACTTCGAAGGGCTTGCCTCGTATAGATATTAGATGTGGGGTAAGCTGTTGCCGGATGGACATCCCAACCGGGCCAGGTAGGAGGAAATGGAACAGGAGTGCTTTCGTTTAGCGCAGCAGGGCGACGAAGAGGCTATCACAGAGATCGTGCAGTCCTATCAGCAGTCCGTCTATAACGTCTGCTATCGTATGTTGGGTCGGGCTACAGAGGCTGAAGATGCAACTCAGGAAGCGCTGGTCAAAGCGCTCACTAACCTGTATTCATACGACGTCGAGCGTCCTTTCAAACCATGGCTGCTACGGATTGCGTCCAATGAATGCATTGATCGAATTCGGCGTCGTAAGTATCCGGTCTCCTTGGATGGCATGGGAGAGGATGGGGCTTGGGAATGGCAACAGGGTGAGAGCCCCAATCCGGAGGTCGAGGTCGTGCGCCAGGAGCGGCAGGCACAAGTGCGTTCACTCTTGGACGAACTCAGTCCCCTAGATCGCACGGTTGTCACTTTATTCTACTGGGAGGACATGTCGTACGCAGAGATACATGAGGTGACCGGATTGACGGTTTCAGCGATAAAGTCCCGTCTTTTCCGGGCCCGCCGGTCAATGGCGGAGCTTTTGGTTCAGGAGGAAGCTTATGCCTGATAATGCGAAGCAGACTTCAGGAGATGTACCGTTGGAGAAGGCATCAGAGAATATGCACAGCGAAGCGTGGTGGATCCGCTTGCTCGACGGGGATCTTACATCCGAGGAGCAGCGTCGGTGGGAGAGGCATCTCTCCACATGCTCGAAGTGTCAGCGGGAATGGGCTGCCCTCGTAAGGGTGGACGAGGTCATGCGGGCGATGCCCGAGCCCCCGAAGTTGTCACAGCAGTTCACCGATGCCACGGTCAGTATCGTCCGGCGTAAGCAGCGGTTGCGTCGTCTATTAGGCTTGTTGGGAGGAGGATTGATCGTCGCCCTGGTTTCCGTGCTCGTCTTTGCTTACATAGGTTCAGCTTACGCTGCACTGGAGCACAGTCTAGGCGTCTTGATATCGGCGCGACAGATCCTTTTCCGATCTCTGATTCAGACTTGGGTTAGTCTGATCGTGACTTGGAAGTCCATTTTGCCCTTCGCGATTGGTCTTACCGTCGTGACTTATCTGCTGATCATGCCTAATGGTTTGATGGTCACGCTCGGACTTCTCTGGTTGTCGCGTCGCAGGCGTTCGGTCTCAACTACGCCTGCGTAAGGTGCGTCGAGGGCTTTTCACGATGGTCAAGGCCGCGCTTGGACGGTATGTGTTGTCCTGTTTGAAAGACTGAATGCTGGGAGGGATGCTATGAAGAGATGGTATGTGGGTGTCGTGCTCACACTGCTTATGGTCGTGGTGGCGCTTCCGGTGTTGGCGGCACCCGAGGGTCAGTCCGGCGGTGGTGTGCACGTTGGTCCTTTTACGCTCAATGAAGGCGAATACTACGCTGCTGATCTAGTCGTCTTCGGCGGGCCGGTACTCTTAATGGAGGACTCGGTCTTCGATGGTGACCTAACGGTCTTTGGCCCGATTGAGATGGAGGCCAACGCCTCCCTTGATGGGCAGCTTGTGGTCACCGGAAGCGCTGATGTCGCCGGTAGGATCGAAGGCGACCTCTTTTCGGCGGGCGCGGCGGTCCTGCGAGACACCGCTCGTGTCGCCGGCGACGTGAGCGCCGTCGGCACAGTGGAACAAGAAGAGGGTGCCGTGATCGAGGGTGAACTCCTCCCTATCGATGAGGGCAACTGGCGTTTCATCTGGAGGATGCCCGGTCCCTTTGCTGTGCCACGGATCGATAGTCCTGCGGTGGAGATCTCCCGGACGCCTCGGTGGGTCACGATGTTCCTCCGGCTGGTCCGCGGCGTGGCGAGTGTGGTGGTCCTGAGCTTGCTTGGGCTTGTGATCGCCAGCCTGTGGCCCGTTCAGATGGACCGGGTGGGGCGGGCGATGGAGGAGGCTCCGCTTCCGGTCTACGGCGTCGGGCTGCTCACGCTAATACTTGTGGCACTAGGCGCCGTGCTCTTGACGATCACGATTTGCCTAAGCCCCTTTGCCGTCATCGCTCTTATCATCACCGGGATCGGCATACTCTTCGGTTGGGTCGCGCTCGGCCTGGTCTTGGGTCGCCGTGTTCTGGTGGGTTTGCTGGCTCAGCCCGCGCCTAAGCCCGCGGTCTCTGCAGTTGTCGGCACTGCCTTGATCACGCTAATCCTCGCCATGGCGCGCATTGTGGCACCATTCCACACGCTTCTGCTCTTCTTGCTGGTGCCTCCGGCGGCAGGCGCCGTGTTGTTGACGCGCTTCGGCACCATGCCGTACGCGACCAGCGGCAGGGCACCCGTGCCACCAAATCCGGTGCCGCCTAGGCGTACACCACCCGCTCCAAGGATGCCTCCCAGGGCCGGTGAGCGTGAGGTCATCAAGCCTCGATCTCCTGAGCGCTCGGCCGATGACGTACCACCCCCGCCCCCGGTGGTTCCGGCGCCCGAGGAGGAGAGTGAGCCCTGAGGCCCATAGGCGTAGACGGTTGAGGCTTTTCGAGCATCCCCGAGGTCCGAGACTTTGGGGATGCTTATTTGTCTCTCACCTCCGACCAACCTATAATCAAGCTGGCTTAGTTTGAACCCTGATTGAGAGTATCGACTTGGTCGGATGCTCAGTCTGCAGCACTGCCGCGGATAGATCGGCTAGGTAAGGAAGCGATAATGAATGAACGATACAGTCGGCATGTGAGGATTCCCGAGGTCGGAGAGGCGGGGCAGCGACGTCTCCGGGAGGCGCGGGTCTTCGTTGTCGGGGCTGGAGGGCTGGGATCCCCGATCCTGCTCTACCTAGCCGCAGCAGGGGTGGGAAGGCTGGGGATCGCGGACAACGACAAGGTCACGCTCTCCAATCTCAACCGTCAGGTGCTGTATGACACCGAGAACATAGGCCGGAGCAAGGCATTGACCGCCGTGCGGCGGATTCGGGCGCTCAACCCCGACGTCAAGGCGGTGCCCTACGAGGTTCGCGTGCTTCGGGAGAACGGTCTGGAGCTTGTGGGCGGGTACGATCTGGTTGTCGACGCCAGCGACAATTTGGAGACCAAAGCCCTGATGAATGAGCTTTGCGTCAAGGCTGGGATCCCGTTGGTCTGGGGCGCAGTGATACGGTTCGAAGGGCAGATGGGCACGTATCTGCCCGGGCATGCGTGTCGGGCTTGTGTCTTCCCTGAGCTTCCGGAGCCCGGCACCTATCCTTCCCCTGCTGAGCTCGGGGTGATGGGCGCCGCGGCTGGCGTTGTGGGTGCGATTGAGGCTGTGGAGGCCGTCAAGGTTCTGCTCGATATCGGTGAACCCCTGACCGACTGCCTATTGCTTTGGGACGGGTTGCGCGCCACCTTCGATCGCGTCGCCTTTGAGCGAAACTCCAGTTGCCCGGTCTGCGGCGGGGACGCGGGATAGCGTCTTCATCGATGAGGTGATGACTCTTGTCTCTTGGTTCTATCCGCAAGAGTCACAGCTCAAGAGTCAACGGCGTCCGCTCGTTGCAGGTGAGTTGGGGATTTGTGGACGTGCTAGTAGGCGCGGCCGAAGATCGCGACCTCTGACGTCTCCTCACCGGTGTAGACGCACTTACCGAGACCTCCCGGCTGATCGAGAGGTATGCAGCGCACCGTCGCCTTGGTCTCGATCTTGATCCTGGCTTCATCCTCCGCGTCGCCGGCCCACCAGGCGCGGGCGAAGCCGGTCTCCACGGCCTCCTTAAGCTCTTCGTAGGTCTCGACGTCTTGGATGTGGCTTTCCCGGAAATCGAGCGCCTTCTGGTAGATGGCCTCTTGGACGGTATCCAGCATCTCTGGCACGCGGGATTCGATCTCGCTCATGGGGATCAGAGTTTTGCCCTCTCGTCCCGGCATATCGCGGCGTGCTAACATCACGTTTTGGTTCTTGATATCGCGCGGCCCGATCTCGACGCGCACCGGTACCCCGCGCATCTCCCAGTCGTTGAACTTCCAGCCTGGAGAGAGCCCCTCACGTTCATCCAGCTCGACGCGCACCAAGTCCCTAAGGCGTCGCTCTATGCCACGGGCTGCCTCCAGCACGTCTGCCCGTTCCTTATCCTTTCGCCATATGGGCACGATCACGACCTGAATCGGCGCGAGACGGGGTGGGAGGACCAGGCCCTGATCATCACCGTGGCTCATCACCACCGCCCCCACCATGCGGGTGCTCATCCCCCAAGAGGTGGTCCATGCATGCTGCAACTCGTTGTTCTCATCCAGGTACTGGATGTCGAAGGCCCTGGCGAAGTTCTGACCGAGGAAGTGGCTGGTCCCTGCCTGAAGGGCCTTGGTGTCCCTCATCATCGCTTCGATCGTATAGCTGGCGATGGCGCCGGCGAACTTCTCACTTTCGCTCTTCCGACCGGGAATCACTGGGATGGCGGCCTCGCGAACGGCGAAGTCGGTGTAGACGTCCAGCATCCGCAGCGTTTCCTCCATCGCCTCTTCTTCGGTCGCATGAGCTGTGTGTCCCTCTTGCCAGAGGAACTCGGTTGTTCGCAGGAAGAGGCGCGTTCTCATCTCCCAGCGGACGACATTGGCCCATTGATTGATCAGCAGCGGAAGGTCACGATAGGATTGAATCCACTTGGCGTACATGTGCCCGATGATGGTCTCCGACGTTGGGCGAACAACCAGCGGCTCTTCCAACTCGCTGCCACCGCCGTGGGTAACCACGGCCAATTCAGGTGAGAAGCCCTCGACGTGCTCGGTTTCCCTGGCCAGGAAGTCCATCGGGATGAAGAGCGGGAAGTACGCGTTGACGTGCCCGGTCTCTTTGAACCGCCGGTCAAGCTCGTCGCGGATGCGCTCCCAGAGCGTGTAGCCATACGGTTTGATGACCATACACCCACGAACAGGTGAGTAATCCGCAAGATCGGCCTTCTGCACGATCTCGTTGTACCATTTTGAGAAATCCTCGTTCTGGGATGTCAGGAAGTCTGCCATATATCGCCTCGTCTCGTGTTATGCTCTATCTTGCCTTCCAACGGTTGAGCTGTCCTCCCGATCTCTAGGGAAGATCCTATCTCGCGTTATGCGTTATCTTGACGAACTCGACGCCCCCCGTGGTTCTGTCCATGTCGATAATGCAGTAGGGATGGACATTGACGACGAGGGTATCATCGTATTCTGTTTGCCACCGGGACAAGCCATATCGATGGTGGTGTCCATGGAAAAAGAGCCGCGGTTTGAATCGATCGAGTAATCGACGGAAGACCAGAAACCCCCGATGTGCACCCTCCGGCGTGTCGTGAATACCCCTCGCCGGCGCATGTGTGATGAGGATGTCAAGATACCGACCGTGCCGGACCCGATGCCACATGAGCTGGACCATAAGCCTTAGCGCGCGCCAAGCCATCTCGCGTTCGGAGTACTGGTACGACGCATTGGGCGCGTACCGGGGCGAGCCCTGGAGACCGGCGACGATGACGTCGATATCTTGGAGGTAGATGCTTTGCCGATCCAAATCCCGCCAGCCGCCTGGCTCCCGGATCACCGTGCCGTTGGGCAGACGGTAGGGTTTGTCGTGGTTGCCATGGACAAAGAGCGCGTGACGCGCGCGGGTATGGGTGACGACGTAGTCCATATAGGCGTAGGGAAGGTCCCCACAACCGAGCAGGATGTCGACCGGTCCGGTGATCTGTCTCAAGTTCTCGTGATAAAGCGCGCGGGAGGCCTCGTCGCTCATTGCCAAGATACGCATCAGACACGCTTCTTATGTCTAGCTTCTCGCTGTTGGCCGGGGTACGATCTCCTGGTAATTGGGTGCTGAGATGACCGTCGCTGACCCTTCTGCAGCCCCAAATACCTCATAGTGATGTGTCCTGAACGGGACCAAAGCGGCGATAGTTTACCGCAAGCTTTTCCATCACAGCGCTGCCGAGGTCGATGTCGGTCAGGTAAGCCAGTTGGAGTAGGTAGAGGGCGACGTCAGCCAACTCCTCGGCCAAAGCGTCCGGATTGGCGTCCTCCGTCCATTGAAAGTGCTCCAGGACTTCTGCAGCTTCCAGGGCGAGCGAGATTGCGATATTGCGTGGCGATTGCTCGAACTCCGAGTCGGATCGATACCATCCCATATCCTCGACGAAGGCGTTCATAGCATCGGTCAGTTCGCGGAGTGTCTTTGAGTCGCTCGTGGGCTTATGATCGCGGTCCAGAATCCCCCTCCTTCGTGCCTTGTCAGAGAAGTATACAGGCGATCAGAGGGTCGACAACCCGATCTGGACCGGGGTGTGTTCGAAAATGGGGGCAGATACCAGATGCGGACCGTTCGCTGAATCGCC
>JBNGDU010000134.1:0-23414 GCA_049975025.1 Anaerolineae bacterium
TATTTGTCTGGAAGTCAGTTTATGATTTGCCACCATGATTGTACCATGACCGAAGACCTGAGGAAAGATCTAAATCCTCTCAGGGCAGGCCGGGTGGATTTTGAGTCTCGATCGTGATGGCGCTATAATAGGTTTTTGGTTACGATCTCTGCAGGATTGGGGACACCGGTTAACTCGTCGAACGCCCCCGGTTGGGCTAACAGCGAAAGGAATGCGATGATCATCACGGTAACGCCAAATCCGGTCCTGGATAGGACGATGAACGTGCCCCAAATCGTCTTCAACGAGATGATCCGCGCGACGGATATCCGTGAGGATTGGGGCGGCAAGGGGTTTAACGTCTCACGAGCGCTCCACGAGCTTGGCGCTAAGTCCTTGGCCATGGGATTCGTGGGCGGCGCGACCGGGGCTAAGGTCGAGGGAGGGCTTCATGACCTGGGCATCAGAACCGATCTGGTCCCCATCGATGGGGAGACGCGCACCAACGTCGTGATCACCGAGACCGACGGGGAACGCTATGTAAAAGTGAACGAGGCCGGGCCTACGGTGACGCAGGACGAGGTCGAGATCTTCTTCGATCAGGCGACCAAGCGCGCGCGATCCGGCGACCTCTGGGCGCTTTGCGGCAGCTTGCCGCCGGGCGTGCCCTTGAATTTCTACGCCCGCTTGACCACGGTGCTCCGTGAGCGAGGCGCGAGGGTGTTGCTCGATGCCAGCGGGGAGCCCTTCCGGTTGGGGGTTGAGGCCGGGCCCTATCTGGTGAAGCCCAACCTCGCTGAGGCGGGTGCGTGGATGGGGCGCACGATTCAATCTAAAGCCGAGGCGGCGGGCGTCGTCGGCGCCTTTCTTGACTGGAACGTCAAGCTGGTTGCGCTTTCGCTTGGCGCCGACGGCCTGATGTTGGCGAACCGGAAAGAGCGGATATGGGCCAAGCCCCCGGTGATCGCAGAGCGCAACCCGGTCGGGGCCGGGGACGCCCTGCTGGCGGGGCTGGCCTGGGCACTCGAACGATCGATGCCCTTGAAGGACGTCGCCCGCTGGGCGGTCGCGACGGGCACCGCCGCCGCGGCGCGCGAGGGCGTGAGCATGGGATCGCGACAGGAGGTCGAAGAGGTCTTTGAACAGGTCGAGCTCGTGGCTTGGCCTGAGCGCTAGTTTTTTGCCGTTGAGGTGGCGGTCTAGGTGTTTATTCACAAGAGACCACGAAGCACGATGTGATCTAAGGGGGTATGCTCGATGAGATTGATGAGATTTGCGGAGCTAGGGCGATGAAGCCAAGCGAAAAAGGTGTTCACTTCGACTATGTCTGTGTCGATGCAGAGCCATTGGGAACCGAAAATGATGTCTGTCTTGTAGGCGACATCAACGGCAACGGCAGAAACGACATTGTGATCGGCGGCAAATATGGGGAGCATAACCTAGTTTGGTACGAGAACCCTACCTGGACACGCCACGTGATCGCGACGACACACCTCGAGGCGGGCGGTGTGCTGGTTGACGTAAATCACAATGGACGGTTGGACATCGTCGCCGGGAATCCGCTGGAAGCGCCGGAGGGATATACCAACACCGACCTGTATTGGTTCGAGTCGCCGCATGATCCGCGGCAACCGTGGGCTCAGCATATCATCACACGAGCTTTCCAGAAGTACCACGATCAGACGGTAGGCGACGTGGATGGTGATGGCCAGTTGGAGATCCTCTTCGCCTCCCAAGGCGTTGGGGTCGTGGGGTATTTTGACGTTCCCAAGGATCCCACCGTTTCACCTTGGCCGACGGATCACTGTCACCTGATCGCCGAGAACCTCTACGTAGAGGGACTTCGTGTCGTGGATATTGATGGCGATGGCGTCAATGAGATCATTGCCGGGCCGAATATCCTCAAGCGGAACGCGGATGGTGTCTGGCATCGCACAGAGCTTGCGCCGGACTTCCATCAAACCAGGGTTGCGGTGGCGGACCTGGATGGTGACGGTCGACTGGATATTGTGGTCTCCGAGGGAGAGTCGGACGAGGGACGTGTGGCCTGGTTCCAAGGTCCGGATTGGGTGATGACGGTCCTGGGCGATGATTTCTTCCATCCTCATAGCCTGGAGATCGCGGACTTCGACGGCAGCGGACGCCCCGATATCTTCGTTGGGGAGATGGGACTGCGCGGTTACCCGAACCCGCGTGAGGTGATCTTTTATAATCGAGGCGATGGGCTGTTCACGCCGGTCATTATCGGCCAGCTCGCGACGCATGATGCCAAGGTCGGTGATATCAGCGGCAACGGACGGCCCGATATCGTAGGTAAGCCCTATTCGCCTGAGAACCGGGTGGATTTGTGGCTCAATCGAGGACCCTGTAGCCCCTAGGCTGGACCGGTCGTTGAGAGGAGGATAGCCTAAATGTTACGTATAGCGGTCCTGGGCGCCGGCTGGGCGGGGACCCGCCAAGCGCAGGCGATTCGCGAGTTGGGACGCAAAGTCGAGATCGCGTGTTTGGTCGATAGCGATAAGGACTTTCTCGAGCGCAAGGCCAATGAGCTGAATGTCGACAAGACGTATACGGATTACCGTGCGGCCCTGGATGACCCGGGCGTGGACGCCGTATCGATTTGCCTGCCTCACCGTCTCCATCTGGAGGCTACCCTGGCGGCAGCGTCTGCCCACAAGCACGTGCTCTGCGAGAAACCCATCGCGATGACGGTCGCGGAAGCCACGCGGATGATTGAGGCGGCTGACGCGCAAGGGATCAAGCTCTATGTGGCGGAGAACGCCGTCTACACCTCCCGTGCCAAGATGCTGAGAGAGATTGTCGCGACGGGCCGGTATATCGGCGAGTTGACCTTCGCTTCGTCCACGAAGGGGTTCCAGGCACCCGACTACGGCTACCCGGGCCGGCGCGCCTGGCTCTCCACACCCCAAGCGGGCGGCTCAGGTGCGTGGCTGCTCAACGGCATCCACAGCGTGGCGGAGCTCCGCTTCGTGCTGGGCGAGGTCGCCACGGTCTATATGCGGGAGCATAAAGCCGGCTCCTTCAAGCGCCAGGATGTGGAAGGCACGATGTATGGGCTGCTGACGTTGGAGAACGGGTTGCCGGTCTCCATTGCTCAGACCGCGGAGACCCATCTCGTCCACAATCTACGGGGATACGTTCTCTACGGGGACGAGGGCACCGTGAGATCAGGCCGGGAGGGGATCGAGGCCTTCAGCAAGGCGCTGGATCCGGACGAGAAACCGGTCTTCTACCCGTATCCGGAGGAGCCTCTGTCGTCGTATGCTCAGGAAATCGAGGCCTTCGCCGACTACGTGGCGGGCGCCGCTGCCGGTCCGACGACCGCGCGCAGCGAGAGGCGCAGCCTTGCCATCGTGGAGGCCGGCTATAAGTCGGCGGAGCGTGGCGTTCCTATCGACCTGGAGGAGGAGTTCGGGCCTCTCTGATCCTGAGGGGAGCCTGCGGCCCCGGCTCTCCGCGCCGGGTTGTAGTTCTATCGCAGCGCGTGCCGGGATGCGCCTGGCGGCGCCCCCTGCGGCTTCTTGGCCCTGATCGCCACCCACTCACCGATCTGATCCTGGGCTGTAACGCGCAGGCCGCCCTGGTTCAGGGCCGCCGCGACGCTTTCGGCCTGATCCTCCAGAATCCCTGACGCCACCACGGTGCCTCCTTCCTGAAGACGGTCCGCCAGTCCGGAGGCCGCCATCTCTATGATGATGTGGGTGAGTATGTTGGCCAGGATGAGATCAAAGCGCCGGTGGACGTCGGACAGAGAGCCGTGAAGAAGCCGGATCTTCTGGTCCAGCTCATTGACGCGCACGTTCCACCGAGCGGCGGTTACGGCGTTCTCGTCGGTGTCGACGGCGAGGATACGCCCCGCGCCCAGACGGGCTGCGATCATCGCGAGGATGCCGGTGCCGGTTCCCAGATCAAGGACGTCCATGCCCGGCTGCACGAGATCCTCTACAGCGGCGACGCAGAGCTGGGTCGTGGGATGTAGCCCTGTCCCAAAGGCCATACCGGGATCCATCTCGAGGACGATTTCACCGGCGTTCGGTGTGTAGCCTCGCCAAGTCGGCTTGATCACCACGTTCGGACCGAGGTGTAGGACAGGGATGCGCTGTTTCCACTTCGCGGTCCAGTCGGTGTCCGCCATGAAGGTGAAGACAGGCTCCGGAATCACCGACCAGATATGGCTCAGGTGGCCCAAGGCCTCCTCTACTCTGCGACGCTGCTCCTCAATGCGCTCATCGACGGGGAGGTACGCCTTCACGGTGACCGGATGGCTTGCGTCGTTCTCCATACCTGCGTCAATGGCGACGCCCTCAGGCGCGTACCGGCTGAGGACCTCCGCTACCGCCTCCGCTGCCTCGGGTATGACCCGTACACTGACCTCAAGCCATTCCATAGTACGCCCCCAATGCCTCAGAAGATCGTCCCCGCGAGGGGAGCTCTACGGGGACAGTGCGCCGGCAGGGACCAGAGGTGGGGCTATAGACCTAGAGCTTCTTTCACACGATCGACGAAGCTCTGCTTGTCCTCAACCACTACTTCGGTCCCCAATGTCGACGCCAGCTGTTCAAACAGCTCTCGCTGTTCGTCGGTCAAGCGTTTGGGTATCGCCACTTGCGTCACGATAAGCTCATCGCCGCGACCATTGCCGCGTAGCTGAGGAATGCCGAGTCCGCGCAAGCGGAAGATCGCTCCCGACTGGGTGCCGGCGGGTATCGTTATCTGGCGGCTGCCGTCCAAGGTCGGCACCGTCACGGTGTCTCCCAATGCTGCCTGGGCAACGTTGATCTTGACTTCGAGGATGACGTCTGTGTCGCGTCGCTTGAAGTACTCGTGAGGCTTCACGTTGAGCGTGATATAAAGGTTTCCATGGGGCCCGTTCATCTCGCCCGGCCCACCCTGACCGGAGACCCGCATGGTAACCCCGTCCTCGACGCCCGCAGGAATCGAGACCTCGATGTTGCGCGTGACGTGAACCCGACCCGTGCCGTGGCACTCCTCACATGGGGTCGTGATGATTGTGCCGCGACCACGGCAGCGAGGGCACGTCGTGATGTTGACGAAGGATCCCAACAGCGTGTGCTGCACCTGTCGAGTCTGGCCCGCCCCATTGCACTCGGGGCACCGCTCCGGTGACGTGCCGGGTTTGGCCCCCGAGCCGTCACAGACCGGACAGATCTCGTCGCGGCGAATCTCGACTTCTTTGTCGACGCCGAAGGCTGCTTCCTCGAAGGAGATGGTCAGGCTTGAGCGGATGTCATTGCCCCGCCGGGGACCAGCGCGTCCGGTCCGACCGAAGCCACCGAAGTTCCCGAAGTTACCAAAGACCTCAGCGAAGATGTCAAACGGATCCCGTGCTCCTCCGAAATCGAAGCCGCCAAATCCTGGCGGTCCCTCGGTGCCGAAACGATCATACATAGATCGTTTTTGGCTGTCAGAGAGGACCTCGTAGGCGGCGTTGACTTCCTTGAATTTCTCTTCAGCATCGGGTTCTTTATTGACATCCGGATGGTACTGACGCGCCAGCTTCCGATAGGCTTGTTTGATATCCTCGGGGCTGGCATCGCGCGAAACCCCTAGAACTTCGTAATAGTCTTGGTTCATACTGACTCCACACTTCCCTTAGCGATGGTGCAGACGTCGCCCATCTCCCCCATACCGCGACACGTTGAGGTCATCAACGACGCGGTGCAATGCTCGGTTTGGGCTCTCTTACCCTGCTTCTTCCTTTGTTTCTTCATCCTCGTTCGGATGATCCTCTTCCGACTTCGATCCCTCGACGATCTCCCCCTCAACCTCAAAGACGTCTTCCGTGCTCTCTTCTTGCTTGCCCTCAGGATTGACGGGCGCTCTTTCCTCCACAGCAGTGTCCACGGGCTTCTCCGCCGCCTTGGTCGACTCCTTGGCGACGACGACCATGCTGGGGCGCAAGACCCTATTGCCGAGCATATAGCCGGTCTCCACCTCAGCCACGATCTCACCCTCTTCAAATCCCTCAACTTCCTGGAAGAGGATAGCTTCGTGGTACTTGGGATCAAAAGTGTCTCCGGAGCTTACCTCAATGGTCTTGACGTTCTCGCTTTGCAGGATGGACTCCAGCTTGCGGCGAATCAGGCGGATGCCGCTGAGCCAAGCATTATCCTCGAGGCTCTCCGGCATCGACTCGAACGCCCGCTTGAAATCATCGATGATCGGCAGAATTCGCGAGAGCAGTTGCGCGTTTGCTGCACTTCGCCACTGCTTCTGTTCGCCCTCGGTTCGTTTCCGGTAATTGGCGAAGGAGGCCTGGGTCCGCTGCCAACCATCGAGGTATTCGGCCGCCTTATCTTCGGCTTCCTTGAGTTTGCCCTCAACTTCTTCCAACGTGGCTTCCAGATCCGAAAGCTGTTGCTGAATCTCCGCTATTTCCTCTGGGCCCAGTCGCACATCCGCGGCTTCGGCTTCAGCCTGCTCGCTCTCAGCTTCCTCCGCGGACGCGGCATCCTCCGCCGCGACCTCTTCCAGCTTCTCCTCGTTCATTCCGTGCTCGCCTCCCCATAAGATAGTAACAGGTGTGATGAGTCCTCACCTGAATCCAGATCGAGCGTTGTCTTCGCAAACCCTGACTGGACATCAGGCTGATAGATATCGTAGACCAACTCGCCGAGGACGTTGGCGACAAAGCGGACGGCGGAGATCGCGCGTCCGTAGCGCATCCGCACCGGCCCTACGACGCCCAGGGTGCCGGTGGCATAGTCAGCCACGCCGTAGCGAGCCAGAACCATGCTACAGGCTCGCAGCTCATCCCAGCGCCCCTCTCCGCCGATGAGCACGCGCACGCTACCGATGCCCACCGCCGGCGTCAACGTCTCCGAAAGCACCGCTTGCAGCAGGGTACGCTCCTCCAGCACGCGCACGAGTGAGGTCGATGCTTCCTCTCCCTCGACGAACTCCGGGGCCTGCAATAGATCGGAGAGACCGTAATAATAGATCTCATCGGAGAGTTCGTTCTCAATGTTCCTCATAATGGAGAGCACGATCTGCGCGAGGTCGGTCTCCAGCGGCGGGAAGTTGTCGACGTGTTTCTGAATCTCATCAGCAGCCAGCCCGGCGCAAACTTGGTTCAGGCGGTCCGCTGCCTCGCGGAGCGCGGACTGGGTCATCGACTCGGCAAGCACCAACATCTGCTGCTCGACGGTGCCGCCTTCCAGAACCAGGATCAACAACACTGCCCGTCCATGGGTCGCGACGAGCTCCAGATGCTTGAAGACCGACCGTGAGGTTCGGGGCGCCGTCAAGATCGCGGCTGCCTGGGCAGCCTTGGCTAAGACTGTGGAAGCCAGCGGCATCCATTCCTCGATCTGGTCCCGCGCCTGGTAAAACTGGTGCGCGATCATCCGTTGTTCGGTCTGCGGCAGTGGTTGATCGCCCATCAGATGCTCGACAAAGTAGCGGAAACCGGCCTCCGTGGGTATGCGTCCGGCGGAGGTGTGAGGTTGGAATAGGTATCCCAGGTCCTCAAGGTAAGACATCTCGTTCCGCACCGTCGCCGGGCTGAAGTCCAGACGGTAGCGGTCCACGAGCGCACGCGAAGCGACTGTACTTGCAGTCCCCACGTGTTCCCTGATGATCAGCTTGAGCAGTAGTTCCTGGCGTGGTGTTAGATCTTCCTCAACCATATGACACCGTCCTGGCCCTGATAGCGCCAACCCCTGCTTGTCCGATGCCGGACGACGAACGGTTTCGGCGCAGGGGTCATCATTCACCAACTTGCTTCGCGGCCTAACTGGCCTGCGCATTGTCCGTGTCATGCAAGCGCAGTCATACAAACGTACGCGATGCTCGCCTACATTGTTGGGTAGTCTTAGCACTCAGAATCTCTGAGTGCTAAAGCAGGCACCTTAAAAATGATACCATGAAGGCAACTTCTGTCAATGACTCCATGGATTATGGGGTCGGGTAGAACGTTTGTACCTAGTTTCTCCCAAGATCCGTGCTATAATGCACTTTTGCAGTGGTGCATGAGAAAGGCTAGGGAAGCGTAGGAGGCATGATGTCGAGCGATAAGTTGGTTGTCCGAGGGGCGCGACAACATAACCTGAAGAATATCGATGTCGAGATCCCAAAGTACCGGATGGTCGTTATCACCGGATTGTCGGGCTCGGGGAAATCATCTTTGGCATTTGACACGATCTTTGCTGAGGGCCAGCGAAGATACATCGAGTCCCTCAGTGCGTACGCACGCCAGTTCTTGGGGCAGATGAACAAACCCAATGTGGAGATGATCGAGGGGCTCAGCCCTGCCATTGCCATCGATCAAAAGGGTGTCTCAAACAACCCCCGTTCGACCGTCGGCACGGTCACCGAGATCTACGACTACCTCCGCCTCATCTACGCGCGCATCGGCATCCCCCACTGTCCTCAGTGCGGTCGTCCTGTTACCCAGCAGAGTGCGCAGGAGATCGTTGACGCGATTCTTGACATGCCCCCGAGCACCCGCCTGCAGATCCTAGCCCCGCTCGTACGGGCGCGGAAGGGGCATCACCGGCCTATCTTCGAGGAGGCGCGTAAGCTGGGTTTCGTGCGCGTCCGCGTGGACGGGGAGGTCTACGATCTGGAAGAGGTCCCGGAACTGGATCGCTACAAGATGCACGACATCGAAGCCGTTGTGGATCGTATTGTCGTGGCCGATCGTGCGGAGGAACCAGCGGATCTCTACGCCGATTTCGTGAGTCGTATCACCGATTCCGTTGAGACCGCGTTACGGCTGGGCGACGGTGTGATGATGGTTGAGGTGGTCAGGACGCCGGACAGCGAAGCACAGGCTGAAGGCGATGTCCTGTTCTCTGAGCACCTGGCCTGTCCGGTCTGCAACATCAGCATCCCGGAGATCGAGCCCCGCACCTTCTCCTTCAACAGCCCTCACGGTGCCTGCCCTGTCTGTGAGGGACTCGGCTACAAACTGGAACTCGATCCCGAGCTGATTGTGCCTAACGAGATCAAGACGTTGAAGGACGGAGCCGTTGCTTACGGGATGTCCGACGACCGCGACAGCTACAGCTGGAAGATTTTGGAGAGCGTAGCCAAAAGATACGGTATCCCACTTGATAAGCCTTGGAAGGATCTGACCGACGCCCAGAAGCGGATCGTGCTTCATGGCTCCGGTCGTGAGCGGGTTCCGATCGAGTATGAAGGGCCTCGTGGCGTATGGTCGGGGACGCGAAAGTACGAGGGCGTGATCTCGAAGTTGCAGCGGCGATATGATGAGACGTCATCGGACTATATCCGGGGCAAGATCGAGGAGGTTATGAGCCGCACGCCGTGTAGGGCGTGTCAGGGCACACGACTCAACGACGTGGCCCGAGCCGTCACCGTGGCTGAGAAGCCCATCTATGAACTGACACGATGGCCTGTGACCCGCCTGCAAGCGTGGATAGACCTCCTCATCGAAACTCGCGAGAACGCGGATGAAGCAGAGGAGACCCCTCTGCTCTCCGTGAAGGAATACGCCATCGCCGAGCGGGCGCTGAAAGAGATTCGTAACCGGCTCGCCTTTCTCGTCAACGTCGGCCTCGACTATCTCAGCATGGATCGAACGGCGGGGACTTTGTCCGGTGGCGAGGCGCAGCGGATTCGCCTGGCTACCCAGGTCGGCTCGCGACTTACGGGCGTGCTCTACGTGTTGGATGAGCCCAGCATCGGTCTGCATCAGCGGGATACCGCGCGCCTGATGCGGACTCTCAAGGAGATGCGCGATCTCGGCAACACGGTGCTCGTCGTTGAGCACGATGAGGAGACGATCCGTTCCGCCGACTGGATCATCGACCTGGGACCTGGGGCGGGAGAGCATGGCGGTGAGGTCGTCGTCGACGGACCTCTGGAAGCCATCCTGAACCATCCTACATCCCATACCGGGGCTTACCTATCCGGTCGTAAGTTCGTGCCCGTGCCGGAGAAGCGGCGCAGGGGCAACGGCAAGGCTCTGGTCATCCGGGGAGCCCGGGAGCACAACCTCAAGAACATCGACGTGCGGCTACCCCTGGGCCTCTTTGTCTGCGTCACCGGGGTCTCCGGTTCGGGCAAGAGCACGCTCATGGTCGAGACGCTATACAAGCGCCTGGCGCAGCTCATCAACGGCGCACGGGAGCCCGCGGGTGATTGTGACGCCATCGAGGGATACGAGTACATCGACAAGGTGGTCAATATCGATCAGTCGCCCATTGGACGTACGCCGCGTTCCAACCCCGCGACCTATACCAAGGTCTTCGATCCGATCCGCCAGCTCTTCGCGCGGCTGCCGGAGTCGAAGATCCGCGGCTACAAGCCGGGGCGTTTTTCGTTCAACGTGAAGGGCGGGCGTTGTGAGGCGTGTGGCGGTCAGGGCGAGTTGCGCATCGAGATGCAGTTCTTGCCCGAGGTCTACGTTCCGTGTGATGTCTGTCATGGTCGGCGGTACAATCGAGAGACCCTGCAGATTCGCTACAAGGATAAGAACATCGCGGACGTCCTGGACATGACGGTCACCGAGGCCCTGGAGTTCTTCGCTTCGATACCCAAGATCACACGGCGGTTGCAGACGCTCTACGATGTGGGGTTGGGCTATATTCGATTGGGTCAGCCGGCGCCGACGCTCTCAGGCGGTGAGGCGCAGCGCGTGAAACTGTCGCGCGAGCTTTCCAAGCGCGCTACGGGGCGCACGCTCTATCTGTTGGATGAGCCTACGGTGGGGCTCCACGCCGCCGACGTGGATCGCTTGATCCAGGTTTTGCAGCGGCTTGCTGACACGGGAAACACGATCGTCGTCATCGAGCACAACCCCGATGTCATCAAGGTCGCGGACTGGATCGTCGACCTCGGACCCGAAGGTGGCGATGCCGGCGGCGAGCTGATCGCGCAGGGATCTCCTGAGGAGATCGCCCAGACCGAGCACTCGTACACGGGGCAGTACCTGAAGCGCTGGCTGGAGCGCGCCAAGGTCAGGGCCGAAACGTAGTCTGCGGAGCCCTACTGCGCGGCGCGCTCCAGATCCTCGACCAGACCGGCGAGCGGGATCTGCCCGTCGGCGGAGATGAGGTCGGCGGCCTCGTTGAGTACCTCATAGGCGTCGGGTTCGCGTCCCTGTTTCAGGTAGATGCGCCCTAACGTATGGAGGGCGACGGCGCGCTCCGGGCTGTTCTTCGCCCAGTTCTGCGCGTAGACCGCCAGTTGCTCCGCTTCCGCGAGGCGTTCAGAGCGGTGGTTGAGGTAGAACGTCGCCAGGGCGTTGAGCGTCAGGAAGTCGTTGGGCTCCAGCTCCTGTGCATAGAGCAGATCCCCCTGCGCGCCGTCGATGTCCGGCGGATCCTGGATTCGCCGGGCCCACGACCGCGCGATGTAGACGATCGGTAAGTCTTGAGTCAGGCTCATCGCGCGCGTGACGGCCCCTTCCGCTTCCTGCAGGTCTTCCATCCGAGCTGATGCGATGGCAAGCCAGGCCTCTGCTTCGGCGTGCCGGCGATCGATCTCGGCGGCCCAGTCGAAGGCCGTGGCCGCTTCTTCGTATCGGCCCTCGTAATAGTAAAGTTTGCCGAGGCCGAAGTGTGCTCGGGGCAGATCCTGATCGAGGGCGATAGCCGTGTCAAAAGCGCTCTCCGCCGCTTGCCACTCTCCCAAGTAGTAGTGGGCCCAACCCAGTTCCACGTAGAGTGCGGGGATTTCGTCGTCCAGCTGCTTGGCCTGCTGAAGATCCCTTACCGCTGCGCGGTAGGCCGCCCTGTCAATATACTCCCGAGCGCGTTGGACGTAGAGCGATGGATTGGTCGGATCTTCCTGGATCTGGCGATCATACCGGGTGAAGAGGGGCAGGGGCGTGGGCGTAGCTTCCGGCTCGGGCGTCTCTGTGGGCCGGGAGGCGGGTTCGCCCTCCATATCCTCGTCTGGGGAGACGATGGTTGCCTGGGCGCCCCCATCGGGTGCGGCGGAGGACCGGCCTCTTGCGGGCAGCGAGCGGGTTATGAGAAGGATAATCCCCACCCACACCCCGATGACCACAACTCCCAACACGCCCAAGACAATCTGCTGGGTCCCTGAGAGTTTGAGCTTGGCCCCAAAGTGGCGCTTCTCCGCGGGTTTAGGGGTCTCCACCTCGGGCTCGTCGTAGCTAACCCCCCTCAGGAGATCCTCCCAAGCGTCGCTTTCTCGTTCCGCTGGTCTCGCCGTCTCCTGCTGATCCTCTCGTTGATCCTCCGGTTGATCCTCGGCGTCCCGGTTGAGGATATCGTCTAGGAATTCCATCACAACCTCCCGTTCCGGTTGAGTACGGAACTGCCGATAAGTGTATCTGGTCGTCCTATAGTTAGGATTTTACGACCTAATTCCGTATTTGTACCGGCGATTGTATGAAGCCAGTATATAGGGTAATCCTTCGAAAGGCAAACCTACATTTGGCAATTACCTTCTTCGTGGCACAATAAACCAATCATGGCGAACCTATCTGAGCACGTTGAGGGGAATGACGCGCGTCCGACGACGGAGACGGAGCTGTCGTTTTGGCGACAGGACGTCGCCTACGTCGCGGGTCTGGATGAAGCCGGTCGCGGACCGTGGGCCGGCCCTGTCTACGCCGGTGCCGTGATTCTGCCTCAAGACCCGGAGCCTCTCGCCGCCCTTCACGAGGTTCGCGATTCCAAGAAGCTGAGCCCTCGGCGGCGGGAGCAGCTCTGTTCGTTGATCGAGGATGTGGCGGTCGCCGCCGGCGTCGGGTGGTCGAGTGCCGCGGAGATTGACGATCTGGGTATCGTGCCGGCGACCCGCTTGGCGATGTGTCGCGCCCTAGAGCGTTTGCGCGTGGAGCCTGAAGCGCTGATCATCGACGCGCTTTTGCTGCCGGGCGTCTCCCTGTCACAGCGCGCGTTCCCCCGTGCTGATGCGACCTGTCTATCGGTCGCAGCCGCCAGTATCCTGGCGAAGGTCTACCGCGATCGCTGGATGGTCCAAAAGGCCGAGATACGATTCCCCGGCTATGGATTCGCTCAGCACAAAGGCTATGGCACGCCGCAGCACCGTGAAGCGCTGGACCGGCTGGGCGCCTGTGCTATCCATCGCCGCAGTTTTCGTCCGATCGCGAATCTGATCGCAGCTCCTCAAGACAACGAGATGCTGCCGGGATTTGATGCGTCCCCATCCGGTGGCCTCGGGCGGTCTCCCGAAGAGCGCTGACGCTATGGTGTGCTTGGTAAGCAGCCCCTTGATAAGCAGGCTTCTGTGACGTCGACGCCCCGCACTGTGGTGATGGTAGGGCCGTTTGGCATGAGGCCGCGGACCACGATGCGCGTCCGGGCGCTCCCCTTGGCGAAGGCCTTGGCCCGTCGCGGCTATCATATCACCATGCTCCTGCCGCCATGGCAGAATCCCGAGGATTCGGGACGTTCCTGGATTGACGAAGACGTTCGCATTGAGAACATGGCGCTTCCCAAGGGATGGCCCGGCTGGTTTCATTATAGTCTGGCGGCGCGTATCGCGAGGCGCGCGCGCGAACTCGCGCCCGACGTCATCCATGCCTTCAAACCCAAGGCCTACGCAGGCCTGGTCCATTTCATGCTCCGGCGGCGCTTTCCGGTCGTGGTGGACACCGATGACTGGGAAGGGCCCGGAGGGTGGAACGCTCTTGCAGAATATCCGGCTTGGATGAAGCGCTTCTTTGCTTGGCAAGAGCGATGGGGGCTTAAGAACGCCGATGCCGTGACAGTGGCGAGCCGGGCTCTGGAGACCCTAACCTGGCCCATGGGAGGGACTCCCGACCGGGTCTTCTACCTGCCCAACGGGATTCAGTCCCAGATGCCTCGCACGCGCTCCCTCAACAGCGGGCGGCCCACGTTGCTGCTCTACACTCGATTCTTCGAGTATGAACTCGAGCGGCTTTGGCGCATCATCCAACTCGTCCGCGATCAACGCCCCGAGGTCCGATTGCTCGTGGTCGGTCAGGGCTTTGCCGGCGAAGAGGATGAGCTGTTGGGACTTGCCCGGCGTGCCGGATGGCGGGCGTTTCACTCGCCCTCGGATGTGCCCGAAGCTGATCTGCTCTACGCGGGGTGGGGAACGGAAGACACGCTGTCCTGGGGCTTCGAAGCCGCCGACATCGCGATCTACCCTTTCGATGACACGCTGCTCAACCGGACCAAATGTCCGATGAAACTGATGGACCTTCTCTCCGCCGGGATTCCGGTCGTGGCGGATCGGGTGGGACAGATCGGCGAGGTCATCGTGCACGGCAAGACCGGATTCCTGGTCGAGTGCGGCGATGACCGCGCCTTTGCGCGGTCCATCCTGAAGCTACTTGAGGATTCGGACCTGCGACGCCGGATGGGCGCTGCGGCTGCGGCTGATGTCGCTCACCGCTTCGACTGGGACGTTTTGGCTGAGACGGCGGTAGCGGCCTATGACTACGCAGCGGCGCGCTTCATCTGAGGATGCGCCTTCACTTTGAACCGGGGCCATCTGCGTCGGGGATGTGGGCGGGAAGTGTGGTATAATCCTGTTTGCGAAAATACTGTCTGTTAAATCCGATTCCCATCGGGTGTTGACCCGGAGATAGGACATCTATGGACTTAGTTGGCATTATCGATGCGATTAACGCGTGGGCCCTTGAGATCATCCGAACCCTAGGATATCCCGGCCTTGGCCTCGTCATGTTTCTCGAAAACGTCTTTCCTCCCATTCCCTCGGAGGTCGTACTCCCCCTTGCCGGTTGGCTCACCTTGGAACAGGCCGGAGGACAGTTCACGCTGTTGGGTGTCACCGTGGTTGGGGCGATCGGGTCGGTCGCCGGAGCCTACTTCTTCTATGGGATCGGTCGCTGGTTTGATGAGCGCCGCGTTCGGTATCTCCTGCGTCGCTGGGGCAAATGGTTCTTGCTCTCTGAGGATGATTTCGACGTCGCGCTGGAATGGTTCGACCGCTACGGGGACTACGTGATCTTTTTTGGGCGGATGGTCCCGATCGTGCGAAGTCTTATCTCGGTGCCGGCAGGTCTGGCAAGTATGGCGCTTGCCAAATTCTCGATCTACACTGCTGTGGGCACGGCGCTGTGGAGCTTTCTATTGGCCTTCGCCGGTCGCCTGCTCGGCGCTCGCTGGAACCTGGTGGCGGAGTTCATCGACCGGTACGAGACCTTCGTGATCGTCGTCATCGTCGTCGCGGTGGTTTATTTCTTTGTCAGTCGCTGGCGAAAGATGCGACAGCGGGGTCCTAATGGATCCCCGGTCGAGGACGCCCCCTGATCGGCGCTTCGCGGGGCAGGAACTCAGCCGGACTATCGTCGGTTTTCAGGAGTGAAGGAGACCAAGCATGCCACCTGTGATCCAGGCAGATCGAATTGCGGAGTACGTGGGAGAGGACGTTGTTCTTAACGGTTGGGTGTATAACCGCACTCACAAAGGCAAGCTGGTCTTTCTCCTTGTCCGGGATGGCTATGGCTTTATCCAATGCGTGGCCTTTGAGCCGGACCTCGACCCGGAGCTCTACGAGCTTATCGTTCACGTGCCGCAGGAGTCCTCGGTAAAGATCACGGGCTCGGTCAGGGCTGACAAGCGCGCGCCCGGGATCCCCGGCGGTTACGAGATCGGCATTACCGGCTTCGAGATCATCCAATCCGTGGAGGAGGAGTACCCCATTGCGCTCAAAGAGCACGGGGTGGATTTCCTCTCGGACCATCGCCACCTTTGGATTAGAATGCAAAGTCAGTGGGCGGTCCTGCGCATCAGGGCCACGGTGATCCGGGCGATTCGCGATTGGCTCGACAGCCATGGTTTCACCAACGTCGACACGCCGATTCTCACGCCGGCTGCGTGCGAGGGCACGACGACGCTCTTTGAGACGCCCTACTTCGACGAAGGCACGGCCTACCTGGCGCAGAGCGGTCAGCTCTACAACGAGGCCGATATCTTCGCCTTTGGGAAGGTCTACTGCTTTGGCCCGACGTTCAGGGCCGAGAAATCCAAGACGCGCCGCCACCTCACCGAGTTCTGGATGGTGGAGCCGGAGATGGCGTTCTGCGATCTCGATCAGTTGATGGGCATCGAGGAGGCCTTCGTCTCACATATCGTCCAGACCGTGCTGCGGGACTGTCATGCGGAGTTGGCGTCGCTGGAGCGCGATACGACGGCGCTGGAGAGGATCAAGCCGCCCTTCCCGCGCATTTCCTATGACGAAGCTCTGGAGAAGTTGGCGGAGATACGGGAGACGACCGACGATCCTGAGCTGAAAGAGATGCTGAAGATTGAGTGGGGCGATGACTTCGGTTCGCCGCACGAGACGGAGTTGACCCAGCTTTTTGACAAGCCGGTCTTCGTCTACGGATATCCTACGGCAGCGAAGGCGTTCTATATGGAGCCGTGGCCCGGACGCCCGGACGTCTCCAAGAGCGTGGATCTGCTGGCTCCGGAGGGCTATGGCGAGATTACCGGCGGCAGCGAGCGTATCTCCGATCCGGACCTGCTCCTCGAGCGAATCAGGGAGCACAATCTTCCCGAAGACGCCTTCCGCTGGTACATTGATCTGCGGAGATATGGCAGCGTTCCCCACAGCGGTTTTGGCATGGGGGTCGAGCGGACCGTAGCCTGGATCTGCGGTATCGACCATATCCGCGAGACCATTCCCTATCCGCGGATGATCAATCGCGTCTATCCCTGAGTCCCCTCCTCGATGGTCAGAGCCCGGCTGTGCCGGGCGGCGGCATCGCGGATGAGATCGAGCGTCGTTCTTGCGAAAATCCCACGCACGCCTCAAGATGACGACCGGAGCTCGCATAGAGCTCCGGTCGTTTGATTTGCGGAACGAGGACCACAGCGCGGGTCCTTAGGTGATGTGACTTAGATGGCTTGCCAAGGGGGCGATTAGGCTAACTATGCTATAATTGGGGTGTCCTCGAATTCGGTCTATCTGACCGGCCCGGGGTCGTGGTGGTGCTGTTGGCGGAGAGGAGTGGAATAGATGTCGAAACGACGAAGTACAGCCCGGATCGTGTTTACCGTGATCAGTATTATCCTATTGGTCAGCATGATTTTGGGCTTCGTTATTATGTTGGTGCCTCCTTCCTAAGGAAAGAGAATCCATAGGCTAACCATAACGAGCTGAAGGCGGATTTGAAAGTCAGCCCGATAGGGTGGATGACTGGCTTTCAGCTCTAATCAGTATGAGAGGCATTGCTATGAATCAACCGGCTTCCCCTGACCATCTCTCTGGATTCCCGCTGTGGGAATTTCACGTTTCGCGTGAGGCTCGAGACCGCTATGAGCTTGAGGACACGTTTTTCTCTTTCAATGGTAACGTGATCTTCGCCGATTTTCGCGCGGCCCGGGTCTTTGCTCAGCGCATCAACGAGCGCCGAGATCTCGCCAACCATCCGGAGCAGGCCGTCCACGCCAGTGAGCTGAACGCGATGGGCTTGGTTGATGAAGTGCTGCACTACATGATGGCGCAGTACCGTGATCAACAAAACCCCAACGTGATGGACGAGGCGCTGACCCACCTGCAGGAGAAGGTTGGGGAGCAAGCCTTGGATGAGGTATTGCTGACGTTTGTGGAGGAGTTCCCGCCGATCGCCGTGTATCGGGGGGCGATGACGCCTGCGGACTATCTTGAGTCGCAGACAGGAGGGACGTCGCATCGGGCGGTTGTGCTTGAAGAGATCATCATGCTCTGGCTGAGCAATGAAAATCCCGCTGCTGAGGTCTTCTTGGAACTCTTCGATGACGAGGAGTTGGAGACATCCACGGCCTATCCGCGCGTCGTCGAGGAGCTAGAGGATTTCTTTGAGACTCAGCCTCGCTTTGGGCCGGATGATCAGACCCTCATCGATATGCTGCGCAGTCCGTCGCGCGAAGCTCCCATGTCTTGGTCCGCCCAGCTGTTGTTCATACGCGAACGCTGGCGTGGCTACCTGGGCAGCTACGTCGATCGCCTTTTGAGAAGCCTGGATTTCCTTGAGGAGGAGACTAGGCCGTTCTTCGGTCCCGGTCCGGGCCCGGCGCGGGTCCCCGATTTCGCCGGTGTTCTCGGTGAACCGGAACGCTTCACACCTGATCAAGACTGGATGCCCCGCGTGGTCATGATCGCCAAGAACGTTTACGTCTGGCTTGATCAGCTTTCGAAGCAGTACGGGCGAGAGATCACGCGCCTGGATCAGGTGCCTGATGAGGAGTTGGACCTGCTGCAGAACCGAGGCTTCACGGCGCTGTGGTTGATCGGGTTGTGGGAGCGCAGCCCAGCCTCCAAACGCATCAAGCAGATGATGGGAAATCCGGAGGCCGTCGCGTCGGCCTATTCGCTGAAAAACTACACCGTCGCTGAGGATCTCGGCGGTGAAGCCGCTTTTGAGGATCTGAAGGACCGGGCCTGGCGTCGGGGGATCCGGATGGCGAGCGATATGGTGCCCAACCATATGGGCATTGATTCCGATTGGATGATTCACCATCCTGATTGGTTCCTCGGACTTCCTCATAGCCCCTTCCCGACGTATACATTTAACGGGCCTGATCTATGCGACGACGAGCGGGTTGGCGTCTATATCGAGGATCACTACTATGAGCGTTCAGACGCCGCTGTGGTGTTCAAACGACGTGATCATTGGACCGGGTCGGAGCTCTACATTTACCATGGCAACGACGGCACGCAGATGCCGTGGAATGACACCGCGCAGCTCAACTACCTTATATCTGAGGTCCGTGAAGCCGTGATTCAGACCATTCTTGCGGTCGCTCGCCGGTCGCCGATCATCCGCTTCGACGCCGCTATGACCTTGGCGAAGCGCCACTACCGGCGGCTCTGGTTCCCGGAGCCCGGGACCGGTGGGGCGATCCCCTCTCGGGCGCAGTTCGGCATGACGAAGGAGCAGTTTGACGAGGCGATGCCCGAGGAGTTCTGGCGGCAAGTCGTGGATCGCATTGCCGAGGAGCTGCCGGACACGCTCTTGCTTGCCGAGGCCTTCTGGCTCATGGAGGGTTACTTCGTCCGCACGCTGGGAATGCACCGCGTCTACAATAGCGCTTTCATGAACATGATGCGCGACGAGAAGAACGCCGAGTACCGGCTGGTCATGAAGAACACGTTGGAGTTCGATCCGGAGATCCTGCGCCGGTATGTGAATTTCATGAACAACCCTGACGAGCGCACCGCGGTGGATCAGTTTGGCAAGGGCGACAAATACTTCGGCGTCTGCACAATGATGGCTACCATGCCAGGCCTGCCGATGTTTGGCCATGGCCAAGTCGAGGGCTATGCGGAGAAGTACGGTATGGAGTATCGTCGGGCCTATTGGGATGAGAAACCCGACCCGCACCTGGTATCGCGGCACGGGAGAGAGATTTTCCCGATCCTGCACCATCGCTATCTCTTTGCCGGCGTCGACAATTTCTATCTCTACGACTTTGCCACCCCGCAAGGGGGTGTTGATGAGAACGTTTTCGCTTACTCCAACCGGGTAGGCGATGAGCGAGCCCTCATTCTCTATCACAACCGGTACGCTGAGACGCGCGGTTGGATACGGACCTCCGTAGGATGGGCCAAGAAGGACGAGGCAGGGGACAAATCGCTGGTCCAGACCTCGCTGATCGAAGGTCTTAGCCTCCCCGCCGATCCTGGGCGCTTTGTCGTCTTTCAGGACGCCGTTGGTGGCCTGGAGTACATCCGCAGCTGTCAGGAACTTGCCGATCGGGGGCTGTACGCCGAGCTTCACGCTTATCAGACCCACGTCTTCGTCAATTTCCGCACCGTCCAGGACGACGCTTCGCGCCGATATGCTGAGCTCAACGCCCATCTCTCGGGACGGGGCGTCCCGGACCTCGATGAAGCCGTGCGCGAACTTCGGCTTCAGCCTCTGCATAGTCCCTTCCGCATGCTGGTCAGCGCCCCTGCCTTCCGCTGGCTCGTTGATCATCGAGCGGACGATCCCGATGATGTGGATGAGGGCGTGTTGGACGAGGTCGAGCAGAAGATGATGGATATCTTCCGTGGTGTTCGTGCGTTACACGCTGATCTAGCCACTGTCGAGGTGGAGACGGAGACGCTGCGCTCTCTAGCCAAGGAGACGCGGCGGAAGCTGGCGCTTTTGCTTGCCCTGCCGGACTTCCTCACGCCGCTCGCGTCAGCCGGGGTCGACAAGGCCTACGTGGCTGCCTCGGCTATGCTCCGTCAGGGCTGGGATGAGGACGATTGGGCGATGTGGGGTACCCTCTTCGGCTGGCTTTTCACGCATCGGTTGGGCCGCCTGTTGGACGTGGAGAACGTCGTGGAGGAGAGCCGAAGCCGGTTTGACGAATGGTTGCTCAACAAGCCGATCGCCCAGGCATTGCGCGATCTGGATGTCGAAGAGGAGGGTGTCCTCCGCGCTATTGCAACGATTCGGATGCTTCTGAGTTATCCTGCTTGGTCTCAGCCGATTTACGTCGATGACGCGGATGCGTATGATCTGCTGGAACATGCGCTTCATCATGAGGATGTGCGGGCGTATCTGCGCGTCAACCGCTATGAAGACGTGGTCTGGTATCATAAGGAATCCTTTGGAGATTGGCTGTGGTGGACCCTCTGTCTTACGATGCTCACCGCTGCCGCCGATGACGAACACGACTTGGAGAGCCTCACAATTCACCTCTACACGTTGATCGAGCGCCTGCGTGAGGCAGACAAAGTCTCTGAGTACCGGGTCCGGAAATTGCTCGACGCGGCGTGACCATCGGAAGGATAAGTTCCGGCGCGTGAACGCATCTCAAGACCAGGCCCACGCGCCTCGGGTCGTATTGATCGATGGCTGTTAGTGCGCGGAACGCTAGCTTTCGTCAATCGGCGGCTTGCGAGCGTAGGTGCCGGCCCTGATATTTCGCCGGATGCGAACCACCTCCCGGAACATGCGCCATGAATCACGAAGCGGGTGGACGCTCCCTCCCTCACCATAGTACCAGGGGATGCCAATCTCGAGAATCTCATACCCCCAGAGGCGGGCGAGCGCGAGAACCTCGACGTCGAAGGCAAATCCATTGATCTTCTGCTCGCGGAAGATGGCCTGTCCGGCCTCGCGTCGAAACGCTTTGAAGCCGCATTGGGTATCCTGGATGCCCGGCACAGCCAACGTGCGGACCACGAAGTTGAAGGCGCGTCCCATCAAGTGCCGATAGGCCGGCTCGTCATACCGCTGTGCCCCTGCCACCTCGCGAGAGCCGATAGCGAGATCGTAATCCTGTCCCAAGGTCTCCGGGAAGAATCGCGGCAGTTCTTCAATGGGCATCGCGAGATCTGCGTCGCAGATGAATGAGTACCGCCCTGGTGCGTTGAGAATGCCCTTGCGAACGGCGGCGCCTTTGCCCTGAATGGGTTGATCCAGCACGCTTAGACAAGCGTGAGCTTTGGCGAATTTCCGAGCGATCTCTCCTGTATCGTCGCGGCTGTTGTTGTTGACGACGATCACGTCCAGTGGTTCGGGCCGCATATTGACGAAGTCAACCACCCGCGTCAAGGTCTGGGGCAACCGATTAGCTTCGTTATAAGCAGGAATGACGATAGTCATCAGGGGTTCGTTTGTCATAATCTCACTCTCACTGCACTATGATCGCGCCTCCTCTTTGGAAACTCTCTGCAGAGATGCTCATCAAGGTGGGGCGCCGGCTTTAGGTTGGTCTTGTGTGTCTTGTGCCTCGATGTCTCTGGTGACGGGACTACAGATCTATCCATCCGGCGACGCGCCGCTGCTCAAAGCGGGCGATCCGCTCGAATCCTGCGGCAAGCGCCAGGTCACGCGCCACGTCAAAACCGTGGCCCACATGCTCCGACCGATGACCGTCGGATCCAAAGACGAGGATCTCTCCCCCCAGGCTTCTGTATTGCCTTAGGATCCCCAGACCGGGGACAGGCTCCGACAGCCCCTTGCGCAGGCCGGACGTGTTGACCTCAATTCCCTTCCCCTTCTCGATCACACGCCTCAGGATGTGGTCTATCGCATTCCGATAGGGCTTGAGATCTAGGACCCGACCGAAAAGCTCCCAGGAGTCGCGGCGCACGAGATCGAGATGGCCTAGCACATCGAACTCCGCGTTCTCGACCATCACGATGACTTCCTCAAAGTAGCGGCAGTAGGTCGCTTCGAGACCCTGTTCGAAGATCTCAGACTGCCAGCCGGGCATGCTATCGAGCCAGTGCACCGAGCCGATGACGAGATCGAAGGGCCACTTCTCGAGCAAGGAGGATGCGAGGTCGGGAAAATCGTGGGGATTTCCCAACTCGACGCCCGCGAACACGCCGAATCCATCCTTCAGCGAAGAGCGGACGGCGTTCAGTTCCTCGAAATACGCCGCCATGTCCAGGTAGCCGTAAGCCTCGTCACCGGGATACCACTCAGCGTGTTCCGTGAAGACAATCCCGTCAAGGCCGATGGCTTGAGCAGCCTGGACCATGTCCGCCATTGAGCCGGTCCCATCGGGTGAGTGATGTGAATGCGTGTGTGTATCGATCATCCGTTGTCTGTTCTGTTCCCGGTGGTCACAGAACTTCCGGTCGTTTGCTGAAGAGACTTTGGGGAGCGTGGGGCGGCACGAGAAGCCGCAGGGCCGCGGGCTGCAGCCCAATCTCTGTAGGCGTGGAGCCATGGGGGTCGCCGTCGAGGTGAACGGCGACCGACGGCGACGTCTCCACTTCGACGTTGGCTGCGAGAGCGTGCATGACGTCCGGGCTGCGGAGATGGCGCCCGCCAACCGATTGGACTACGTACTTCAGGGCGTAACCAACGCCCAGTCCCTTGAAAACGAAGATGTCTAGGAGTCCGTCGTCCATGCTGGCGTGGGGAGCGATCTGGAAAAAGGCTGCGTAGAGTTGAATATTGCTGGCGACGATCATAAGGGCGCGGGTGCGGAAGGTTCGGTCCTCAATCATGATGTTCGAGCGTACACCTCGAAATTCCGATGCCACAGAGAGTGCAGCTATGATATAGGGAAGGGTGCCTAGACGTTTGACGTGACGCGGTCGAGGTTCCATTTGCGCCGCGATCTCTGCGTCCAGACCCACGCCAGCCCAGCAGACGAATCTTCGGTCGTTGGCGACCCCGAGGTCGATGCGCTGAACACGGCTCTTGAGAAGGGCATCGCCCACTTCCTTGACGTAGAGTGGCGTCACGACGGAGAGGATCGGCATGCGCAGCTGATGCGCGAGGATATTGCCGGTGCCCACCGGGACAATGCCCAGCGTCGTCGACGTGCCGCCCAAGCCGTGGGCAGCTTCGTTGATCGTCCCATCCCCGCCTGCGACCAAGACGAGGTCGACGCCCCGTTCTGCTGCTCGTCGGGCCTCACGTGTAACTTCGCCGGGTTCTGTGGTCTCCACCAACTCCGATTTCCATCCGGATTTTTCGAGGTAGGTGCTCAGGCGTCTAAGGGGACGGGACATATCCCATGGGCCGGCTGCGGGATTGTAAATCAGTATGGTCT
>JBNGDU010000135.1:0-22838 GCA_049975025.1 Anaerolineae bacterium
CCTCAAGAACCTGTGCCGGAACCGTGATGCAGATCTCATCAGATCCGCCCGCGGACCCAATCGGCGCCGGTGTCGTGCTCAGGATAGGCCAACGGCTGGGCCCGGTGTGCATCATCATGTGCCATAATGGACGAATTATACCGCGGACGTCCCTCTGTCAACCTAGAGCGGTCAAGGCTCCTGGAATGTTAACGCTCTCTTAACAATGCCGAAAGACTATTCGCTCGTCAACCGCATCCACCATCACCCATAGGGCAATCGCATTTAAGGCTCAAAGCCCCGTCCTCGGGGCTGCCTGAGCGTGGATCAGCCTCTGCAACGAGGCTTCCCGCGCCAAAAGCGCCCCCGAGACGGGGGCTACGAGCATCTATGTCCAAATGCGATCCCCCTGCCACCACCCATGACCATAGCTATTCTCGACTGCGTGAGCGTCGGGATTCGCCAGAGTTACGTGTAGATTGGGCCGGCTTGCGGCGCTGTCTACCATGAACAAGCCAACAACGAAACGTCGCCGCAGGGAATAAAATCTGCGGGGACGTTGGACGTGGAACGCTAAATCAGAACAGCCTGAACCAGTCGGTCCCGGTCACAATCGAGCAAGCCAAGATCAAGAAGAGGATGAGCAAGATAACGCCGCAGCCCATGCCGGTGCAGGAACATCCCCGGCCGAAGCCAAAGCGGTCCTGCAACCAGTCAAATACGGCGTCGAGAACGGCCAACTTCAACAACCCGACCAAGCACCCCTGTCGGCGCTCCATGCAACCTCCTAGTGTGGATCGAACTACTGCGTCTCAGAAGTCCGGCTTGTCTTCATTCGCCGGCCCTTTCACTTCCTATTACGCAGTTAGGCTCCACAGGGTTGCAGGATGAGTTTACCGCTCACCGAGGAGACGGATAGCTCAAGATCGAATTCCGCTTGTCCGTAGGCCTTGTTGACGTAGCGGTTCCCTTCCTTGCGTAGACCGGGCGCGTCGACCTTGCCCGTCACCGACGTGAAGCGAACCGACACGCCGCCCTCAGGCGGATACCGGACGATCACGCGTCCTGAAACGCAGTTGATCCTCGCACTGAGGTCCTGCTCCAGCCGGTCTCCGAAGTTGATGTCCACCGTCCCGCTCGCGGTATCAACAGCCAGACCCTCCAGGGCCGGATAGTCACCGGTCATGCCGAGATTGATATCACCGCTCGCGCCGCGTACGGTCAGACGACGCAGCCCCTCGTACCGTCCGCCGAGAGCCAGATCGACCAGCCCACTGGCGGATTCGATGCGGAGTTTCTCAAGCGCCGGATAGACACCGCTCAAGACCATAGTCGTGCGCCCACTCGCTACGCGCAATGCCGCGTCGGAGAGGAGATCCATGCCTCCGGCGAGATCGGCGGCAAACTCACCACTGCCGACTGCGCTGTCAAGCGTCCGCAGAGCGGTGCCTCCCAGGTTTAGGGCAGCCTTCCCGGATCCTAGTTGGAGCGCCAGATCCAAGGGGATCTCATCGCCGAAGGCTAGGTCCCAGTGGTAGGCGGCGTCCGTATCGCGCGCCGGTCGTTCCGCCGGTGGCTTAACCGTCAGCGAGCCACGTCCATCCTCGACTGAGTAATCCACCTCGGGCTTCCACCCTGGCGCGCCATACTCAAAGCGCCCGGCCAGGAGCGACGCCGCACCTCCGGCGATCTTGAGCTCACCGCTCCCCATCTGCACCAGCGCCGCGACGCTGGTTGCATCTCCAAGCTCCACGGTCCTCTCGTCCACAAGTGTTTGCTTCTGCATCGGTCCTCCTCGCGATAGATGTGATCGTATATTCACAATATTAAGTCGTCTACTTAAAATTGTCAAGTCCCAACTTAACATTGTTGACATATATACCACAGAATCTCCAGATTCCGCTTTGAAAGGCATTCCGAGGCGAGTGAAAAAACAAACCGGGCGTCCTTGCGGAACACCCGGCACTAGCTATACCACCCGTCTCTTTCCGACCACGCTGCTTGGCCCGCTAGCCGGCACGTGCCATATTCTTGGCTTCCACCGCCACCTTGTGGGCACCCCGCGCCGCCCGCTCGTTCACCGACGTCAGCATGGCCAAGCCGGTTAGGAGGAACACACCGATGGAGAGGATGGCGACGCGCTGCCCCGCCTTCTCGGCCATAATCGGCGTCCAACCGAGTGTCTCTTGATACCAGCGAGCGACGCGGTACGCAACACCACCGTACACTGCCGGTCCGATAAAGGATGACGTCCGTCCGGCGACGGCGAAGAAACCGTAGAACTCGGCACTCTGTCCGGGCGGGCTCAGCACGCCGACCATGGTCCGGCTCACCGACTGCATACCGGCCATGGCAAAACCCGCCAACGCGCCCACGAAGTAGAAGAACGTCGCGGTCTGCGCGAATGACATCATCAGAATCGCCACAACCATCAGCAGGATCGACGCGGTCAAGGTCCGCTTCCCACCAACACGATCGACGAGGTGACCCAGCGCATAAGCCCCCGCCACATTGGTCACCTGGACGAGGATCACGAAGATGATCAACTCGGTCTGCTCCATGCCGAAGAGCACCGCACCGATGATCGACGCGAAGTTCATCGCCATCATAATCCCATCGTTGTAGATAAGAAACGCAACCACGAACTTGACATACTCGCGGTAACTACCTGCGGTCAGGATGGTACCCCACGTCCGCTTGAAGCCCGCCGTCAGGTAGTTCTCGCCATCGGGCAACTGATGAGGCTCGCTCGTCTCCTTCAACCCCACGAAGAGCGGAATCGTCGACAGGGCGAAGTAGACCGCGGTGATCACGAACGCAAGACGAACCATGAGCGCGCCTTCGAAGACCATGATGAGAGGCAGTATGATGAACAGGCACAAGACGCCACCGGCGGAGCCGATAGCCCATCCGATGCCTGAGACGCGCCCGATATCGTCAGCATCGGCGATCTCCGGAAGGAGCGAGTTGTAGAAAACCTGAGCACCTCGATACCCTATCTCGGCCAGAATGAAGAAAAGCATCCCCCTGACGACCTGCCCGGGCCCTACGAAGAAGAGCAGACCGGTGAAGATACAGGCAACTGTTGTAAAGACGAAGAGCAACCTCTTCTTCGACCCGGAGAAGTCCGCAATCGCCCCGAGCACCGGAGAGATAAGGGCGATGACCAGCATCGCCACACCCACCGATATGCCCCAAAGGCGCGAACCCATCGCGCCGCCCACCACCTGTCCCTTGAAGTAGGCGGAGTAGACCGCCAATAGGACCACAGCCGCGTAGGCGGAGTTTCCAAAGTCATACATATACCAAGCCCAACGTTGCCGCCGAAGTCCCCTAGCCTCCTCAGTCATCGCTGCCATAAGCTCGCTCTCCTTAATACAAAACGCATGAGTCAGAACAACAGATCAGGACCTGCATATGATAACACCCGGCCTTGTGCCGGGTTACGAGCAATAGATAAGTGAGCTGCGAAGTCTCCTTCGCCTTCAGGCAGAATCTAGCCTTCCGGTTCCTCGTCCCAGGGGTAGAAGTCCACGCTTTTGACAGCGTCGAGCACTGCCGGGTCGTCCGAGTAATGTCCCCGCTCGTGGGCCGGGAGCAGGTTAGCGATCCGCCGCATAATCTCGTCACCGATCTCGTTCAGCCGCTCACGGCGTTGGCGGCCCCGTCCGGGCGCCTCAAACGGTCCGAAGGGCTTCCCAACGCGTATCTTCACGTGTGCCCGCCGGCCTCGACGCAACGTTGGGAAGACGTCGGTCAACCCGCTCATGCCCACGGGCAGAATCCGCGTTCGAGACCGCACCGCCATGAACGCGGCGCCGGGCCTTGGCGGTCGGAGGAACTGATGGGCGCTTGTGCCCTCCGGGAAGATGCCCATGATGCCCTGCTGCGCCAGGATGGCCTGTGTAGCGCGGAAAGCGGTCTGTGACCCCGTGCCTCGGTAGACAGGATAGTAGCCCCACAAATGGCGAAGCCAACCGACCATCGGAGGTGCGTTCGGCACACGAAATCCCCCCACGAATTCTATCGGCCACGGTGCGATGCTGACCATAGCCACCGGATCGAGGAAGCTGAAATGGTTGGAGACGACCAGAAGCGGCCCTTCCTTAGGGAAGTTCTCAGGATCGATGACCCGGAAGTCGCTGATCACCGAGAAGATGGCACGCGTGATCTTCGAAACCAAGCCACGTATTAGACGACGCCGTGGATACGGGAAATCAAGGGAGTCTGCCATGCGAAAATTGTAACTGAACCTCCACAGGCGTCAAGCAGAATCTCTGATGACGCTGCGCGTCAGACTCTCGCACGAACGACGCTCGATCTCATCCGCGACGCCGTCCGCAGAGCGAAGTTTCACATCGCCCCCCGGCGCAGGCGGGCTCTGAGCGTCCAGGCATCGGGCATTCGCCTCGCCAAGGGCCGAACCAGACCGTGAGATGTCCCCCGAGACGACCGGGGTGCGGGACGTTCCGCTGTCTTGTGCGCCCCGGTCGAACACGACGATTTGCCCTACGGGCATTCTGCTCGGGCTCGCCGCCACAGGCGATCGTAGTAGAATGACCGAGAACAGAGCCCAGGAGACGCTATGCAACGGACGTATCCAGCCTACCGCGCGCTGGTGGAGGACGAGGGACGAGCTGACGCCAAGCTCGCAGCGGCCGAGGTCGCCCTTCTCCACTGCCGCCTGTGCGGCAACGACTGTGACATCAACCGCCACCGGCAGGCCGGCCCGTGCCGCCTGCGCGACCGCGTTTACGTCGCCAGCTACGGACCCCACCACGGTGAGGAGGACGTGCTCCGTGGCAGGCGCGGTTCCGGTACCATCTTCTTCTCGGGGTGCAACCTCCACTGCGTCTACTGCCAGAACTACGATATCAGCCAGCGCGTCACCGGATTTGCCGTCAACACCGAGGGCCTCGCGGAGATTATGATGTCCCTGCAGGAGAGAGGCTGTCACAACATCAACCTCGTCTCGCCAACCCACGTGGCGTCTCATATCACCCCCGCCCTGATCGCAGCTGCGCGGCGGGGGTTGGAGATCCCCATCGTCTACAATACCGGCGGCTACGACGCGCCCCAAGCCCTGGCGCTGATGGACGGCATCGTGGATATCTACATGCCTGATATGAAGTACGGTGACGCGGAGACGGCCGCGACGTTGTCCGCGGCACGGGACTATCCTGCCGTCAACCAGGCAGCAGTGAAGGAGATGCACCGGCAGGTCGGCGATCTTGAGATCGACGACGATGGCATCGCCCGCCGCGGCCTCCTCGTGCGACACCTCGTGCTGCCTGGCGGGATTGCCGGCACAGCCCGGATCGCCCGTTTCCTCGCCGAAGAGGTCAGCGCCGAGACCTACATCAACGTGATGGCGCAATATCGGCCTGCCTACCGGGCGGGGGAATGCGCGACAGACGAGATGCCGCTGGATCGCCCCATCTCCACCGATGAGTACCGTAGGGCAGTCCGGCAAGCTCGCGAGGCAGGGCTACACCGTTTCGATGAGCGGCGTGCCTTCTTCTAACACGGGCATCTCACACCAACGTCTTCTTCATGTAGTACCACGTCACGCCCTCCGGCTTGTCTCCCAGCTCGCCGAAGACCTCGTACCCGCGTCGCAGATAGAACTCATAGGCCTGAAAGCTGGTAGTCTCGAGGTGGGCGCCCCGTGCGCCTCGCTCAACGGCGAGGTTCTCAATGCTCCTCAGCAGGGCGGACCCTATCCCTTGACCGCGCCACGCAGCGTCGACCCAAAGCGTGTCTATGTGGAGCCATTCCCATGCCAGCTCTCCGTGGACGCCGCCTCGGATGCCGTCCTCCCCATCACGCGCGACGACCCCGAGCCTGTGATAGTCCTGGATGATGTCCTCACCAAGATGCTCGACGTTGTATTGATGGAGACCTTGGTCGACAGGCCGCAGGTCCTCAGCGCTGGGCCCCATTAGCGTCTCGAAAGTCAACTCTTCGGTCATTCGGATAACCTCTCCCAGGGTGAAAACGGGGGCCGCCCCACAGACACCATCATATCAGCAAATCCCGTTTCCTAACAGGCCATGGCGTGGGATGGGTGCGCCAGGAGTAACGCCTGGGGCAGGGAGTCACGCATCGTCCGTCCGTCATTCCGATCATCGCCACCGCGAGGCGTCGCGCGCTTCAGCTTGACAGAAACATGCGCGGGCGCGCACCGCGTTTCGGCGCTCGTCTGTGACGCCGAACGGGCCATGTACCGGTGATCTGTTCGCTCAACCAGAACGCTGAGGTTTCTAGGCGTCGGGACGCAGCGGCTGCTTGGCACCACAGCGGTGTTCGCTTCCCGCCCCGAGATCACTCATCCGCACACGCCAGCGTGCGACCGCCCCGCCAAGAGCGCGGTGACTGTTTACAGCCTGGGATGGTGCGCTTGCACGCAGGCGGCCCCGAGTATAATGTGATCACAGCAGACCTCGATAAAGCGAAGGGAGGCCCTATCACCATGGACCGAGAAGAGCTCCTGCACCTACTCGCCGTCGCAAGGGGAGACGAGCCCGCCGACCTCTTGCTGAACCGGGCCCGCGTGGTCAACGTCTTCACCGGCGAGATTCTCGAAAGTCAGGTCGCGGTCGCCGGCGAGTGGATCGCTGCGGTCGGCGATGGCTATACCGGCAAACAGACCCTCGACCTGGAGGGCCGCCTCCTGGTGCCCGGTCTCATCGACACGCACGTGCACGTGGAGTCCTCGATGTGCAGTCCGTCCCAGTTCGCACGGGCTGTCGTTCCGCACGGCGTGACCACGGCCATCACCGATCCGCACGAGATCGCCAACGTCGCCGGCGCTGACGGCATCCGATACATGATCGAGGCCAGTGAGGGGCTGCCGATGTCGATCTTGGTCAACTTACCCTCGTGCGTACCGGCTACGGACATGGGCACCGCGGGCGCGACACTCGACGCCGATGACCTCATAGCCTTGCGTGACCTACCTCGCGTCCTCGGCCTCGCCGAGTTCATGAACGTGCCTGGCGCTGTCCTCGGCCTGCCCGGCGCCATTGAGAAGCTCCTGGCATTCCAGGACAAGCACATCGACGGCCACGCGCCGGGCATCACCGGTCAGCAACTGCGCGCCTACGTCGCCGCTGGCCCCAGTACCGACCACGAGAGCACGACCGCCGACGAAGCGCTGGAGAAGGTGCGTCTCGGCATGCACGTGCTCATCCGCGAGGCCACAGCCGCCAGCAACCTGTCGAGCCTGCTCCCCGCGGTGACCCCTGAGAACGCCCGGCGATTTGCTTTCGCCACCGACGATCGCCACCCAGCGGATCTCATCGACGAGGGCAGCATTGACCACAACCTACGGCTGGCGGTAGACAGCGGGCTTGATCCCGTCACCGCCCTGCGTATGGCCACCCTCAACGGCGCCGAGGCCTTTGGTCTGGAGGATCGCGGCGCTATTGCCCCAGGACGTCGCGCCGATATGGTCGTGACGCCTTCACTGAGTGAGTTCCAGGCCATCAAGGTCTTCTTTGGAGGCGAACTCGTCGCCGAAGGCGGTCGGTTGATCGTCGACAGCGCACCTGAGGACGTCGACGGTACGGCGGTTCGGAGCACAGTCAACGTCGATCTGGACGAGCTCTCCTTTCGCATCCCGGCGGAGGGCGCGCGCCTGCGGGTCATCGGTGTGATTCCCGATCAGATCGCGACCGCGATGCGCACGATGGAGGCGCGCATCGTCGATGGTGAGGCCATCCCCGATGTGGAACGGGACCTGCTCAAGATGGCGACGGTAGAGCGTCACAGGAACACGGGCCGGGTCGGCCTCGGTTTCGTCCAGGGGCTTGGCCTAAAAGAGGGAGCCATTGCCGGCAGCGTCGGACATGATTGCCACAACATCACGGTGGCAGGGGTCAACGATGATGAGATGCTGGCGGCAGTCGGCGCGGTCAAGGAGCTGGGCGGTGGCCTGGTCGCGGTGAAGGACGGTGAGGTGATCGCCAGCGTCCCCCTCCCCATCGCCGGCCTTATGTCGGATCAGCCCATTGAGACCGTGCGCGATCAGATGGAGCGCTTGATCGAGGCCGCGCACGAGCTGGGCTCGCCGCTTCACGACCCCTTTATGCAATTGGGGTTCCTGGCGCTGGAGGTCATCCCCCGGCTGAAACTTACCGACCAGGGACTCGTCGACGTCGAGATCTTCGACTTCGTGCCGCTCTGGATTTAGGCCTCGGCTTGACATAGTGCGATTTGTCGAATATTATAGATATGTATCTACGAAAGACGTTCGGGTCCTTGAGCAGAGAACTCTTTCGCCATAGCCAGAGGGTCATCCGCTTTTCGGGTGCTCTCCTCATCACCCGATCCTATCGATCAGAAGGACAAGGTAAGTACCATGATCGACCAGATCGACCGACGCCTCAAAGCGTGGATGGAAAGCGTGGTGGCGGGACCGTCCTTCTCCCTGGCGCCCCCTGGCGACGCTCAGGCCGAATCTGGAGTTAGCTTCTTCCTGCTTGAGCTCGTCGAAAACGCCCCGGCCCGCACCAGCACGCCCACACCGCTGCAGCTTTCCCTCCGCTACCTGGTGACAACCTGGGCTGAGGCACCGGAAGAGGCTCATCGTCTGTTGGGCGAGCTGGTCTTCGCGGCGATGGAGACCAGCGAGTTCGAGGTGGAGCTGGAACCTGTTGCCCCTGCGATATGGGCTGCCTTGGGCGCGGCCCCGCGTCCCTCTTTCATCCTCCGGGTACCGCTGCGAAAGGAACGTCCGCAGCCCCCCGTCAAGCGCGTCCGAGCGCCGCTGATGGTACAGGTCGCCCCCGTCACCAGCTTATACGGCGTCGTCCTCGGTCCCGACGACGTTCCCGTGATGGGCGCAGCGGTGCATATGCCTGCCCTGCAGATCTCCACTCGCACCGATGCACAGGGCCGCTTCGCTTTTCACACCGTCCCAGCAGGGGAAGAGGCCGGCGAACTCCGCGTTCGAGCCCGCGGACGGGAGATCAGGGTGACCGTGAAGGAGACTACATCCGAAGAAGCCCCGGTCGTCGTCAGATTTGAGAGATTCGATTGAAGTTCGGCCATTGAGGCACAAAAGCTGAAAGGAGCAACGACCATGCCAGAGTACTCGGCACCAGGTATCTACGTAGAGGAGGTTTCCGGTGGCGCTAGGCCTATCGAAGCCGTGGGCACCAGCACCGCTGGCTTTGTGGGTGTGGCCCCGGATCCCACGAAGCGCGTAAACGAACCGGTCGCCATCAACAACTGGGCCCAGTTCAGGCGCGAGTTCGTCTCAGAGCGCAGTGAGAGCACGCCCCTCTCTCACGCCGTTTTCGGCTTCTTCCAGAATGGCGGCAGCCGCTGTTATGTGGTCAACGTGGGCGAGGGGAACCCCATCGCCGGCGGAGGGCACGGTCGCTCTGGGCTTGAAGTCTTGGAGCAGATCGACGAGATCGCGATCGTCGCCGCGCCGGGTTACACCGACGCCGCTGCCTACGACGCGGTGCTCACCCACTGCGAAAACCTAGAGGACCGTGTGGCCATCCTCGACGCACCCCTCGACGTTCCCAGCACGAACCTGCTCACCAAGGTCGCCGCGGTGGACGTGCCCGAGGCCGGAGAAGAGGAAGCCGGAGAAGCTGAAGGCGCCGGCAACGGGCTGCGCGCTCGCGACTCCGACGGCGGCTACGGCGCTTACTACTTCCCCTGGATCACCATCAGGGATCCGCTATCTCCCGGTGATCTGGTCAACGTACCGCCATCAGGCCACATTGCCGGCATCTGGGCTCGCAGCGACGCGACCCGAGGGGTTCATAAGGCGCCGGCCAACGAGGGCGTTCGCGGCGCGCTGAACCTCACGTACCGGCTCACCCGCGCCGAGCAGGGCGAGCTCAACCAAGCGGGAGTCAACTGCATCCGCTTCTTCGCCACGGAGGGGATCCGGGTCTGGGGTGCTCGCACGCTGGCCGGCGACCCGGAATGGCGCTACCTCAACGTGCGTCGCCTCTTCAACATGATCAAAGAATCGATTGCCCAGAGCACGCGCTGGATCGTCTTCGAACCCAACGACTACACGCTCTGGAAGTCGATCCGCCGCGACATCAGCGCTTTCCTCACGGTCCTCTGGCGGGACGGCGCTCTGATGGGGCGCACGGCCGAGGAGGCGTTTTTCGTCAAGTGCGACGAGGAGACGAACCCGCCCGAGATCATCGATCAGGGCAAGGTAGTGACGCTAATCGGTATCGCACCGGTCAAGCCGGCCGAGTTCATCATCTTCCGCATTAGCCAACACCAGGCCGGCACAGACGTTGAGACCGAAGGAGGTGCCTAATGCCTAACAACGTCGATCCGTATCGCGCTTACAACTTCAAGCTGCTCATCGAGGGCGTCACCGAAGCTCACTTCACAACGTGCACCGGTCTGGGGGTCAAGGTGGAGGCGATCAAATACCGCGAGGCCGGGAACAACCAGGTTGTGCGCCGCATCCCTGGCCGGGTTGAATACGCCGACGTCACGCTGAGCTACGGGCTCACCAGCTCCCGCGATCTCTGGGATTGGTTCTTGACAGCGGTCAACGGCAGCGTGCAGCGTAAGAACATCTCGATCCTGATGCTCGACAGTGACGGCGTCACCGAGATGATGCGCTGGAACCTGGTCGATGCCTGGCCGGCAGAGTGGCGCGGCGCCCCGCTAGATGCGATGAGTCAAGAGATCGCCATCGAGAGCCTCACCCTCGTCTTCGAATCGATGGAGCGAGCGTAGCCGAATGGTTCTGGATGACCTGAAGGCTCTTCTCCTGAGCCGCCTGGCCCGGTGGCTGGAGCTTTGGGCTGGCTTTCTGAACCGGCAAGCCGATCTCTGGGCCTCTTTGGCCAGGCGGAGTCGCGAGGCCGCCAGAACTCGTGATGAGCTGGCGCCATACGATGCCGATTTGGAGGATCTGGGCCTTGAGAAGGACGGAGCTCCCCCTGACCACTGGCTGGAGCGGCTCCGGCAGAGCGACCTCCCCCTGCACTGGCTCAGGTACCAGGCCCGGGCAACCCGGCCATCGCAGGCTGTGAGCCCGCCGGAGGCTGCGGGCCTCCAGCCTGAGCGGCGCCCGGCGGTTCCAGCGGATGCTGCGGAGCCGCAGTCGGGGAGACCCGCAGAACCCGCCGCCAAGCGCTCGTCTGCGCCGCAGGTGCAACGCCAACCGGGTCGAACGCCGGACGAGGAGGCGGAGGCAGGGGCGCCATCACCACGAGTGACGCCGGAAGGGTCGGCACGAGCGCCGGCGCGTCTGATACCTCGTCCCCAGCCCCCGCGAGCCCAGCCTGCCGGGATGCAAACGGGGGGTGAAGGCCGACAGCAGCCCCGCGCCCGGCTGTCGCCTCAACCTGCGCCTGAGGCTGAGCCGACGGAGATAGGGACGAGCGATGTCACGCCGGAGATCGGCCCAACTCTCCAGATGGATGGGGAGGAGCAACCAGAGACGATGACGGCTGCACACCGCCGGCAAGACCGGGGCGTAACGACGAAGGCGCCGGCGAGCGCGTCGTCTCTTTCCGAGACGATGGAGGAACTTGCAGTCTCAATGCAGGCGGGACATGGCTCGCGGGCGACGCCCCCCGGTTATCCAGCGTGGCCTGACCTCCCCGGTCCTCCCAGCCGACGCGGCCCCCGCGAATCCCACGCCCCGCCGGCGGTCGAGAGCCGCGAGATCGAAAGAGAGATGCAGGCACGCGATCTCGTCCGTCCTGTCGACCGTGACACTGGTCACGACATCGAGCCGCAAACATGGCCTGATCTCGGGCGCCAGATTGAGCGCCTTCACGGACCCGAGTCCATGGTCCCGCAACAGCCACCCCAGTACGACAGCGGTCACCCTCAGAGCCCGGCCGTGGCTCCGATCTGGCGGCAGGCGGGGCCTGCCGATCGTTGGCCCGCGCTTCCTGAGGAGACCGATGCCGGCGGAGCGAGTCGTGAAGCGCTCACCGACGAGGAGTGGGAAACTCAGCTACGAGCCTGGGAGCGGCTGCGACGGCTCGATGAGGAACAGAGAGGGAACCCATGGAGCGCGTCGCCTTTCTAATTGAAGAGACCAACGAACGCATCGGCTGTCTGCTTAACCCGGAGACCCTCGTGATGCGGCGGATGGCTGGCGTGCGCACCCGGCGCTCGGCGACAGGTCAGCTCACGGGCGAAGGCTTGACCGACGACCCGCTGCTCTACACCGGTGGTGGCCGCACGGAGCTGGATCTCGACTTGCTCTTCGACGTCTCGCTCGCCGGCTCGTCCATCACCACCCAGGATGTGCGTGATCTGACCCGTCCGCTGTGGAATCTTGCCGAGAACGCCGCCCGGCAGGAGAGGTACGGACAGCCGCCGCTGGTTCGGTTCATCTGGGGAAAGTCGTGGAACATCCCCGGTATCATTCTGGCTGTGGCCGAACGTCTGGAGTACTTCACGCCGGAGGGTGTGCCGCGCCGTTCGTGGCTCCGGATGCGGATGGTGCGTGCTAATGAGCCGGCGCTGGAGCCGACGGCGGCCCGCGAGTCCCTGTCACCTGATGCCCTTTCGATAGAGGAATCGGAGGTGCCGGAGGAAAGCGTGAGTGTTCACGAAGTGGTCGCTGGTACGCTGGCCCAGCCCGAAGGTGAACGTCCAGAGACGCCGACGGCGCTGCAGGCCGACGGCCTCATCGCCACCACGGCCTCGGACATCATCGCGGAGGCTTTCGCCGAGGGCCAAGCACGAGCATCGCTCAACACCGCACTCGGTGATGTAAGCAGCGCTGCCGAAGCCATCCTGTCGGAGCTCGCTTCGCTCGCTGCAGACGAGGAAGAGCTGCCTGAAGAAGAGCAGGCCGCTGCCGAAACGGTGACGTCGGAGACGAACGCCATCCTCTCCGCCATCGAGAGCGTGACCGAGGCGGTAGAGACGGAAATGATCGGCGCGGTCACCAGCGCTGCAGCGACCATTTCGGCTGCCACCGACAGCATCCGGTCCACTCTGGGCACCATGACGTCGGAGGTCGGAGGGTTCCTGGCGGAGAAGATCGGCGCTGCTGTGGACGAGATCACACCGGCGGTAGCGACGTTGTGCCGGACGGCAACGGCTGTGGCTAGGGCCGTGAAAGCAAAATCGGCCGTGGTGATTGCCACCGCTGTCGCCGGGCTGTCATCGGCCGTGGAGACGATCGACGCGGGCGTAAGCACCGTGGTAATGGCAGCGTCGACCGCTGGCCGGGAGGCCCTGGAGACGATTGGGGCTGCCACCAAAACGATCGACCACGTGCTGGAGAGCATCCGATCGACAGGGGAGACCGCGGCGCGAGAGCTCATTCCTGACGCGCTGGAGAGGCTTGCCACGGGGGTGGAGATCCTCTGGTCCGCCGGGGAGACCGCGGCGGTCAGAGCGGTTGAATCGGCTGCCAAAGTGCTCGCCATAGGCCTGAAAAACGTGACGGCGGCCACGCAAGCCATCGCTGCGGTCCTGATCACACCGGCGACCGAGGTAGTGCGCTCAGCCGTGGCCACGGCGCAAACGGCGTTGAACACGATCGACCTGGAGACAGCTACACGCGAAGCCATCGCCACCGCATCGACCGTCGTCTCCCGGGCCCTGCGAAGGATCGAGTCCGCGCTGGCCTCCATCGCACCGCGGCTGAACGCCGAAACTCGGGAACGCCTATCCGAAGAGGTTGAGGCTCTTCGTGCCGTTGTGGCGACGTCCGAGGAGATCGAGCCCGCGGAGGCGACGGTGCGGATCTCCCAGGGTCTTGACAGCATCAGCGAAGGCGTTGAGAAGATCTTATCCCAGGAGAAGACGTCAACGGCGGAGGTCGTCAAGGCGGCCATTGCGACCGAGGCGCGGGCATCCGAGGCGCGCACCCGCGAGCCACCCGCCGGGCTTCGTGGTGGCATCGGGGAGCGCCTGGACCAGCTTGCTTATCGCCACTACGGAGATCCCGCGCTGTGGCGTGTCTTGGCCACCTTCAACCACGTGACACACCCGCTGCGCCTTCCGGCAGGCCAGCTAGTGCGGGTGCCGCCCCTCTCCGCATTGAAGGTGAGCCACGGATGACGACCACGATCGGACTGCCGCAGTTGAGGGTAGCAGCCGAGGGACTGCCGCTTCCCGGAGACGCTGCGCGGGCTCTGGGTCACGTGCGCGTACAGCAGCGTCTCTCGTTGCCGGCGCTGTGTGAGCTCACCTTCTACGACCCACCCGGCCCCCTAACAGCAGTGTCGCTGCTCACGCTGGGCACCGACCTGCGGGTCGCGGTGGGCGAATGGGGGGTGCCGCTATTCGAAGGTGAGGTAACGGCCGTGCAGCGCGTTTACGGACCGGCGGGCGGACGGGAACTCCGCGTCCGCGGCTACGATCGACTCCATCGCCTGCGCAAACGGGGTGAACCCCGGGCGTACGCCCAAGTCACCCTGACGGACCTGGCTCAGGAGATGACGGCGGACCTGGGGATCGTGGTTCAGGCGGCGGAATCCGGACCGCTGTGGCGGCGCATAGTCCAACATGACCAGTCAGACTTCGAGTTTTTGGAGGAGCTGGCGGCGCAGTGTGGCTTATATCTGACGCTGCGCGGGGACGTGCTTCATCTCCTGACGCTGGAGGGCACGGGCGCACCCCTTCCGCTCGCCCTTGGCGACCGGCTGCTGGAGACACGCATCGAGGCCAGCGCAGAGCCGGCGTGCCGGACTGTGACCACCAGCGGTTGGAATCCGCTGCACGTCGAAGCGTACCAGGGCCGTGCCGTCAGCGCCCGCACGGGACGACAGGTGGCGACGGGCGTGTCGCCGGACCGTGTCGGCGGTAGCGATGAGTACCATCGTCCTGGTGAGGCTCTGCGAGACCAAAACCACGCCGATGCGGTCGCTCAGGGCGAACTGGACCGCCGCGAGACACAGAAACTGACGCTCTGGGGGATGGCCCAGGGAGACCCGCGGCTGCGTCCCGGCAGTCCCGTGGTTGTGACCGGTATCGGTGAGCGGCTGGCGGGCCGATACACGCTCACCGCTGTGACGCATACAGTCGATAGTCGCAAGGGGTTCGTCTCGGAGTTCTCCACCACTGCCCCCCCGCCCCACGAGCGCACCCCGGGCGCCGTGGCGGCGCTAGGCGTTGTCACCCGGGTCGACGATCCGGAGGAGCTGGGACGCGTGCGGGTCTCCCTACCGGCGTATGGCGACGTGGAGACGGAGTGGATGCACGTGCTCACCGCCGGCGCCGGCGAGCACAAGGGGCTGATGGTGCTGCCCGACGTCGCGGACCACGTCCTGGTCCTTTTCTCCCACGGCGACCCCGGTCAGGGGGTGGTGCTGGGTGCGCTCTACGGTATGCAAGGTTCGCCCGATAGCGGCGTCGAGGGCACCAGCGTACGCCGGTACACCCTGTTGACCCCCGGTGGGCAGCGGATTCAGTTGGACGATGTGCGGCAACGCATTCGCTTAGCCGATAGCACGGGCAGCTACGTCGAGCTTTCGCCGGACAGGGTGCACTTACACGCAGCCGTGGATCTGGAGCTGGAGGCACCGGGACAGGCGGTGATCATCCGGGGGCAGAGCATCGACTTTGAGAGGGAATAGGGCATGAGAGTTCTGACGGAGGATGCCGTCTTGATCTGTAATCACGAGCTGGGCATCGTCGGGATCCGGGCGACGCAGGATCTGGTGACCATCGAGGGACGACGGGTACTGGTGGAACCGAATCCCGAGCGCCGACCCATCACGGGCTGTCCCAACGTCGGTGCTACGATCAAGCCCTGCCAACAGACGCTCCGTGTGCAACAGGGTTACTCGGATTTCGTGCGCGTCGACGGTAAGCGAATCTGCCTGGATACCGTCACGGGCCTGACCGACGGCACGCCACCCGGCACGGTCCACTACCGAGTGCGCGATCCAGGCCAGCCATTCGTCTCTGAGGTCGCTGAGGGCAGCGGTGGGAGCGGGAACCCATGAAGGCACGTCATCGAGCCTGGTTGTTCTTGCATCCCGATCTTGACGTTAGCGAGCCGGAAGCTGGCCTGCAGATCGCGCCTCGGGGCAACATTGCGATGGTCGAGGGCGGTGATTCAGTGCGTCAGGCGATCCTCTTGCTGCTCTCGACGATGCCGGGCGAGCGTGTGATGCGCCCGGAATACGGCTGCAATCTTCATCAACTCGTTTTCGCCCCTAACGACGACACGACCGCCGGCTTGGCGATCCACTACGTCCAGCGCGCGCTGGAGCGTTGGGAACCGCGCATTGAGATCTTGAGGCTTGACGCGGGCAGAAATCCCCACCGGCCCGAGTTGCTCGACCTGGTCCTGGAGTACCGTGTGCTCGCCACGCAGCGCGTCGAGGAACTGACGTTCTCACTGAACCTGGCGGAAGGAGAGGTCTGATGCCCCTGCCACTACCGAACTTGGACGACCGGGATTTCGATCAGCTTCTCGAAGAGGCGCGGCGGCAAATCCAGCAAAGCTCACCGGAGTGGACGGATCTGTCGCCCGGCGACCCGGGGATGGTCATCCTGGAGCTCTTTGCCCATCTCACGGAGACGATGCTCTACCGCTTGAACCGGCTACCGGAGAAAGCCTACGTCGCCTTCCTGAACCTGATCGGCGTGCACATCCACCCTCCGGCGGCTGCGGGCGTCCGTCTTCGCTTCAGCCGCGGACGCGCTGCCGATGTCGCCATCGAGATACCGCGCGGCACCCGCGTAGCCGCCAGCCGACAAGAAGGGGACAGCGATCCCGTGACCTTCGTCACGGCTCGGGCGGCGACCATCGCCGCCGGCAAAACAGCTGTCGAGGTGTTGGCCCATCACTGTGAGCTGATTGAGGGAGAGATTGCTGGGATCGGCACCGGTCTCCCGGGGCTCCATGTCGAGGCCCAGCGACCACCGATCGTGGCACCTACGGGCAGCGAGCTTGACCTGATCGTCGGGGTTGAGATGACCCGGGAAGAAGCGGATCGACGACATCCGGACGAACGGGTCACGTTGATCCAGCATCGGGGCCGAGTCTACCAGGTGTGGCACGAGGTCGAGACCTTTGCCAACCTGCGCGCCGACCGCTCCGTCTATATCGTTGACAGAATGTCGGGCGTCATCACCTTCGCGCCGGCAGCCCGAATGAGACGCGACGATGGCGATCTGGAGCCGGTGCCTCGGGCCTTGGCAGCCATCCCCCCAGCCGGGCGCGAGATCAGGCTATGGTATCGCCGCGGCGGTGGACCGGAGGGCAACGTGGCGGCGGGCACCCTCACCGTCTTGAAGGACACCATTCCCGGCGTCGACGTGACTAATCCGGAGCCGGCCACAGGGGGACAGGCCGCGGAGACCCTGGAAAACGCCTTGGTGCGGGGACCCCAGGAGTTACACTCGCTCCACCGCGCGGTGACGGCCCGCGATTTCGAGCTGGTCGCGCTCTATGGCTCACGGGCTGTGGCCCGCGCTCAGGCGCTGACCCTCGCCGCGCTCTGGACCTACGCAACCCCCGGCACCGCTGAAGTGCTGCTGGTGCCCCATATCCCCGAAGCGAACCGCGGCGAAGGCCGGGTCACAGCCGCGACGCTCCGGGAGCGGGAGACCGAGGTGGTTCGCTCGCAGATACAGCGTGCGCTGGACCAACGCCGACCGCTAGGCACCAACTGCGTGGTCAACTGGACCCGCTACAAGACGGTGCGCGTAGCCGCACGCATTGTCGTGCATCGTCAGGAGGATCGACTCGCCATCCGGCGTCGGGTCCTGGCGCGCCTGCACCAGACCATCAACCCCCTGCCCACGCAGTTCAGCACCACAGGATGGCCTTTCGGGCAGGCGCTCCGGGCCTCGCACATCTACGATATCGCGCTGGCGGAGCCCGGCGTGCTCTGGGTCGACCGGGTGCGGTTGTTGGTGGAAGACGTGCCGGGCGAGCAGGTGACGTCCGTCGCCGCCGACGCCTTTCAGCCGCGCACCTGGTACGCCGGTAGCGGTGCCAGGCTCTTCCGTTCCCTCGATGATGGGGATGGATGGGAACTGGCTGGCGACTTTGACGGCGAGCGGTTTGCGGTTGTCCGCACCCATCCGCAGCGGGCCGGGATGGTGGCTGCTGTCATGGAGCTTCCCAACGCGGAGGGCTCGCGGATCTATATCTCTCGGGACTGCGGTGAGTCCTGGGAGAGCACAGTCTATACAACGGCTTTCGAAGTGAACGACGCGGCGTGGATTTTGCGGGATGAGACACCGGTTCTGCTGCTGGCGACCGACACCGGACTCTATGAGTTGGTCTTGCGTCCCGGCGGCAGCCCTGTGCAGGTACTTGTTTCGCGCGACGACCCCGACCTCGGTTTCTACGACGTCGTCGCCTCGCGCGACCTGGCGGGGCAGGTTAGTGTGAGCGTCGCTGCCCAGGGCACCGATGGCGTCTTTCTGTCCAGCGAGGGCGGCCGATCGGGGAGTTTTCGGCACATTGGACTCCGCGGAGAGGACATCCGGGCTCTCGCCGTGCAGTATGACGGACCTCGTTCCTTCCTCTGGGCCGGGTCCGCGGCAGCGGGAGGCGCCGATGGCAAGGGCTGCTTCCGCTGGGAGCTGCGAGGCATGGAAAACCCGCCCGAGGGATGGGAGTCCTTTAGCACAGGCTGGGAGGGGGGCAGTTGTCGGTCCCTGGCCTTCCTGGGGACGCTTGTCGTAGCCGGCACGCACCACGCGGGGGTGCAGTGGCTGGACGTCTCCGCCCGGGAGCCCACCTGGAAGATGCCCGACGTGCGCTGTGGGCTCCCGATGCGGGATCCAGGTCGCTTCCACCCCGTCGATACTGTGGCGACCGATCCTGGCGGGCGCCTGGTGATGGCGGGCGGTGTGGAAGGGGTCTACCGGAGTCGAGATGAGGGCATCAGCTACGAATCCTGCTCCAAGGACGTCTTCTTGGACAAGGTGACGTTGCCGCCGACTTGGCTCTTCTGCTCGGGCGATCATGATCTCACCGTGGAGACCGAAGATGAAGCGGAACGAGATTGAGCAGCTCTTGCCGGAGGTCTTCCGGCGCACGGTTCAACCTGGGAATCCGCTCTTCGCCCTGCTGGAGGTCATGGAGTCGCTACACGAGCCCTCGGAGGAGGTCCTGGAGCAGCTCGATCTCTTCTTCGATCCCTACCGGACGCCGGACAACTTCGTGCCCTATCTGGCTCGATGGGTAGATCTGCATCGCTTCCTTGCGGAGCTACCCGAACCTGAGAGAGGCGGCGAGAGCGGCGCAGCCGGCTTCGTGCCCTTTGCTGGTGGCCTGGGACGACTGCGGGAGCTGATCGCCACAGCGGCCTATCTCTCTAAGTGGCGTGGCACCGCGACGGGATTGCTGCGTTTCCTGGAGACCGCCGTCGGCCAGCGGGGATTCGAGATCGATGAGGCGCCTTCTGGACCCGATGGTCGCGCAAGACCGTTTCATATGCTGATCCGGGCGCCGGCTGAGACGGAACGGTATCGCGTGCTGATCGAGCGCATCATCGAGATGGAGAAACCGGCCTATGTGACGTACGACCTGGAGTTTCTGGAGGGCTGACGATGAGCAGCCGTGATGGTTATCTCGGGCGACTTCGCAACTTCTGGTTCCCTAACGGGTTCGACAGCTTCTGGTGGCTAATCTTCGCCCTGCCGCCGCTCCATTTCCTCCAGACACTGATCCACGAGGGCTCGCACGGCCTGGCAGCCCTCGTCGCCAGCGGCGAGTTTCCCAAGCTGGCGCCGTTTCCGCATTACAACGCCGCGTTCGACAGTTTTCTCAACGGCGTCGCCTTCACCGGTGGCCGCGGTTTCGTCGCCGCACCCCAGTTCATCGACCTGGCACTCATCGCGGCCTTCACCTTGATCTTTGTCTTCTGGCCGATCAGGAATCACCTACCGCGCTTTCTGCTGCGCACGTGGTATGTGGGCGTTTGTATCGATCTGCTGTACAACACCGTCAAGGGCCTATGGGGTGGCTCCAGCCCCTCCTCCGACTGGGGTAAGTTTGAGGCCCAGACGTCGACACCGGGCATTATCGTGCTCACTTGGATCATCTGGCTGCTGGTGCTGAGTCACTTTCTCTGGGTCTACTTCTCCGCGTGGGGTCGCCGGGGTCCCGAGCGCATGAGCTTCTGGGGCTATCGCTGGGTGGCTGTCGTTTTTGGGTTGCTCTCGCTGACCTCGATCCTTGTATCAGCCTTCGTGAGCGATCCCCAGATCGTCAAGGACCACGCATACTTCATCGTGCCCTTGACCTCACAGGGACTTGCTCTGCTCTGGTACGTGACTTATGTTCCGCTGACCTACTACTACACGTGACATCCGAAACCTAGGCAAGACCGTCGTTTGCGTAAGGAGATCACATTGCCCAGACCTTTTGCCGTCACCGCCACCACCAACAGCGTTCGGCTGAGCGTCGATGGACGCAGCGAGACCTCGTTCACGGCCTTCAACGCGAGTGGATGTCCCATCCGCGGAAGGGCGCAGCTTGTCCCGCAGGATCCTCAGGCATCTGATTGGTTGAGTCTGGTCGGAGAGGCGGAGCGAGACTTCGACATCGCTGAAGCGCACCAGTACACGGTCCGCATCGACGCACCGCCGGATGCGCCGGCTGGAAACTACCCCTTCCGGCTGGATATGGTCGGCGTGGAGGATCCCGACGAGCAGTACACTCAAGGGCCGACAGTCGCCTTTCAAGTGCCTGAGCCAAAGCCGGAGAAGCCCTTCCCCTGGTGGATTCTGACCCTCATCGCGGCGGCCGTTCTGTTACTCGGGGGTGGGATTGCCGCGATCGTCTTCTCGTCGCGCGATGTCGAGGTGCCCGCGGTGGCGGGCGCGACGATCAGCAAAGCGACGAAGATGCTGACCGCCGCCGATCTTGAGGTCGGCGACAACGTCATGGAGGAAGCAAGTGACGAGGTCGCTAGGGGTTTGGTCATCCGCACTGAGCCGCCGGCAGGGGAAGAGGTACCGCGCGGATCGGATGTCATCCTCGTCGTTTCCACCGGCCCCGTCCCGGTCACGCCAACCCCCACCCCAACCGCCACACCGATGCCGACCGCCACACCGATACCGACCGCCACACCGACACCGACCGCGACGCCGGAACCTCGGCCGGTTTCCATAGAAGGCCCACACTGCGCCCGCAGTTTCCAAGAGAGTTGGAGAATCAGCAAGGACGTCGAGATCGCCGGTGGAAGTGTTCTTACGCTCACGGTTGGCTATCAAGCCGGGACGCCGTACGGTTGGGGCGATCTCGAGATCGATGATCCGACCCTGCTACAGCAGGTAGATCACCAAGACATATGGCCCGCAGAAGGCCATGAGGCTGTACCCGGGGCACCCGGCACGAAGATCTGGGTCTTTAGGGCGCGTGGAACCGGCGAAACCCAGGTGACCCTTGATTGCCTTTTTCTCGCCAGAGAACCCAACGGGACATTTGTGTTAAACGTGACGGTCTACTGACGCATTCATCGCCTGGGCTGTGCTGATAGCTGGAAGCTCGTGATAGACCGCAACCGAATTGAGCAGCACGACTGCGCAAGAGGAGGGAAGATATGCCGGGACCATTCACCGTTACCGCCGCCACCAACAGCGTTCGGCTGGATGTCGATCGACGCAGCGAGACCTCGTTCACTGCCTTCAACGCGAGTGGACGTCCCATCCGCGGCAGGGCACAGCTCGTGCCGCAGAATCTTCAGGCATCTGATTGGTTAAGTCTGGGCGGGGAGGCGGAGCGGGACTTCGCGATCGCTGAAGCGCACCAGTATACCGTCAACATCGCTGTGCCCCCCGACGCACCGGCCGGCAGCTACCTATTCCGGTTGGACGTCGTCGGCGTGGAGAACCCTGACGAGCAATATACTGAGGGTCCAACGGTGACCTTCCAGGTGCCCGAACCGCAGCCGGAGAAGCCTTTCCCGTGGTGGATTGTCGCGGTCGTGGCGGCCGGACTGCTGCTCATCGGTGGTCTCATCGCTGCGATCGTCCTCTGGCCGCGCGACGTCGAGGTGCCAGGTGTGCGCGGAGCGGCGATCAATGTAGCGGTGGATGAGCTCGCCGAGGCCCACCTCGAGGTGAGCGACGACATCCTAGAGGAGCCAAGCGCGGAGGTTCCTGAGGGCTCGGTGATCCGCACCGATCCGCCGGCGGGCGACGAAGTACCACGCGGCACCGAAGTCACGTTGATCGTCTCCACCGGTGCACCCGAACAAGAGCTGATCCTGAATGTGGACCCGGAGATGAGCGGTGTGCGTCTGGTGGGTGCGTGCGCCAGCGGCGTGCAGGGCGAGACGTGGCTCGAAACCGAAGGGATCCGCGTGGGCGTTTCCCCCGTAGAGGATTGCCCGCCACCTAGTGCGGCAGCGGCGCTGCTGACCTTCGACATCAGCTCTCTAGGTGAGCTAACGCTCGTGCAGGCCGCCCTGAACCTCTCCCGCCACGACGTCATCGGCGATCCTTTCGCGGAGTTTGGTCCGTTGATCGTAGAGGAAGTGAGCTTTCCTGCTCTGACGCCGGGCGCGGTCGTGCTGGAGACGGCATTGGGGGAGCTGACGAGGCTGAGCGCCGATCCCGGGGAGATCGAAGTGACACAAGCGCTTGGCGATGCAGTCGACCGCGGCAGCCGGCGATTCCAGGTGCGGTTGGAGTACGACTTGGGCGAGATAGATATTCGCGATACCGAAGAGGCGCTCAGCACGCCGGCCTACTACCTGGTGTGGGAGGTCGACGCCATCACTTTGGATCTCACCGTCCAGGAATAAGCGTTGGGGGAGCACAGGTACGTCGGGTCTTGAGGAAGACATCGGATGGCAAACCCATTCACCATCACGACGGCAACCAACACGGTGCCTTTGAACGAAGGCCGACAGGGTGAGACGTCCTTCACCGTCTCTAGCGCCGGCGGACGGCCCGTTCGCGGTCGG
>JBNGDU010000136.1:0-8938 GCA_049975025.1 Anaerolineae bacterium
CAAGGTGGCATCGTTGACGCGCCCTTCCTCCGCGCCAGCCGTGATGGCGTGGAGACGGCGGTGCTGCGCAACAGTGATCTAGACATTCAGAGAATCCGACAGCAGAGGAAGACCAGATGAACGGTAACGACAACACACTGTTGGATGTTAAAGACCTGCGTACCTACTTCGAGCTTCGTCAGGGCACGGTGCGGGCTGTAGACGGCGTGGACCTCTCGATTCGCTACGGACAGACCGTCGGTGTGGTCGGTGAGAGCGGCTGTGGCAAGTCCGTGACCGCACGATCCATCATGCGGATCGAACCCAAGCCCGGGCACATCGTGACTGGTGAGATTCTACTGCACCGCAACCTGACGTCCAGCAATGGCGACACCGAGGTGATGGATATGGCGCAGCTGGATCCCAAAGGGACGGTCGCCCGCAGCATTCGGGGCGCCGAGATCGCGATGATCTTCCAGGAGCCGATGGCCTCCTTCAGCCCGGTGCATACCGTTGGGTTCCAGATTATCGAGGGTATCCTGTTACATCAGGACGTGAGCCGGGACGAGGCGCGGGACATCGCTCTCCGCACGCTCGACCGGGTGAGCATGCCGCAGCCCGAGCGCATCATCGACCGCTATCCGCATCAACTCAGCGGCGGCATGCGCCAGCGGGCGATGATCGCCATGGCGCTCTCCTGTCAGCCGAGCCTGCTCATCGCCGATGAGCCCACGACGGCGCTGGACGTGACCACCCAGGCCCAGATTCTGACGTTGATGCGTCAGTTGCAGGACGACCTGGGGATGGCGATTATGTTCATCACCCACGACCTCGGCGTCATCGCACGGATGACCGAGTACGTGTTCGTCATGTACCTGGGCAAGGTCGTGGAGACCGCGAACGTCGTCGATCTCTTCCACGATCCCAAGCATCCCTACACGGAGGCCTTGCTCCGTTCCATCCCTCAGCTGGGACGCAGGACCGCCGAGGAGAAGGCGGAGCGGCTGGCGGTCATACCGGGCAGCGTCCCCGACCCCTTCTCGATCCCGTCCGGCTGCCCGTTCCACCCACGGTGCCACCGCTTCATCAGTGGCGTCTGCGACGTGCGCGAACCGCCCATGATCGAGATCACCCCCGGACACCAGGCGCGCTGTGTGTTGTACGAGTGACGAAGCGGACGCAAGCTTGGTTGTTCCCCTGTTATGACGACAAGCGCCGAGCTGTTCGGTTCGGTCGTGTCCTAGGAGCATGAAATCCTGATGCCTCAATCCTACCTGTCTTACGCGCTCAATGCCGGCTACGTCGACCATTGGCTCGTCGCCGGGCCCTACGCACGACTGCTCGAGGTGCCGTTTGATCGGGCCGCGGTCGCTCTGTCCCTCCACGATCTCTCCCCGGGGGTGGAGGCGCCTCCGGTCCATCTGGGCACCTTCGAGATGGAGGGGGCGACGTTGCGCTGGGACGTTCATCGGGCTCTCGAAGACCAGCTCGTGCACCTTGACGAGCGATTCCCGACCCCCCACTATCTCCGGAGCTGGGCATACGTTGAGATCGTCAACCCGGCGCCCTGGACCGGTGCCGTGACACTGACCGCGAACGGCCCCGTCGGTCTCTGGTCCAACGGCAAGCACATAGGCGGACATCGGCGGTTCTCCCAACCCCAGCCGATCGCAGAGCCTTTTAAGCTATCCCTGGCGGCGGGCGTCAATCGGTTGCTGGTCCGCTTTGACCAGATAGGGTGGGGAACCACGCTCTATGGTCTGGGCTTGTACTTCCCGGATCTGGAGGGGGCGAGATTGCAGCTACCCGATGAGACGGATCGTGCCGATGACTTCCAGGCCTACGAGAAGCTCTTCGCGCTCGCGTCCCTCCACCGCGATGTTTTCATCGCCAATGACGACGTCGCGGTGCACTGGCCCGAGGATCTCGAGGACCGCTGTGCAGCGCGTGACATCCCCGCGCATCCGCCCATATCGCTCCGCGCGCAGAGCCCCGATGGGCGCATCATCGCCAAGACGCTGGGGCGTCCTCGCGCCGGGGAGCCGACCAAGACCGTATCGGCGGTCAACTTACCTCTGGGCGAGTTCCAGGCCGTGCTCATGCCGGATCCCGAGACCTATTCCGAGGGCCGGGTTCGTGTGCGGCGGGTCTTCGACCTCAACGTCCTGCCCGCGGCGCCTGATGAGGCCGATACCCGCCCCTATGCCAAGCGACTCTATGAAGCCGTGCACCTGGCGATGCGCCAGGGCGATGAGCTCCTCAGCGCGGTGGCCGCGATGACGCTAGACGCGTGGCAGTACGTCGACGGAGATGCGCTCTCGGGCTACGTCACGACGGTGCTTCCCAGCGCCGTGGATCGGGACCGTCGCCTGCTGGTGTTGCTGGGCGCACTCTATCGCCACGAGAACCACGATGCCTTTTCGCAGGAGTTGGCTAATGCTATAGAGGGTGCCGTTGAGCTGGTCGAATCTCCGCCGGTTCCGGGAGATGATGAGGTCGCGGATCTCCTGCGGTGGTCCATCCGGATCCTGGGGGGACAGCGCTCTCCCGACCGCGTGTTGCCCTCGGGGGAGTCGGGTCGAGTGCTGCGGGAGAGAGCCGAGGTGGAGGTCACGGACTGGCTCTTCCGCGCGGGGCGCTACGGACTGCGCTCGCTGGCGGACGACGGCGAAGTCCTCGACACGTTGATCTTGGCCCTCACGCACCTGGCGGACCTGGCGGAGGCGACGCTTGTGCGCGAGCTCTCGGCAATTCTGCTGGACAAGGTGCTCCTCACGCTGGCCCTCAACAGCCTTCACGGCGTGGGGATCGGAGGACTGCTGGGGACCACGGCGACCGTCGGTCGTGTGGTCTGGGGCAGCGGCGTGCTCAACACGCATCTCTGGTCCGCGGTAGGATTGGCCAACGCCCGGTCCTATCCCATCCCGCCGCTGATCCCGAGCGTGGGACAGGGCCCAGCAGGTGAGGGGTGTGACATCGGCGTTGCGTGGCAGATGGAACACCACAAAGACCCGGACGGTGGTTGGGCCTACCGGCGGATGACTTACCGGACCCCGGAGGCGATGCTGACCTCGATCCAGGGGCTGGACCGTGCGTCCAGCTGGAGAAGCGGTTGGCGGGCTGTGTTAGGATCTTCTACAACGGTGACCGTCAACGCTCCGGTGCACGCCGGCACGCGCGCCGACATCGTCCCTAACTTCTGGCAGGGCGATCGCTCGCCGCCTGTGGTGGCGCAGTGGAAGGACGCCCTGGTCGTTCGATACGAGCTGGACGACGACGATCGCATGGGTTTCACGCACGCTCATTTCCCGACGTATGCCTTCGACGAATATGCTCTGCAGGGCAATTGGGCCTTCGTACGGAAGGGCGACGCGTATCTCGCGCTGACGGCGTCGAGTCCACTGACGCTGATGCGTGATGGACCCGGTGCACACCGCGAGCTCCGCGCCTACGGCAAGCGAACGTTCTGGCTATGCCAGGTGGGCGGCGCCGAAGAGGACGGCGATTTCGTCGCCTTTCAGGAGCGCGTTCTCGCGGCTGAGCCGCGTTTCGATCCCCATGACGGCGAAGCTGCCCTGCGCTGGACGACCCTGCGTGGTGTTACCATGGAGGTGGATGCGGAGGGACAACTGACGGTCGATGTCGATCCCCCCCGATTCGGCGACTTTCACTATGTGACGCCCTACTGCACCGTTGGCTTTCCGGCTGAGCAGATGGACATTCAGATCGGGGAGGAGCTTCTGCGGTTGGATTTTTCGGAATAGGGACTAGCATTATTATCACTTGGGTGAGCTTGAACGCTCCGCAACTGCATAGCGTAGCGTGGATAGAGGAGGAGGGCGATGGTTAAGGGATACGGAGAAGGTGAACCTACCTACCAACAGCGCATCGATGCGCTGAGGGCGAAGAAGAAAGAGCATACTGAGCTGAAGGTCGAGCTCTACGGCCATTTCGACACCGACGACCACGGCTACATTCCCTGGACGGATCCTATCCCGTTCGAGGTGGTGCCGAATCACCCCGACGGTGGGTGCTACGGTGCGGCCTGTATCGGCGAGAACTTCCGGCGCTGGCTGGAGGTCCACCCCGTCTACATCCACCCGATGAGCTCCATGGCCGGCGCCTGGGTCTACAAGGGCATTCCGGGCTTGGGGGGCTTCGATCTGAAGAGGGGGATGGGCATCGCCGGCGAGGCGAAGCGCCAGCGGAAGATCACCCGGAGCTATCCGCGCAGTTGGAGGCCCGAGGATCGCCCCGCCCATCTCTGCGAACTCCATCGCAAGTACAACACTTACAGCCCCGGCATCGGCAACAAGAACCACATAGGGCCCGACATGACCATCGGGCTGCGGTTGGGATGGGGCGGCCTGCTGGAGAAGGTGCGCTACTACCGTGACCTGAACCGGCCTGAGGACGCCTCCTTTTACGATAGCGAGGAGCAGCTCATCTTCGGCATCCAGACGTGGATCAGGCGCCACATCGTCCGGGCTCGGGAGATGGCCGATGGCGAGGAGAATCCGGTCATCAAGCGAAATCTCCTGGAGATGGCGGAGGTCAATGAGTGGTTGGTCGATGGCGCGCCGCGGACATTCCGCGAGGCCTGCCAGTTCCTCGTTTGGTTCCAGTCGGTGGATCGTATGTGGGGGCTGGGCGGCGCGATGGGCCAGCTCGACGAATTGCTGCGGCCCTATTACGAGGCTGACATCGCCGAGGGCCGCGAGACCGATGAGTCGGTGATCTGGCATCTCAGCAGTCTCTTCTTCAACGATCCTCACTACTCGCAGATCGGTGGGCAGGCGCCCGATGGGCACGACCTCACCAGCAAGATGTCCTTCCTGATCCTGGAGACGATGCACCGGCTGCGGATCCCGATGAACATCGCGCTGCGCGTCCACGAGGACATGGACCGCGAGCTGCTCCGGCGCGCGTTGACCTACATGATCGAGGACGGGACGGGCGTGGACTTCGCGCTCTCGGGAGGTTTGGACTCTGGGTTTGTTCGGAACGGCTTCCCTATCGGCCTGGCGCGGATGCGGGCCAAGGTGGGGTGCAACTGGACGGCGCTCCCCGGCATCGAGTATTGCATTCAGGACGGCACCCGCCTCTGCGTCGTGACGCCGCTGCTGCTGGCGCTGGACGACATGATGGCCGACCCCTCCGTGCCGCGCACGATGGATGCGCTATGGGCGGGGTATGCCCACCACCTGAGCGTCGTCGTCGACGCGGTCAAAGAGGGCAAGGACATCCACATGGAGCGGCAGGCCGACAATTTCACGGAGATCGTGCTGAATCTCTTCTGCCACGGCCCCATCGAAAGGGGACTGGATGCCTCCGCCGGCGGCGTCGACATCGTGGACCTGGCCTTTGACGGCATTGGCCTGGCCACGGTCGCCGATTCCTTCGCCGCCATCGAGCAACGCGTCGTTGAGGAAGGGCGCCTCACGTGGGAAGAGCTCGCCGATCATCTGGAGAATAACTTCGAGGACGCCGAACACGTGCGGCTGATGCTCAACAGCATCCCGAGATACGGTGTGGGCGGCACCCGCGCCGATTGGTGGGCGGAGCGCATCGCCGATCTCTGGACACACCTCGTCCGCGACACGCCGACCCCCAAGGGCCACTTCGTCTGCGTGCCCGGTCTGTTCTCGCACGGCGGCACCAACCGTTACGGAAAGCGTCTGGGTGCCACGCCCAACGGTCGTCGCGCGGGACAGCCGGTCTCCCACAGCGCCGACCCCGACCCCGGCTTCCTGCCGGGTGGCAGCGTAGCGCTGACCGCCAAGGCCAACGCCGTGGCGGCGACCCAGTCGGGCTGGGGCAACACCACCCCCTTACAGGTAGAGCTGGACGACAAGCTCGTGAAGAGCATGGGCGGGGTGGAGGCCGTGATGGCCTTCGTCCTGGCGCACAATCGTCAGGGCGGCACCCTGATCAACATGAACGTCGTCTCGAAAGAGGAGATTCTGGAGGCTCACGAGAACCCCGCGACCCATCCTGATCTGATGATCCGGGTCACGGGTTACAGCGCCTACTTCAAGTCGCTTTCGAGAGAGTACCGTCAGCCGATCGTCGATCGCATCCTAGCCGAGAATTGATGACCGCAGGAACCGACGTAAGGCTGCTGACAGGCACGATCACCGACATCCAGCACTTCTCGATCCACGACGGGCCCGGTATCCGCACCACGGTCTTCTTTAAGGGGTGCAACCAGCGCTGTTTCTGGTGCCACAACCCGGAGACCCTGACGCCTGAGCCGCAGTTACAGCTCTTTCTCGATCGCTGTATCGGCTGCGGCGTCTGTTTTGAGCGCTGTCCCCAAGGAGCTCACATCCTGGAGGATGGCGTGCGACGCTTTGACCGCGACGCTTGCACCGCCTGCGGCACCTGCGTGGACACCTGCTATGCCCAGGCATTGGTCTTGGTCGGCGAGCACAAGACCGTGGAGGAGGTGGTCGAGGTCGTGCTGCGGGATCGCGCTTTCTACGAGACCTCCGACGGCGGCGTGACGCTCTCGGGCGGGGAGCCCCTTCTGCAACTGGATTTCGCTTATGCTATTCTGGAGCGCTGCCAGGCCGAGGGTGTGCACACGGCCATCGAGACAGCTGCCAACGTGCCCTGGGATCGCATCGAGCGCGTTCTGCCCCTCACCGATCTGGTGATGATGGACATCAAGTCGATGGACGATGCGCTTCACCGGGCCGTCACCGGTGCGCCCAACGGTCGCATCTTGGCGAACGCGCGGCGGCTGGGAGAGCAGGCCAAACCCCTGATCGTCCGCACGCCGATTGTCCCAGGCGTCAATGATGACGAGGAGAGCGTGGCGGCGATCGCCGAGTTCGTCGCGCAGCTACCCAACCTTGAGTACTACGAGCTGCTGCGCTTCCACGGGATGGCGAAGAGCAAGTACGACAGCCTGGAGATGGACTACCGGGCTGCGGACCTCGTTGCGCCAACCGACGAGGAGATGGATGCCCTGACGGAGGCGGCGCGGCGCTTCGGCATCGAAGCGCGCCATTCCTAGCCGCGCGACGTAGCTGGGCGGCTTTCTGGTGGGGCGCACCAACGGCCCCGCGCCGGGGCGTGTACCCCACCGTGACAGCGCTTGCCGTCACGTCCCACGCAGCACGTTTCACCCCTTAATGGTCACTCGTCACTCGTTGTTGCCCGTCTCCTCCCAGCATCCGTGGTCATCCCCCTCTCCGCCCTCGTTGGCCTTCCTTTCCCTCCTGCTGTATCATAGACGCGGTACCGTCGTATGCGTCGACCTGGGGAGGCACTATGCCACGTGATGGACAAGCGCTGCAGATCGTTCACGAGCTTGATCTGAATGGCTGCCCGGTAGGGCCCGTGTTGGCGCCGCTGGCGCCGCCCGCCACCGAAGAACTCGAGTGCTTCGGTGATTGGGAGACGCCGCTGGCGCCCTGGGGTGGATTCAGGGTCGATTCCGGACTCGCCGTGGTGCGCGATGAAGGGCGCCCGGTGCTGGAGTTCACCGACGCTTTCTCGGGCAACGCACGAGGACGGGCGATCCTGGCCAAAAGCCCGAATCTCCGGGATGGACGCATCACGGCTGAGGTCAAGGCGATGACGAGGACCTATCCACCTCACCACGATCGTACCAACTGCTCGGAGGCGCTGGTGGGCATCGTCTTTCGCGTGCAGACCTCCCGCGCCTACTATCAGTTTGGGTTGGAAGGACAGCGACGCGCGGTGCTCTATCGTCGACAGAACGATGAGTGGTTCGAGCTTGCCACCGCGCCGCTGCACGAGGGTAAGGCGGAGATGGTCTGCGATGAGTACGTCACGCTCCAGGCGGACCTGGATGGCGATGGCATTCGATGCCGGTGCCCGGAGCTGAGCGTCGTTTTCTTCGTCACGGACACGGCCTTTGGATCGGGCAAGGTCGGGGTGCGTGCGTTGGGGCGCGCTCGGTTGGCCGATCTAACTGTCGAGCAGACCTCGTCGCACCGCTCGCGCGATGCGCGAAGCCAGGCCCGGGCGCGGGTGAGCGAAGCCGCCCGGGGTGCCGAGGTGCCGGATCCGGTGCTCATGCACCGTTTCGACCTGTCGGAGCTAGGAGCTGCGCCGATCTTCGAGGACTTCCACACCCCGGGCCGCTACGATCTGCTCGTGCCGGGGGCCGAACACGTTCGGGCGTTGACGGCCGAGGGGCAGCTCCTATGGGACGCTCCAATTCACCTGCATCCTCACATCGTCTTTTCCAAAGTCCACGACGGCGATCAAGGATGCCTGATCTATGCCTTCACGGGCTCGCGCGACTCCAACGAACGTCCCGGCGTGCGCGGGGAGGTGCAGGTCCAGACAGTGGCCGACGAGATGATCGTGTTACGGGGCTCGGATGGCGAGACGGTGTCGCGGTCCAAACTCCCGCCGCTCCCGCCCCACATGCGCTTTGTCGACTACGCTCAGAGCAGCGGGGACTTCACCGACACGGGTGGGTTCGACATTGTCTTGCGGGAGTGGCGGCAGGATAAGGGCGGTGGGGGCGTCAATCTCTGGGCCTATGACCGGGATCTGAATCCTCTGTGGCACCACAAGATGACGGGCGCGCACTACGGACACCATTACAGCGTGCAGTTCTACGATGTGAACGGCGACGGGCGAGATGAGTTGCTGGCGGGCGGCACGCTTTTCGACGCCCGTGGCGACATCGTGTGGGTTCACGACCGGGATGAGGAGATGCAGCGCGTCATCGGCGCCGGTCACTATGACGCTGTCGCGCTGGGCGCTCTGGCCGGCGATGAGGCGGTGGATCCGGTGGGGTTCCTGCTGGGCGGCAGCGTCGGTGTCTACGTCGTGGACGGTCTCACAGGGCGCACGCGGGCGATCCACCGGGTGGGTCACGCGCAGGGCCGCTTCGTCGGCAAGGTGCGCGCCGATCTGCCGGGATTTCAGGTCCTGGTGGTGACCCGTTGGGGCAACTACGGCATTCTCTCGC
>JBNGDU010000136.1:8948-12818 GCA_049975025.1 Anaerolineae bacterium
CTCTCGCTCTTTTCGGGTCATGGCGATCATCTCTGGACGATCCAGCCTGACTACATCGGTCAGGGGTCGTGTCCGGTGACGTGGCACAGCCAGGAGGAACAGCTCATCTGGATGAATACCTCAGGCCCGGTTCAGGCCTTCTACGACGGATACGGGCGCAGACTCAAGAAGCTGCCGGAGTTGGGGCGGCTATGGGGCGACCGGATGCGTCGCGACGTGACCACCCGCGCGGCGCGCATCGGCCAGGATCCGTGGGACTACCTGACGGTGACGGTCGATGGCGTGCTCTACGCCTTCGGACCCGAGCGATAGGGCGTCGCCGAGCCATCGGTTGGGGCGCGGTTCCGTGCACCGAATCACCGATTCGGGATTTGCCGGCTAGTTCGTGCCCTCGAACCGCAGATTCGGCCCGGACCTGGTTGGGAGAGATCATCGGAGGAGGTGGGTATGGCGTCTCGACGTTGGATTTGCGTCATCCGGCCCAACTACCGGCGGGGTCGGCGGGCCGGTCGGCGACTGCGGCTTGGTCCTGAGCGCGTGCGTACCGTTGCCGGCGCGGTTGTCTTTGGCCCTCCTAGGTCATTGGATGTGGAGGCAGGTCTATGACGTTTGAGCCCGATTACCGATATATGGTCGATGTCTTGAACAACCGGCGACCCGCTCGGTTGCCGGTTTACGAGCACATCATCAATATCGCCTTCATGGAGCAAGTCTTTGACTACGAGTTCGCGGCCTTAGGGGGCGGCGACAAAGCGGACCTGGACCGCTACTTCCAGCACTACACGCGTTTCTGGCGCGAGATGACCTACGATACCGTCTCTTACGAGGTCTGTATCACGGAGATTCTGCCCGGCGGTGGGGCGCTGCTGGGTGAGCACCCGGGGCCCATCCAGACCCGCGCTGACTTCGAGCGCTACCCGTGGGACGAGCTCCCCGCTCGGTACTGGACCGTCGCCGGCCCGCGATTCCGAGCATTGGCCAGGGCGATGCCGCCGGGCATGAAAGCCTTGGGCGGGGTGGGGAACGGTGTCTTTGAGATCAGCGAAGATCTGGTGGGCTATGAGTACCTGGCTTATATGTCCGTTGACGACCCTGAGCTCTACGTTGACCTCTACCGGCGGATCGGCGATTTGATGGTCACAATCTGGCGGGAGTTCCTACACCGCCATCGCGATCTCTTCGCCATCTGTCGCGTCGGGGATGACCTGGGCTACAAGGTGAGCACCCTGGTGGCGCCGGATGTGCTGCGGAAGCACGTGATCCCGCGGTACCATCGTGTTATCGACCTGGTGCACCGGGCGAGACGCCCCTTTCTGTGGCACTCGTGCGGCAATATCTTCGCCGTTATGGAGGACATGATCGAAGCCGGCATCGACGCTAAGCACTCTAACGAGGACGTGATCGCGCCCTTCGACACCTGGATTGAGCGGTATGGCGATCGCATTGGGCTGGTGGGCGGCGTCGACGTCGATATCCTCTGTCGGGAGGATCCCGGGGCGATCTTCGACCGCGTGGTGGACATGGGCCGGCGGTTCCGTGAGAAGGCCCAAGGCTACGCCCTGGGCTCAGGGAACTCCATTCCGGACTACGTGCCCGTCGAGGGCTATATGGCGATGATCCGCGCCGCGCAGCATCTGCGTCAGGAGGAGGCGACCTGATCTGGGCGATGGTATAGGAGGACGAAAGATGGAAGCGTGGGAATATCCTACCGCCGCGTTGTTGACAAAGCGGATCTATGCCCGAGGTATGCGCCACACCGACGAGGTCTATGGCGGTGTGGCTGATCTGACGCCTGGAAGCCAGGCGATGGCTTATTTGCGCGTGGACGGCACGCGCGAGAGCTTGATCTACAAGAAGGACCGCGAGGCCACTGAGACCGTCTTGACCGCCGAGAGCTATGTGCTCAGCCCGCACTTTGTCGATGGTTACCTGTTCTGGGTGGAGCGCATGGCCGCGGGTTGGGGCATGCGCGGGATCAAGACGGACACCCCACCGCCGGCAAGCGTCGTGGCGCCGATTCCGACGAAGGGACGTCCGCGTGCGCTTGCCTCCTGGCGAGGGCGTGAAGGTCAGCCGTCACTGCTGGTCTGGGAGGAGCGACTAGGGAAGACGACCCGCGTCCGGCTGGTCAGGATTGAGGACAGCGAGATCTCGACGCCGGTTGACATCACCGACGGCACGTTCAATGCCTATGACCCGGCCTGTTGTGTGACTCATGACGGAAGCATCGCCGTGGCCTACAGCACCTTCTTGGCGGGCCAGTATCGAATTCTGCTCCAGCGTCTCGATGGCGATGGGCATCTCCTGGGCGAGCTCGTTCGGCTTTCGAACCACGCCGATGCCTGCGTCTATCCCTCGGTGTGGCCGCGCCGGTCCGGTGGGCTTTGGTTTTCCTACACCTGCTTCGATGCTGAACCGAGCCAGGATAGAGCCTTCGTCGAACATCTTCGGTTCCGCGCTCAACGGCGGTTCTTCAAGACGCGGGGCACGGTCTACGCCGGTGTCCTAGGATACGGCCCTGACGGACCGCGCACCTTCGGCGTGCACGCGCCCGTGATCCCAGGGCAGAAGCAGGGACCCACTGCCGCGATGATCGTCCACGGCTCGACGGGCGCCGGTCATAGCCACGTCTTCGAAGACCCGGAGGGTCGTCTGCGGCTGTTGCTGCGCCAGCATAGCGAAGCTGACCCTCCCCGCTTTGCCGAGGCAGATGCGCCATTCCGCGTATCTGGTGTGGACGTCGAGGAGATGGCGAAGGCCGGACATCCGAGGATGGCGCCGCGCAACAACCACCCTGCGATCTCACTGATGACGCTATTGGGTCCACAAGCCGAGGCAGATGGTGACAGTACCTGGTCTAAGCCTCTGCAACTGATCCCCAGGGCCCACGTGGAGGCACCTATCTCCTTTGGACTGGACGGTCACTCATTGCGGGTCGGCTTCACCGAGGACGGACGCCACACCGGCTGGAGCACCCAGGGAGAGTGGTTTGACGAGGCCGGCGAGCTCACCGTGGGGAGGATGGAGCTTGCGTTGAAGGCTCTGGGGGAGGTCGACTACGAGCTGCGACCCTACGTGATCGCGCCGCGACCTGGAGCGTCGGTGGAGGATCCCGAACTGCCCAACGCCGGTGACGGTCCCTATATCCACGCGATGGGTCAGACCCACGCGCACACGAATCTCTCCGTCTGCATCCGCGAGGGCGACCGCGACGCGCACCTCAGCTATAGGTGGATGCAGGACGTCCAGCACAGCGACTTCGGCGCCACCACGGACCACGCCTACAACATGTGGCACACGGAGATGTTGCTCACGCGCAAGTTCGCGGAGTACTATTACTTCCCCGGCACGTTCGTCGCGATCCCCGCGTACGAGTGGACGGGCAGTATCGCTGCCGTCTGTGGTCACGAGGGCGGGCCGTGGGGTCACGTTAATCCGCTCTACCTCGAGGAGGAGGGCGACCTCGCCTTCTACACGCCGTGCGACCCCGAGTGCGCCGGCGGCAGCCTCCAGCGGCTCTGGGAGACCTACGCCGGTCGCAGGATCGTGACCCCGCCCCATCACGTCGTCGATGCCCTTCACCCCTACAACTGGGAGTTCTTTAACCCGGACTTCGAGCCCGTCATCGAGATATTCCAGGATCAGCGGGGCTCCGGGGAGCAGCCGTGGGCGCCTGGTGTGACCAATAACCTCCACCAGGAAGAGGGCCATTGGGCGCTGCCCCAGTTGCTTGATGGTAGGCGCTTCGGTTTCATCGCCAGCTCCGATCACACCGGCCTTGCCCGTGCCGGGCTGCTTGTCACGGAGCTGACCCGCTCCGCGCTCTACGAGGCCTTTATGGCGCGCCGGACTTTCGGCACGACGGCTTTG
>JBNGDU010000136.1:12828-22633 GCA_049975025.1 Anaerolineae bacterium
CGTGACCTTCTCGTGCAATGGCGCGCTGATGGGCAGCGAGGTGCAAACGGGAGAGACGGCGGAGGTGGCTTTCCGCGTCGCCGTCTCCGCGCCCGAGCCGCTCTTCGAACTCCAGATCCTGCGGGACGGCGATGTCTTCGAGGTCGTGCCGCTTGCAGGTTATGAGATCGAATATACGTGGACCGCCACGCGTCAGCGAGACGGGGAGTTCTGGTATTGTCGCGTGATCTTGGAGAACGGCGAGATGGCGTGGGTCTCGCCGATTTGGCTGGTGGACTGATCAGTTAGCCGGTTGCCAGCTATCGGTTTACCAGTTTGCCTTATCGAGGATGGGAAGCTATGATGACCTTGGTCAAAGGTTTGACAACGGACGCTGAGCGGATTGCGGAGTTGCGCGAGCGGACGATGGCGCGCAAGCGGAGCGGCGACTATCCGGCGTGGTCTTGGGAGACCCCGTGCGTTGATGCGCACTCGCTGCGTGACTCGGAAGGCGAGGCGTGGACGGTGCGCCGTGGACGCCTGACCGGCGATCGTCTGGCGGCTATGCGCTTCGAGATCGATGACCTGGAGCTCTTCGTCGGGCGGCTGCGCGCTGTGGGCTATCCCGCCGCCGACGTATCGGCTGCCGAGGTCTACCTCGATGACTATACGCTGGAGCAACCGGGGCAGCGGGGTCACTGCGAGCTCGATCTGGATCGGCTCTTCGAGCTAGGCTTGGATGGATTGACGGATCGAATTCGCAGCCGGTTGGACGCGTCCCGAGGTGAGCAAGCTGCGACCTATAGGACCTTCCTGTATGCGCTGGACGGCTTCTCTCAGATGATGGACCGTGCCGCCGAGGAGGTGGAGGCGGCTCTGGGCGAAAGCCCCTCGCCATCCCGCCAGGCTGAACTGCGCGCTCTCGCCGGCGCCTGCCGCCGCGTCGCGCACGAGCCGCCGGCCTCCTTCCTGGAGGCGCTGCAACTGCTCTGGTTCGTGCTGATGGGTGTGATGCACGCCGACAGGGCCTCGCTGGTCGTCCCCGGTCATCTGGATCGCACGCTTTGGCCTTGCTACCGGGCTGATCTGGACGCGGGCGTTCTGACGCGGGAGCGCGCGCTACTGTTGATCGAGCAGCTCTATGTCTTCGTCAACGACTTCGTGCCCGATGGGCTGGCGATGTCGGTGATGGTCGGCGGTCGTGACGAGAATGGAGAGGACGTGACGAACGAGCTCTCCTATCTCTGTCTTGAAGCCCTGCGGCGTACGAACATGATCTATCCGACGGTCGGCGTCTGCTGGCATGAGGAGACACCCGAGGCGCTGGTCGATCTCGCGGTCGAGCTTATGGGGCACGGTTTCCCGACCCCCGCCTTCTTCGGCGACGGCACGATCCAGAGGGGGCTGAAGGCCTACGGGGTGCCTGACGCGGAGGCATGCCGCTACATCAACTCCACCTGTGTGGAGATCACGCCCTCGGGCGCCAGCAATATCTGGGTCGCCTCGCCCTATTACAATACGTGCGGCTTGCTGTTGGACGAGATCACGGCGCAGGCTGAGCGTGAGGATGGGGGCGCTGTGACCTTCGACGACTTCGTCGCATCCTATCGCGGGCGTCTTGGGAACGCTATTGCTGAGGGCGTCGCCGAGCAGAACCGGTGGCGTCGGGCGCGCATGGAGAAGGTCCGTCGTCCCCTTCAGAGTGTCTTCACCCGCGACTGTATCGCGCGCGGGCAGGACATCGAGGCCGGTGGCGCGACCTACAACTGGATCGAGTGCTCCTTCATCGGCTTGGCTAACCTCGCGGACGCGCTCTACGTGGTTCGAGAGGAGGTCTATCGCCAGCGGCGGATCGGCTTCACGGAGCTGAAAGCGATTCTCGAGGCAGACTATGGGGGCTATGAGGTGGTCCGCCAGCGTTTCCTCAACGGCTATCCCAAGTACGGGCAAGGGGACGAGGACGTCGACGCATTGGTGTCGGAGACGTTGGACTTCGTCGTCGACACCTGCTCGAGGTTCACCGTCGAGCCCGACGACAGCCCGTACGTCCCTGGCGCTTTCGCTTGGATCATGCACGAGCGCTTGGGACGGGAGACCGGCGCCACGCCTGACGGTCGCCGCGCCGGCTTCCCCTTCGCCGATGGCTGCGGGCCGGCGCAGGGGCGCGAGGCGCGCGGGCCGACCGCTGCTGTTCTCTCCGTCACCCGCTGGGACCACAGCCGGATGCTGGGCGGCTTGGCCTACAATCTCAAGTTTAACAGCTCCCTTTTCCGCTCCGCTGAGGGTTCCGAGGGCCTCAAGGCCCTGATCCTGACCTACCTGCGCCGCGGCGGCTTCGAGGTGCAGGTCAACGTCGTGAACGTCGAGACCCTGAAGGCCGCGCGGGCCCATCCTGAACAATACCGAGACCTGATCGTGCGGATCGGCGGCTACGCCGACTACTTCACGCGGCTCTCGCCCGAGATGCAGGAGGAGCTCATTCTGCGCACGGAGTTCGAACGGTTCTGACATACGGAGCGCTACGTGATCCGGTTTGATCTCCCCGGAAGCTTGTGATGGAGGATGCCACGAAGCTTCCGGTCAAGTCCCGCGCGGCGTTGATCCTGTTCCTGCTCCTTGTGCTCTTCGCACGTCTCACGCTCGAGTCGCGTCAGCTTTCGTTCACGACGGATGAGCCCCTGCATATCTCCGCAGGCTACACATACGTCGCCGAGCGCGCCACCTGGACGACGCTGACGCGCGGGCATCCGCTCTTGGTCGACGGCTTCCCAGCGCCCCGGCCTCTGTCCGTTATGGCTCACCTTGTCGCAGGCCAAGGCGAGGTCGTGGATGTCGCGGATGGGTTGGGCGTACCGGCTGGGAGCTGGCGAGAAGGCGATACCTTGGTCCAACGTCATCATTTCGAGTTGGGGACGTCGTTGGGCGAGGATCAGACTGATCTCTGGTTGCGAACGGGCGCCTACTGGCTGGATACAGGTGAACGGTGGGACGTCGGTGAGGGGCGCGGCGATGCGATCTTCGTCCCGCTGCAGGACGCCCCGTAATCTGTTTCCTCGTGGTGTCGCGCGACTTTCATGATTGTCGATCGATGCTAGTATGGGTATGGTTCGAGTGCGCCGCCCTACTCAAGGGCGGCGTGGTCATACTCAATGGAGGCGTTGAAAGATGGAAGATAGCGCGGTAGGGTTGTCTTCGGACATCCGGTGGCTTGACGCGGAGTGCCGCCTTGGACGCAGCGAACAGCGCCGGCCCGGCGCTCCGGTCACGGCGGAAGACCTGGTGGCAGAGCTGAACGAGCTGCAGCTTGCGGGCGCGCTTGTCTACCACGCAGATGCCGCAGGTCACGATCCCGCTTACGGCAACCGACGGCTATTGGCGGAGATCGCCGGTCACCCGGAGTTGCTTCCCTGCTGGGTGATGCTGCCGCACGAGACGGGCGAGGTGGCGCCGCCCGAGGAGGTTGTGGCGGCGATGTTGGACGCCGGCGTACGAGCCGCACGGATTTTGCCCTACACCTACCGCTTCGCCTTCCGGGTCTGGAACCTGGAGCCTTTGCTGTCGCAATTAGCGGATCATCGTATTCCGCTCTGGGTTGATTTCGGCCACGACGGCTGGAGTGAGCGGACCATCGATTGGGAGGGGATTCACGAGGTCTGTGAGGCCTTCCCAGAGCTCCCCGTCGTCCTGGTGCGGCCCAACATCGGAAGCAACCGCTGGCTCTTCCCGCTTATGCACAAGCACGCCAATCTCCACGTCGAGACCTCTTACTACACGGTCCATCGCGGTATCGAGCTGGTCTGCGAGACCTTGGGACCGGAGCGGGTGCTCTTTGGGACGGGCATGCCCCACCGCGCGCCGGGCCCCGCCATCACGGCGCTCGCCTACAGCCTGATCGATGACGAGGCGCGGGCGTTGGTGGCCGGAGGCAATCTCCGGCGATTGCTGGAGGCTGTGAGCGTATGAGACGCGCGACATCGAGCCGGTTAACCCTGTCCGCTCTCTGCGCTTTGCAGCCGGATGGTCTTTTCGGTGAGGTCGAGACTTGATTGCGAGGTGCAGTATGACGATGACGCCACGAGAGATTGTTATTCGCACGATCCGCTTTGAGGGGGCTGAGCGCATCCCCTACGATCTGCCCGAGCCCTACGGCACCGATTTCGCCCACGTGGGCATGACGCCGTCGCCGGATGCGCGCCCGAAACAGGGCGTTGATGAGTGGGGCAGCGTCTGGAAGAATATCGGCGTCTCCAACCTGGGTGAGGTCAAGGACTTCCCACTGAAGGACTGGCGGCAGTGGGATGAGCTGTCGATACCGGATATCCGGGAGGAACGGCGATGGTCGGACCTGGAGGGCGCGCGCGAACGGGCCGGGGACAAGTATCTTATCGGTGGCGGCATCTCGCTCTACGAGCGCACTCATTTCATCCGTGGCCTGGAGAACGTCTGGGCGGACATCCATCTGGCGCCGGAGAAGCTGGGTTGGTTGATCGACGTCTTGGTGGATATGAACCTGTATGCCATTGAGCGCTACGTCGAAGCCGGTGTTGACGGCTATATGTTCTGCGATGACTGGGGCCTTCAGAACCGGTTGATGATCTCGCCCGAGTCCTGGCGTAAGATCTGGAAGCCGCGTTACGCCCGCGTCTACGGCGCCGCTCACGACGCCGGTCTCCAGACCTTGCTCCACAGCTGCGGGGACATCACCTCGATCCTGGATGACCTGATCGAGATCGGCCTCGACGTGGTCCAGATGGATCAGCAGGAGAACATGGGGCTGGAGCGGCTGGGGCGCGAGTTCGGTGGGCGGATCACCTTCTGGTGCCCCGTCGACATCCAGCAGACGATGGTCCGTGGATCTCTGGACGAGATCCGCGCCTACGCCCGAAGGATGGTGAGTCTCTTGGGGCGCCCTGAGGGCGGTTTCATGGCCCAGTGGTATGCTGATCCCGCCGGGGCCGGTCATCGCCAGGAGGCCATCGAGGCGATGTGTGAGGAGTTCGTTCGCTTGAGCACCGCGCCCCGGATTGGGCGATAGAGGAGGTCTTGGCATGGCGGAAGAAGGAGAGATGTATACGCTGGAGGCGGCTCACGAGCAGTTCGCTATTCGCGCCAATGTGGTGATTGGTATGGGGCGGTGTGATTGAGGATGAACCAAACGATCAAAACATCCGCGCTTTCCGGGTGGTCCCTGGTCAACTACCAGGTGATCGACGCCCACGCCCACCTCGGCATCTGGCCCACGATCCACGCTGCCTACGGCGACGCCGAGGGCCTTCTCGCTTCGATGGATCGTATCGGCATTGAGACTGCCTGTCTCTCGACGTTTCAGGCGCTCGGCGGTGACTACCGGCGCGGCAACGACCTAGCCGCCGAGGTGCAGGCGCGCTATCCCGGACGCTTCCTCGGCTACGGCGTCATCAATCCGAACTACCAGGACGACATCGAGCGCGAGGTCGCGCGCTGCCTGGACGACCTGGACTTGCTCGGCATCAAGCTTCATCCGACGAGCCACGCTTGTCCGCCCGACGGCCCGGCCTATCAGCGCGTCTACGCGATGATGCAGGTGCGCCGAGGCCTGGTGCTCAGCCACACTTACGGTGACCCGAGCACACTGGAGCGGATTGCGGCGGGCTATCCCGACGTCACCTTTATCCTGGCCCACGCCGCGGCGACCTACGAGCCCGAGATGGCTGAGTCGCTGGCGGTGGTGATGGAGGCCCGGCCCAATGTCTACCTGGACACCTGCCTCTCGCGCGTCTACTATGGCGACCTGGAACGCTGGGTGGCGGCGGCTGGCGCCGACCGGCTGCTCTTTGGCAGCGACGTTCCCTTCAACGACAATGCGCATCAGATCGGTCGCGTCACCCACGCCGACATCTCGGAGGAGGACAAGCGTGCGATCCTCGGCGGGAATATGGCGGCGCTGATCGCGTCGGTACGAGAGGATGCATTCTGACCTCGCGTTGGGCGAATCCGCTGCCGTGACCGTCACGGTGACCGTGCCACCTGCCGGTATTGGCCAACCTGAGTCTCCGTGGTCACGACGATGTCGGGTTCTGGGGCCGGATCGATGCGCCTCCCGTTGGGTACGCCGCACCCCGTGCTGTTTGGCTCGCTCAGCCTCACGCCACACAGCCGAGATAGCGCGCCGCGGACCTGCTGACACGGTCCAAGGCGACCCCCGGCGGGATCTGCGCAGGCGCTTCGCTTAGGTTCGTTTGCCGTGGCAGTGCTTATACTTGCGACCGCTCCCGCAGGGACAGGGGTCGTTGGGACCGACCTTTTTCATTCGCGGCGCGGGTGTTGGCTGCATCTTGCTCTTGGGTGCCATCCAGTGGAGATCGCTCGCAGACTTCACGGGGGGCTCAAAGGAAGCCCACCACTGCATCTCCTCGACTGTGTCCTCCACGAAGTGAAGGTGGGTGTTTTCACGCAGCCTCTCGAGCGCCGCGGCTTTACCTCCCGCTAAGGTCTCCTTCACCCAGTCCAGATCGATGAACATCTCGTCAACTAGATCCTCGGCAAAGGCTTGCCGGATCTCGTCCATCAACTCCTCTGGATAGAGGTCCGTGGCTCTGCTGACAAGGGCGGACCACACGAACGCATCATCTCGCGACAGCCCGCCGTGGAAAAGCTCGCCGAAATAGGCCTGGATCTCCTCACGGGTCCGCACGCCCTCGACGACCAGCGTGAGCATACCATCCATCGCTGCACCCCGCACGAACTCGTTGACCGCGGGGTTCTCCACCAGCGTCTTCATAGGTTCGATGTCGCCGCCGGAGACCGAGGCCAGGACCTTGCCCAGGTCTTCTGTGACGAAGTCGCCGGTGACGTCCAGCGTGATCTCGCCGGGGATGGAGAAGAAGTCGACGATCAGCGGATAGGCCCGTTCCTCGCGAAACTGGGCCAGCAGGTAGAAGGCGTAGAAGTGAGCCATATAGCCGGGATCATCGTCGATGGCCTCGATGTCCTCCACTGCGCGCTCCAAAACCGCCAGGAGCTGCGGTGTGATCTCGTCCGGGTGCCGCATGGCGACCTGCACCGCCGCCCGCGGAAAGCGACCGGTGTGGTGTTCAAATGTTTCCATAATCCTGCGAGTATTCATCCTGGTGCAATCTCCTTCACACCCTTTAGCTGCGATGTAGGGTGTGCACTGAGTTCCAAGTCGTACGTCATACCTCTATTCTACCACAGCTCGAGAGACAGACTCTCACGGTCGCTTCGCACCTGTGATAGGCCACACGCGGCAGGAGCTGGATTGTGTTGGCACGGCGACCTCAGCCCACGGTGGAAAACGAAGCGCGCCCGAGATGGTCCTGTTTTGACAGGCGATGTCTTTGTGCGTACATTAGGTCGGACCTGGGGTCTCCCTTCTTACGGGGAAGGTTTCGAGTGGCCGAGGGTTAGAGGAGGCAGCGGTGTCAGAAGATGAGACGCATGGGACGCCCGTCTACGAGCTTGTCTATATGGTCGTTCGGCAGGTACCGCGCGGCAAGGTGACGACTTACGGGCAGGTCTCGAAGATCGTCGGGACGGTGACCGCGCGCCAGGTCGGCTATGCGCTTCACGCTCTGCGGCCCTGGATGGAGGTCCCCTGGCAGCGGGTGGTCAACGCTCAGGGCAAGATCAGCCTGCAGGGCAGCGATCAGCGGCGGCTGTTGGAGGCCGAAGGCGTGGAGTTCGATGAGAAGGGCAGGATTGACCTCAAGCGCTTCGGTTGGTCAGGTCCGGACGAGGCGTGGCTGGAAGTCCACGGTTTCGACCCGTTGTGGTTCTGGAATCGGTAGCATGCGCTCTCCTTTACATTTGCGCGCACGACGCACCTTCTGGTCGTCGGCTGGGTTTCCGGTGCAGAGCGGAGGCGGTTGGCGGCGATGACGGCGAACCCGATCTTCCTGCTCTCCTCGGCAACGCCCTTTGGAACGGTCTCGATCGTCTGGCAGGGGGCGCCACGGCGACCGATCGTGAATCGCATTTTCCTGTCGCATGGAGATGCCGGCTCTGAAGCGCGCGCCCAAGCCATGTTTGACGATCTGCGTCCTGGAACGGATCCGGCTGTGGATGAGCTGTTGCAGGACATCCGACGGTATCTTGAGGGAGAGGTCGTTCCCCTCAAGCTCGATCTACTGGCGCTCGATGCTTGCAGCGATTTCCAGCGCCGAGTGCTGTTGGCCGAGTACGCCATCCCGCGCGGCTACGTGAGCACCTACGGTCGCATCGCACATCATCTGGGTGTTAGGGGCGGGGCGCGGGCGGTGGGTAACGCCCTGGCCCGGAACCCGTTCCCCATTGTGATTCCGTGCCACCGCGCGATCCGATCCGACGGTGAGTTGGGCGGTTATCAGGGAGGAACCGCGATGAAGCGTGCGCTCTTGGTCATGGAGGGCGTTGAGGTCTCCGGCAGCGGGCGCGTGGTGCGTTCGCAGTTCCATTGCTGATGTCGATCTGTTCGATAGAGACATCAAGCCTCTGCGGTAGGTCGTTTTGTGCTTTCGGCGACCTGACTTAGAATCGGGTTGTTCCAGGATGTCCGTCGGGGTTTTGTTCATTTGATCTCCAGCCGGGGCGTGGGGACAGGAGGACCGAGATGTCCGACTATTCAAAGGTTTGCATCGAAGGGGACGCCAACCAGATTGACTCGTTCGTCGCCTGTATCGCGGCGGTGCTCCACGCTTGGGAACGACCGATTGGCTATGACTGGATTGCAGGGCTTTCGGGCATTGCTTTTGCGCCGATGCTTGACCCGGGGGAGGACTGCGCGGCATGGTGGATGGAATCCGGCTCGGATCTGCGCATTGTTTTCCTCGGTCGTGCCCTTGGCTTCCACGTTGATCGCGTGACCCGGGACGCCCCCTGGGACGATGCGGCCCGGCGCGTCTACAGGGCGGAGGGCCTGCTTCCGCCCCCCCACGAGTCCCACTTCGCCCGGTTGCGCGCGGCTCTGGATCACGGCGACGCTGTGGTGCTGCGGACATGGCCTGCCTGGACTGTCCTCACCGGTTGGGCCAAGGATGTGGATCAACTGCCGTTCGCGACGCTGCCGGGCTTTGCTGAGTTGGTCGGTCGCATCTGGGGGCCTGCCAAGGCGCAGCTTGCGTACCTGTTAGGCCGTACGTCGCCCGAGCTATCTCCTGAGGACGCGCTGGATAAGGCCTTGCGATTCGGGTCACGTGTCGCCGCGGGGCGCGGCCCTGATCCGTCGCTGCACTACGGCCCGGCGCTCTACGCCGCGGCGGCGGCCAAGCTGGAGGAAGGAGCTTTCTGCTCCTCCTGTGGCGTCGACGCCGACGGTTGCGCGCATCGCACCCTGATGCGGATGTTCGGTACCCAACGATCGGCCGTGGGATTCCTTGAGGCGGGGCGGGCGCTTGTCGGTGAGGATCTGCCCTGGGCAGAGGCTATCGCGGCTTTCGATGAGATGATCCAGATCACGTCGAGCTACTGCAACTGGGAGGCCTTCCAGGAGGATTGGCAGTCGGAGGGGTTCCGGGATAGCCTAAAGGAGGACTTCGAGAGTCTCGCGACCTTGCAGATGCGCGCGGCGGAGGCCCTTGAGCTTCTGGCTACGGCGTATAGTAAGCAGTATATTGCGGACTTTGAGTGAGGGACGCTGGAAGCGCGATACTGGATGCTGGAAGCTGGAAGCTTGACGGTATGAACCTTCAGATGGGCGGGGTGTGCCACCGAGTGCTTACCATCGGATGTTGGGTTCTGGATGCACCTCTGCGTCTTGGGCTGTGGTAAGCTGGTTGCCCCGGGCAGGGATGTGAGGCGGGGGCCGCAGGTTGCGGGCCGCGGTTGCGGAGCGAGGTTGCATGATGCGTAA
>JBNGDU010000137.1:0-19580 GCA_049975025.1 Anaerolineae bacterium
AGCTATCGGACGGAGATGACGTGGTCCATCGAGCAAGACGACGGCACCGTCGAGGAATTCACGATAGAGCAAGCTACTACCCACGATCCGGCCGCGACCCGCTTCACTGTGGAAGCCGAGGATGGCTCCATTGAGTTCATCCAGATCGAGGACGAGGTCTACGTGAGGTTTGGTGACCAGTGGATGCAGTCCAGCTCCGACGAGATCTCCGACATGGGGAGCGAGTTCGACAGCATCCTCTCCGGTGAGGAGTGGGTCGACGAGGTCAAAGATGAGGACTACGAGTACTTGGGCAAGGAGACCGTCAACGGTTTGGACACCCGCCACTACAAGGCTGAGTACGACGAGAAGTGGATGACGCTCTTCGATGAAGAGGAAAGCATCGACGACGTCGAGAGCGGGACTGCCGACATCTGGGTCGCCGATGAACCCGACCTTCCACAATTCGTCGTGCGCCTGATCTTGGAGATGACCGGCACTATGGACGGCGAGGAGGGCACGGTGATGCTCACGATGGACGTCGTGGATGTCAATGAGCCCTTCGTGATCGAGGTGCCCGAGGCAGCAGCGTCCGGCGGCTTGCCCGAGGACGTTCCGCTCTATCCCGGCGCGCAGGACGTCAGCAGCCTGGGGACCATCACAGTCTTCAGCGTTGATGACGATGTGGAGACCGTCAATGAGTATTACGAGTCCGAGCTCGAAAACGCCGGCTGGACCCAAACCGAGGACGCCTTCAGCACGTCCTCGATGGCCAACAGCGTATGGGAGAAAGATGATCGCACGCTCAATCTGACGATCTCCGAAAACGAGGATGAGGGCAACACCAACGTGATGTTGACGATCGAGACCGCAGAGTAAATTCGCGCATCGCTCACAGTCCAGGAGATCTGACTTCTGGGTCCTGAGAGATGCGAACGCCCCCAACGCCATCTCTCAGGACCGCCAGCTTATGCAAGAGCTCACGATGAACCGCCCGCGAAGCAAGCGATACCGTACCGCAATCGCAGCGCTCTTCGTACTCGTCGCGGGCGCCATAAGCGTTGTTAACCCGCTCTTCGAACCCACCGACGAGATCCGGCACTATCGCTACATCCGCATCCTGACCACTGAAGACCGTCTCCCGGTGCAGGACGAAGAACCAGCTCGGGCTCAGAGCCACCACCCGCCCCTTTACTACGCCCTCAGCGCCCTGCTGGGTGGTTGGATCCCGACGCCCCACGGCGGTACTTACCGCCATCCGGGTAACCCCTTCTGGGGCTACAGGAATTGGGCCGTTGGCATCGATAACAAGCTCCAATACTGGCACGGTCCGTCGGAGGATCAGCCATTCCGCGAGGGGTATGCCGCCGCGCTGGTCTCCCGGTGGATCAACGTCGCAGTTGGCGCCTTGGCGGTTGCGCTGACCTACACATTGGCCGAGCGCATCCTGGGCGGCGACCCGGAACTGGCGTTAGCAGCCAGCGCAGTGGTCGGGCTCAACCCTCAGTTCATCTATCTCAGCGGGGCGATGAACAACGACATCTTGGCTACCCTTATGGGCGCCGCCGTGCTGCTGGCTTGCGTCCTCCTACTCCGGGGTGGAGCCACCCTGCGACGCACGAGCACCCTGGGCGCTCTCTATGGCCTGGCGCTCCTTACGAAGCTCCATCTGGCCGCGCTGGGCGTGGTCATCGCCGCCGCCGTAGCGTTGGAGGCGTGGTCGACCGCGCGTCGTGCTTCCGACACCTCGCGCACGGGCGGCTTCGCCGCCGGATTATGGCGGTGGCTGCGATCGATGGCGTTGATTGTCCTTGTCGCCGGCGCGCTGGCAGGCTGGTGGTTCCTCCGTAACCTGCGCCTCTACGGCGATCTCACGGGCATGCGCCAGCTCAACGCGATGTGGGCTGGACGCGAGGCCCAGGGCAACTTCTGGGCTGTGCGCCAGGGCCTGCCCTTTCTCTGGTCCAGCTTATGGGGACGTTTCGGCTACGGTCAGATCCCGCTACCCAGCCCGATCTACGCGATCCTTCTAGTGCTCTGCGTCGTAGCGCTCAGTGGACTTATTTTCAGCAGGCCGGCGCGCAGCCTGATCCAGGCGCGGGATAAGGTCCCGCATTCACCGTATACTACGTCAGGTAAGTTCGTGGCTAAGTTTGTAGTGGGCACTTCAGTGCCGTTTTCGTCCTCTCCGCGCGCGTGCGGCACTGAAGTGCCGACTACGAACCAATGCTACGCGCTCCTGGGCCTCACCGTGTTTCTTTTCGTCGGCGTCGTCATCTACTATATGATGATCCAACCCGCAGGAGCGATGGGGCGCTTTCTCTTCCCGGCGCTGCCGGCCTTCGCCGTCCTGATCGTGTCCGGGCTCCAGGCTTGGATGCGTCGATCCACCTGGGTTGGGTTTGGCGTCACCGGTGCGATGGTGGGACTTGCTGCGGTTGCGCTGGGAGGATACCTGTGGCCCGCGGTCCGATATCCCTTGACTGAGCGGAGTTCCTCCCCGGCGATGGAGGTCCAGGTCGGCGAGGTCGCTCGCGTACGGGACGTCGCCGTGAGACCCGCGACGGTCCGACCGGGCGAGCCTGTGTTCGTCGAGGTCGTCTGGGAACCGCTGCAGTGGACGCAGATCCCGTACGCTGTCTTCGTCCATCTGGTGGACGAGACGGGCGCGCTGGCAGCCCAACGGGATACCTGGCCTGGACTCAGTCGGGCACCCACTACGTCGTGGCGCGCAGGGATCCCCTTCCGGGATATCTACCGCGTCGATCTACCCGAGTCCCTGTACAGCCCCAACCATCTCGTAGCGCGCATCGGCCTCTACGAACCGAGCTTGGGGCGCTTGCCCATCACCGTCGACGGTGACCCCTCCCCCTTGATCGACACACTCACCGTCGGCGAGATCGGTGTTCTGGCCTCCGAAGGTCCCTGGCCTAACGCTCTTGACGCCAACTTCGCCGACCGCGCCGCCTTGGTCGGCTATACTGTCACGCCGCGCGTGGTGGCACCGGGCGGCGCGACGACCCTTACGCTCTATTGGCAGGCCCTCGACATCCAGGTCGGCGATGACGTCCAGGTCTTCGCCCAAGTCCTCGATGAAGCGTACAATGTTTGGGGGAGCCGGGACGGTGGGCATCCTGATTGGACGAACGGTGTGATAAGCGAGACGCGGGAGATCACGCTCATCCCCGAGACGCCGCCGGGCAGCTACCCGATTCAGGTGGGGCTCTTCTCACCGGAGGGCAGGCTCCCTGTCGTGGCGCCCGACGGACACTACCTGGATGAGCGGGTGCTGCTGGGCCCGATCCGCGTCACAGAGTGAGAGGCTGAACGCAGATGCCGAACGTACCCCTGACCGCCGAGGAACTCCGGACCATGGCCACGACGTCCGGCCTGGACCTCGTGGGCGCCGTACCCGCCGGGCCCAGCCCGACGTGGGGGAAGTACAAAGCATGGCTTGAGGCCGGCTACGCCGGTGGGATGGACTACCTCGCGCGAGAGGATGCAGTGCACCGTCGCCAGGATCCGCGGCATATCTTGCCCGAGATCCAGACCGTCCTGGTCGTGGCGGCATCCTATGCCGGCGGCCCGCCGCCCCCGCTGCCGCCACATCACGGACGGGTATCACGGTACGCTTGGGGCGAGGACTATCACCGGTGGATGCTGCGCAGGCTCAAGGCACTGGTCAGCCGTATCGAAAGTCGCCTAAGCGTTCCCGTAAAGGCCCGAACCTACGTGGACACAGGACCGGTGCTGGAGCGCGCGTGGGCGGAGGCCGCCGGGCTTGGGTGGACGGGCAAGAACACGACGTTGATCCACCCGGCGCTCGGATCCTACATCTTCCTGGGCGTGGCGTTGCTAGACGTCGCGCTCCCCCCCACCCCGCGACCAACGCTGCCGAACTGTGGGACCTGCACCCGTTGCATCGAGGCGTGTCCCACCGGCGCCCTCGTCGCCCCCGGCAAGCTCGACGCCCGGCGTTGTCTCTCCTACCTGACCATCGAGCATCGCGGGGCCATTCCCAGGGCCTATCGTCGCGCGATGGATACGACCGTCTTCGGGTGCGACATATGCCAGGAGGTCTGCCCCTGGAACCGCCGCCCCCTAGCGGCGCATCAGGCTGACCCGATACCGGAGCACGCCACGCTCTACCTACCCGATCTCCTCACGATGGACAAGACAGCTTTTCATGCTCGCTTTCGCCGAACGCCCATCTGGCGCGCGACGCCCGAGGGCCTGGCTCGCAACGCCGCCGTGGTGCTGGGCAACCTGGGGGACCCTTCCGCGCGGCCCCACCTCAAGCGCGCCGCCGAGAGCCACCCCAGCGCCCTGGTACGCGAACACGCGCGCTGGGCACTAGGGCAAATAGAGACGAGTGGCTCGTGAAAGGCTTGTCGTCACAGCTTTGGACCGTCGCTTGGCGCGGCTCACGTCGTCGTGAGCTTAGGCTTGAGCTCCTTTGCCCACGCACGGATGGCGTCCCAATCACGGAAATCGCCCTCCGGGGTCTTCATCGCCTTGATGATAAGCCTGATAGGCAACGATAGTTCCTTGAAGTCCATCTTGCCGCCGAAGAGCCCGACCTCCACCGGCTCGACCTGTGGCGCGGCCTGGCGCATCTGGTCCACGTAGGCCTCGACCTCGCAACGGTTCTCCTCGGTATCCTCCATCATCGTCAGGCAGACTACGAAGTAGGCCACCGGCATCTGTCTCAGCGCCGCCTGGTGACGCTCCAAGAAGTTAAGCGCTTCCCTGTAGACCCGTCCCGCGCGAATGCCCGACCCGAGAATCACCGCTTTGTATGGGCTGACGTCTTTCACCTGCCGCGCACGCCTTACGTCAACCTCGATGCCCTCGATAGCATCCCCGATCGCTTCTGCCACTTCCGCCGTCGACCCCGCTGCCGTGCTATACGCTACAAGAATGCGACCATCCGTTTGAGTCACCTCTACTCCCTTCCTTGCTTGAGAACGACCCGCTTCATCAAAAAGACCCGCAGGTCGCCAAGACAACCTGCGGGCCACGGTACCATCGACAACCTCCCACCTAGATCACATCCAGCGCCCGCCCCACCTGTGCAAAGGTCGACAGCACCTTCTCCAACTGCTCGTCGGTGTGTGTCGCCATGTAACTGGTGCGCAGAAGCTGGAGCCCGGGCGGCACAGCCGGCGACAGGACCGGATTGGTGTAGACGCCGGCGTCGAAGAGCGCTTTCCAGAAGCGAAGCGTCCTGTCGTCGTCGCCGATGATAATCGGGATGATGGGCGTCTCGCTGTGGCCGATGTTGAAACCCAACTCGCGGTAGCGCTTGCGCATAAACTCGCCGATCTCGATCAACCGCTGCACCCGCTCCGGCTCCTCTTGCATGATCTCCAAAGCCGCCATTGCAGCAGCGGCATTGGCCGGCGGAATGCTGGCACTGAAGATCAGCGATCGTGCATGGTGCTGGATGTAGTCGATCACGTCGGCGTCACCGGCGATAAAGCCGCCCAGCGACGCAAAGGACTTGCTGAACGTGCCCATGATGAGATCGACCCCGTCGGTCACGCCGAGCTCAACCGACGTGCCCCGTCCACCCCCCAGTACCCCCACGGAATGGGCATCATCGACCATCAGTCGAGTATAATACTTCTGACAGATCTCGATCAGGTCGGGCAACGGCGCGATATCGCCGCCCATGCTGAAGACACCATCCACAACCAACAGCCTACCTCGGTTCTCGGGCAATGACGAGAGGACCCGCTCCAGCGCCTCCATATCGTTATGAGGATATCGTTTCATAGTGCCATACGAAAGACGACATCCGTCGACGATGCTGGCATGATCCTCTTTGTCGGTGATCACAAAATCGTCGCGTCCCACCATCGCGGAGATCGTACCCACGTTCACCTGATAGCCGGTGCTGAAGACCAAAGCCCGTTCCTTGCCGACCCACTTGGCCAACCGGCGTTCTAGCTCCAGGTGAAGTTCAAGCGTCCCGTTGAGGAAACGAGAGCCCGTACAACTGGTGCCGTAAGTCTCCAAGGCATCCTGCGCCGCCCGACGCACCTTGGGATGAACCGTCAGTCCGAGATAGTTGTTCGAGCCGATCATAATCAGATGATGGTCACCGATGAGGGCCTCGGTGCCCTCGTTGTTCGTTAGCGGTATGAAGTAAGGGTAAAGACCGGCCTCTCTTGCGTCGTCGGCTGCCGTAAAGTCGGCGCACTTCATGAAGATATCCATGATGAGATCCTTTCCAATAAGACGAATGATGGGCCAATTCTATGGGGTTCGCCCGGACTGTCAAGCGCCAGTGCCACCCGGCACAGACCGACGACGGGCAACATCGAGTTCGGAGCGCGGAACGGAGTGGCGAACACGACGATACCCCATATGCGGGGCAGTCCTCCTAAATGAGGCGCCTCTCAGTGTGGCTGTAGGTCGTCGTGTTCGCCTTCTCTACACTGTCAGTATCGGAGACCAGACTAAGCGTTATCTGAGTAGACTTCAGGGTTCACACAATGCGGCAGACGCTCCCCCTGGAGCCCTGCAATCAGGTTCTCCGCGGCGATCATAGCCATCTTGTCCCGGGTGGTGACACTGGCACTGGCAATGTGCGGCGTCACAACGCAGTTGACAAGTCCAACCAACGGGTGGTCAGCGGGAATTGGTTCGGGTTCGGTGACGTCCAAACCAGCGCCCGCGATCCCTCCCGCCTCCAATACCTTCGCCAGTGCCTCAGGGTCCACGACCGGACCACGCGACGTATTGATCAGCACAGCCGAGGACTTCATCTGCGCAAGCTCCTCTGATCCGATGAGATGGTGCGTCTCGTCGGTCAATGGTACGTGCACCGACACGAAATCAGAGTCCCGCAGCAACGTCGGCAGATCGACCTGCTGCGCATCCGCCAGGTCCGGATCGACGTCACCCACGTACGGGTCATGGTAGAGCACGCGCACGTCAAAACCCTTGGCGCGTCGGGCCACAGCCTGCCCGATGCGACCGAAGCCGATGATACCCAGCGTGGCACCGTGGACATCGACGCCGAGCAACAATCGTGGCCCCCACGTCTTCCACCTACCTTCGACCACATAGTGAGTGGCCTCGACCACCCGCCGGGCGGTCGCCATCAGAAGAGCCCAGGCGAAATCCGCGGTCGTATCCGTCAGAACGCCGGGGGTGTTGCCCACGGGGATGCCCCGGGCAGTGCAGGCGTCCACATCGATGTTATTGTAGCCTACCGCGTAGTTGCTGACGACCTTGAGATGAGGCGCAGCGTCCAGCAGTTCCTCGTCGACCCGCTCGGTTAACAGGCAGTAGAGCCCTTCGACATGCTGGACTTTCTCCAACAACACATCGCGCGGGACCGGTAGCTCGTCTGACCAGACCTCTGCATCGCAAGCAGTCAGGACCTGATCAAGCCCGGCATCCGGCACCCGGCGCGTCACATAGACTTTGGGTTTCACAGCCGCCACTCCTTTCTATAGATTGTGGTTTGAGTTGATCCCGATAGGGCGAACCCCCGGTGCGGGCAGCACGTCCCGACCGTCTGGGGAGACGCCACCCCCGTCGTATTCCCCCCACGCAGCTCACTTTCGCACCACGACGCGTTCCACGGCCTGCGCAATGTGCGAGGCCGACATACCGTACTTCTTCAGCAGCTCCAGATAGGGACCTGACTCGGCAAAGGTGTCCCGCAGCCCGATCCGCTCCATCGGAATCGGGTGATGCTCCACCAAGAGCTCCGCGACGGCGCTGCCCAAACCACCGAGAATCGTGTTGCTCTCGGCCGTCACAATAGCGCCGGTCTCCTCCGCCGCCTGGAGCAACGTCGCCTGATCCAACGGCTTGAGCGTGTGGCAATCGATCACCCGTACGCTCAGCCCTCGATCGACAAGGAGCTGGGCCGCGACCAACGCCTGCGAGACCATATCGCGGATCGCGATAATCGTGGCATCGGTCCCCGCACGGATCACAACAGCCTTTCCAATCTCAAAGGGATAATCCTCATTGAAGAGAAAGGGGACGGGATCGCGCGTGAAGCTCAGATAGACTGGGCCGTCGACCTCGGCCGCGGCCCAAGTCGCCAGCTTCGTGGTCCCCGAGTCCGCGCCGGCCACCACCGTGGAATTGGCGATTGCCCGCATCAGACTCAGGTCCTCCTGTCCCTGATGAGTGGGGCCATCGGGCCCCGGGGTGATGCCGCCGTGGCTCGACGCGAATTTGACATTGAGACGCGGATAGTGAACGCTGTTGCGCACCTGATCCAGGGCCCGCATCGTGAGAAAAACCGCGTAGCTGCTCGCGTAGGGAATCAGTCCCGTCGTCGCCATCCCAGCCGCGGCGGCCACCATATTCTGTTCGGCTATGCCGAAGTTGAACGAGCGCTCCGGGAACGCATCGGCGAACTGGGTGGTGCGAATGGACTTCGAGACATCAGCATCCAGCACCACGACATTGGGGTTGCGGTGCCCCAACTCGACGATAGCGTCGGCGTACGCGTACCGGGTGGCCTCGCCCTCCGCCTCAGTGAGAAGGGTGCCGGATTCAATCAGCGGGATGACACCAGATCGTAGGTGGTGGTAGATCGCGTCACTCACAGGCGTACCCCCGAATCTCCTCCAGCGCTTGATCGGCCTCCTCCGCGCACGGCGCTCTGCCGTGCCACGCAGCTACGTCCTCCATATAAGAGACCCCCCTGCCCTTCACCGTATGCGCCACGATAGCGGTGGGCTGCCCTTTGACGGTCTTGGCCACCTCCAACGCCCGCACGACCTGGTCCATGTCATGGCCGTCGATGTTCATCACATGCCATCCAAACGCGCGCCATTTGTCGGTCAACGGTGCAATCGGCATGACTTCCTTGACGCAAGTATCGTTCTGCAGGCGGTTGCGATCCACAATCGCCGTCAGATTGTCCAGGTTCCACTTGACCGCCGACATGGCGGCCTCCCAGACCGAGCCCTCTTGCGTCTCACCATCGCCGATCACGACCCAAACGTGGTAGTCCTTAGCCCGAAGCTTGCCGCTCAGCGCCATGCCCACGCCCGCGGAGAGCCCGTGTCCCAGCGAACCGGCGGTCATGTCGATGCCCGGGGTCTTCCGCATATCGGGATGACCCTGCAAAATACTATCAATCTGGCGCAACGTGCCCAGATGAGACTTGTCGAAGTACCCACGCTCCGCCAAGGCGGCGTACCAGACCGGACACGCGTGCCCTTTTGAAAGGATGAAACGGTCCCGGTCCGGCCAGTCCGGGTTCTGTGGATCGAGCCGCATCACGCGGAAGTAGAGGGCCGTGACAATATCGGCAGCGGAAAGGGAGCCACCCGGATGGCCGGCCTGAGCCGTGGTGATCATCTCGATGATGTCACACCGGAGCGTAACCGCCATCGCCTCCAGCTCCTCGACTGTCATTGGTATGAAGCTTCCAGACATACGAACTCCTTGAATCTACCCGGCAGTCAACCGGGAGGGGTATCTTCCAAGAACGAGAGAAGACCCCAAGTGTTGATCAGATCAGCGCGTCCAGCACAAGACGGAGCATCTCGCCGTTGGCCCGCTCGGCGCCTTCCCGCGCGCGGTGATAGGGTCCGGGGTTCTGCACGACCACGAGACGCTCGGTCGGGAAGACGGTGACATAATGGCCGCCGGCCCCGCTTGCCGTGAAAACATCGGTTGGAAGGTCAGACCACATCTCACCAGCCTCGTTGGTCCAGAAGCCGTAACCGTACATCCACTCTTCCCTCGGCGCGTACTCCCTGATATCGGGGTTGACCCTGACCGAGGCCCTCATCCAGGCTTCAGGGATCACCTGGAGATCCATCCAGCGGCCCCAGTTGCACCAGAGCCAGCCAACCCGCGCCAAATCCAACGGTCCACTGTGCACCTGACAATAGTACCCAAAGATATTCAACCGCGCCCGCTCGTGCAAGTCGAAGTTCGTCATACTGTATCGCCAGTCCGTTCCGATGTAGCGGGCGATCTTCTCCTCGATAAGCCGCTGGAAACCGGGCGAGCCCTCCGGGTCGCCAACGTCATACAGGTTGTACGCCTTCGCCAGTGCGTGGGTCAGGACGTTCATGCCGTACGTTTGGTAGTGGAAGACCGTGCCGGGCACCTCTCCGGGCTTCATATACCCTGAGGTGTTGGAGATCAGTTGGCGGAAGGTCACGTCTACGTCCTTGGGAAAGGCGTACCGGCCCTCCTTCGGTCCCTCGCCCTCCGGCACGTCCATCATCTCTGGATAGACGTCGACGACCCGAGCGTCGGCGGATGGGATCACGCCCTCCTCAACCGCGATGCCGAGGACGTTGCTGTAGATAGATTTCGCTGCGGACGCGATGCCAAACCTCTCATCGGCGGATACCCCTTGGTTGACCTCAAGCACAAGGTAACCATCTCGCACAATGGCGAGGCGATACCCGCGGTCATCAGCGTGCTCATCCATCCAGCGGCGCGCCAAGCCCAGCTTCTCTCGATCAAAGCCCGCCTCTTCCGCGGGCTTGCGGGGCCACGTCAAACGCGGATACTCTGTCATGCGCTCCTCCTTAGCTAAGGTGCCGTGCACACGTGCCTTGAACTCATGCCCTGCACGCGTGCAAAGCACGCTCTTCACACACTATACGCCAACTCAGGCTCTCCGCAACTGTGTACAACCAGGCGCTCGCGACAGAACTCAGGTGGGCCGCGCACGCCACCAGCAGCTCCCTTTGCCAAACCCCTGTCAGGTCTAGCACCAGGCTCGCAACTCTGTTCCTCTAGGCCCGCTCCCGAGCAGATGGAATACCGCGATGCCGCCACGTGGCGCCGGCAAGGTAAGCCGCTCCGGCGAAGATAATGCCCGCGCCCGCTCCGATCAGGGCGCGGAACCCGACATACTCCGTGAGCGCACCACCCAACGACGATCCCACTATCGATCCCAAAGCGCCGGCCGTACCGTAGAGACCCGAGATACGGCCCCGTTCCGAGCGGGCACGCACCTCCGCAGCATAGGTCATCGCCGTTGCCGTGTGCGCCGAATAGGCAAATCCCCGCATCAGCTGGACTAGGACGATCCAGGGCATATAGGGCGCCACCAGGTAGCCGACGAAAACCGCTCCCCAGGTTAGGAAGCCCAGACTTAGCATCGGAAGGCGTCCCACCCGGTCTGACAGCCAGCCAGCCAACATCATCAGGGGAAACTCGGATAGCGACGCCAGCGCCCAGAGCCGCGTCATCTGCGCAGGGGTGTAGTCCAACGCCTCGACCATGTAGTTACCCCAGACCGCGTAGACGGCACCGACGACCAGCGACCACAGGAGCGCGGCCACCAACAACGGCATTAGGGGGAGCGCGGGTGCCCCTGATCCGGCATCAGGTCGAGCGGTCACCTGGGCCGCCCTGGGCTTAGGCCCCGGCCTCCCTGCATCCCGCTCCTCAACGGGGGCCTCCTGCACGCTCAGGGCAAGGACGAAGGCGACGGCAAAGAAGCCGGACGCCACGCCGAAGGGCGACCGCAGCGAAAGCCGGTCGGCTATCGTGCCCGAGACAAAGGCCATCAGCCCAAAACCCAGGGACGCTAGACCACGGTAGGCGCCCATACGACGACCCCGGTCGGCGCGGCCTCCGCTAACGCGCTGCCGACCGCGCACCTCCAGCCAGTCACCCATCAGGGCAAGGCTGGCCATGTCGTAGGCCGATTGGGCCGTCGCCATGAGGACGTAGAGAGGAAAGAGCAGGAGATACCCCGGCGCCAGGGTGAGTGCGACGAAGCAGACCGCGAGTACGGCAAGACCGCCCGCCAGGAAGTCCTTACGGCGCCCGATTCGGTCGGAGGCCCGTCCCCAGAGGTAGCTAGCCGCGATTGTCGTCACCGAGGTCACAGTACCTAACAGGCCGATAGCAAGGTAACTGGCCCCCAGAGACCTGACGTAGATCGAGCTGATCGGCCCGGTCATACCGCGCGCCATGAAGAGCAGGAAGGCGATTAAGGTGAGTCGCGTGTAAGGTTTCATCGTGGACCGAAGTATAGGCAAGGGCCCGCATACTGCAACTATATCACCATCATCATAGGCAAGACTGGACGAGCGACGGGGCCGATGCCGACGCGGATACGTGCCTCACACTTCACCACAGAACCCTGGAGATTCACATCATAGAGTGCCATGCGAACCAATGGACATCGCCAGTCGCCAGGACCTGCCGTGTGACAAAACTGTAACCGACTGTAATGGGTTAGTCACTGCGCTGTGACGGCGCTTACTCAAGAAAAGGCTAAACTGTAGGTAAGGAGTCCACAAACATCCGATAAAGGTTGAGAGATGAGGACGAAGATGGCTACCTGTGTGAAACTAGCTTTCCTCAAGAGAGGTTCCATCGCCACACTCCTTCCGGCCTTGTTGCTAGGCGGATGCGGCTTGCTGCGCATCGACATCGTCTATCCCGATGAGCCCACACCGGAAACCACACCGGCAACGGCTTCCGCTTCACGCACAGTCGTGGCGCCTGTTGAGGTCACGCCCAGCCCCACGACCTTGCCGCAGGCCGCCGATGAGCCGGTGAAGCCGAAGACCGGCGAGCTCCCACCCAAGGCCGAGCCGACCGCCACGGAGAGCATCGATCCCACGCAGGAGCCGGCGCTGCCCACGGGCACGCCCGAGCCACAACCACCACCGACCGACACGCCTCCTCCACTGGAGATCGTCACCTTCGACGTTGCTACGGAAGGCAAGAGCGACGGCGGCAAAGTCATCACCTGCACTTGGGAGACGAGGGGCGCTACCAGGGTGCGCATCCTCGTTGGTACGGCGCGACGTTTTATGCCGTGGCGCGAGGTCGCGCCCAGGGGTACCGTGACCTTCGACCTGGCAACCACGCTCTACAACAATCCCGACGTGACCCTCATCGCTTTCGGCGACGGCGATACCCAGGTCCAGGAGTCCATCACGCTGGACTGGCCCTGTGCGCACGACTACTTCTTCGAATCCGGGGACTATGCCGTCCCAGCCTCGGCCATACCCCAAGTGTGTCCAGCCAACGCCCCATTCATCACGCAGGGCTCCTATCAGCCCTTTGAAAAGGGGCTGATGATCTGGCTGGAGGACGTAGAGGGACGAGACGTCGTTTACGTGCTATATGACAACTACGTTTGGGATCTCCACGAGGACACCTGGGAGGAAGGCGAACCCGACCGCGATCCCCTCGTGATCCCGCCCGAGGGACGCCAACAGCCCATCCGCGGCTTTGGCAAGGTCTGGCGCGAACAGCCGGAGGTACGCGATCGGCTGGGCTGGGCCACGGCCGGCGAGACGGCCTACTCCGGTGTACACCAGCGCGAGATCCAAGAGAGCATCGGCGGCACGCAGTACGTCCGAACCATCGATGGTCGCGTGATCAAGCTCGCCGGTCTCGGCGGCTACGGCAGTATGTGGGCGTATCTGCCCGAGCGATGACCCTCGTTCGATCTCTGGCCCTCAGTGGCGGCTTGCGTAATTCGCAGGCCGCCGCTATCTTTAGTCTATAGGTCAGCTCCACCTGTAGCAAAGGGGTCATGTGCTATGAAGATCACAGACGTCACCACCTACGTCCTGCAGGCTTCGCTCGACGATCAAGCCTTCGGTTGGTCCCAACGCGTAGGCAGCAGCCGCCAGACGGCAATCTGCGTCGTGGACACCGATGAGGGCATCCAGGGCTACGGCGAGGCCTTTTACTTTGGCGGACCCTCTACCATCGTGGCGCGGATCATTGACCGCGCCCTAGGGCCGCTGATCGTGGACCGGGATCCACTGGACACCTCGGTCCTGTGGGACAAGCTCTACAACTGGACGCGAGACCAGGGCCAGAAAGGCGTGACTATCTCGGCACTGAGCGCCGTTGACATCGCGCTATGGGATGTCAAGGGCAAAGCCCTGGGCCAACCCGTGCACAAGCTCCTGGGCGGGGCCTACCGTACCCGCGCCAAAGTCTATGCCACCGGCCTCTACGAGCCCCAAGACGTGCCCAGCATTGTCGACGCTCTAATTGAGGAGGCGATCGGTTACAAGGATGAGGGCTTCCGAGGCATGAAGCTCAAGATCGGCTACGCGCCCCTGACCGATCTCCGGTACGTGCACGCGATCCGTGAAGCCATTGGGAGCGACATCGCCCTGATGGTGGACGCTAACCACGCCTATAACGCCCCGGAGGCCATTCGCCTGGCGAGGGATCTGGAGCCCTATGACGTTACCTGGTTCGAGGAACCGGTGCCGCCGGAGGACGTGGACGGCTACTGTGAAGTCCGACGGGCAACCTCGATCCCCATTGCTGGGGGCGAGTGCGAATACACGCGCTTCGGATTCCGCCGGCTGATCAGCCGCCGAGCCGTCGACTACCTGCAGCCCGACCTCTGTGCCACCGGTGGCTTCACGGAGATGGGCCGCATCGTGGCGATGGCCAGCGCCGCAAACCTCCCCGTCATCCCCCACGTGTGGGGGACCAACGTGGGCCTCTCCGCCTCTTTGCAGGCCTTTGCAGCTCTCCCTCACTTCCCCGATCGTCGCTTCCCCGCGGAGCCGTGGTTTGAGTACGATCGCTCTCCCAACCCGCTGCGAGACGGGGTGACGGAAGAGAGCTTCGCGATGGAGGACGGCTATCTCGCCATCCCGGACCGTCCCGGCCTGGGGATCGCGTTGAACATGGACTTCATCGCCGCACATCGTGCCCAGGCAGATTAGGCAGGCGACCCAGATGGATGCGTTGAGTCTTCTGTGAAGATGCGCGACGCATTCGCCGACGAAGACACGTGGAGGCAGCCTCGCGCATATCGGCAAGACTTCGTGGATACATATGGGGAGTGACACAGTGCGTGGTCATTGATTGCTCAGAAAACGGACCGATGACGGCAAAACCCGCAGCTGTGTACGGAAATTAGCTGAAAGGAGACCACCTGTGGACAGCGTAAACGAGGCCGAAGCACCCTATCTTGAGAAAGCAGATGAGAACATCGAGACGTACCGAAAGGGGGATGGCGTCGTGAAGCTGATGGGGCCGAACGACCGCCCCTTGCCGGCGCTGAGGTAGAGATTGAGCAGACGGGACACGCGTTCCTATTCGGCAGCATCGTCTTTCCGTTGATCTGGCAGGAGATCGACGAGGAGGAAAGATCGCTGTTCAAAGCGCGTTTCCTGGAGCTCTTCAACTTCGCCGTCTTCCCGTTCTACTGGCGCCGGTACGAGCGCACGCCGGGCCGTCCTGAGTGGCAGGACGTGCTCCCCACCCTAGCCTGGAGCAAGGCCAACCATATCACGACCAAAGGGCATCCCTTGGTGTGGACGGCGGAAGCCGGCATCCCCGAGTGGTTGCCAGACTATCCCGAGACCTGGCACAAAGAACTGCTGAAGGCTCGTGTCTTCAACACCGTCGTGGGATTCAGGGGCGAGATCGACATATGGGACGTGGTCAACGAGTTCATCCATCTGAGCACCTGGGCCTACAAACACGTTGAGCAGAGAGCGCACACGACGGAGGAGGTCGCCGATTTCGTGGAGGAACCGCTACACTGGGCACACGAAGCCAACCCCGAAGCGACGCTGGTGCTCAACGAGTTCGACCTCATTCCCAACAAGGACACGTTCAAGGCCTTTGACACCCCGCCCCGCGACCGGTTCCTCGCCGTGATCCGGGAGCTGAAGCGCCGTAACGCGCCGCTCCACGCCCTGGGGATCCAGGCCCACGAGCCACGCGACGCGTGGTACGCACCGGACATGGTCTGGGAGACCTTCGATCAGCTTGGCGAACTCGGGTACCCTCTCCAGGTCACCGAGTTCACGCCACGCTCCTCCGGCAACGCCATCACCGGCGGCTGGCGAACGGGCATGTGGACCGAGGAAGCTCAAGCCGACTACACGGAGCAGATGCTGCGGCTGAGCTTCGGACATCCCGACGTCGTCTGCTTCAACTTCTGGGGTATGCCGGACGCCTATGCCTGGCTCTCGGACGGCGGCTTGGTCGACGAGGACTACAGGCCCAAGCCGGTCTACCGCCGCATAAAGAAACTTGTCCGAGACGAATGGATGACGCGCCTGAAGCTGCAGACGGACGCGGACGGCATCGTGGACTTCCGGGGCTTCTATGGTCATTACGACGTGACCGTGAAAAGCGGCATCCATCAAGCGATCTTCGAGGCCGATCTAATGCCAGGAAAGCAGGCTGTCTGGACCCGGCATCTCGGGTCCGAGGCCTGAATCGCAAGTCACGGACTGAGATGTAGACGTCGATTTCGCAGACCAGCATAAGGGGGATACCTATGGCAACACACAAGCGACTCGCGGTGATCGGATTCGATTCAATCTCGTTGCCTTTTCTCGAGACCTTCGTTCGCCGCGGCGTCATGCCGACGGTTGAGCGACTGATGGCGCAAGGCAGCACGACCCAGACCTGGCCTTGCTATCCGATGGAGACAGCCACCAACTGGGCCTGCTTGGCCACCGGCGCCACGCCCGCCATCCACGGGTGCAATATGGCGATGCCGGAGCCCAGCGGCCCACTTAGCCGGGTGATCCAAGCTTTCCCGGCTGATTACTGCAGGGCCGAGCAGCTCTGGAGCGCGGCGCACCGCGCGGGTCGCCGATCCATCGTCTTCGACTGGACCCAGTCGTATCCACTGGCCTTCGAGGACGATCTGATCCACGTTGGTGAGGACGGACGCCCACGCCTCGCCCGCCGCGCCCTCCAGGAGGTCCGTGCTTACACCACAAATCCGGACATTCCGGAGAGTTTCCACGTCACACGCGTCGCCCCCTTACCGGCACAGGAGTGGGCCAACCTGCCCGAGGGCCCGGACGACGGGGATCTGGAGTTCCGTGTACCCATCGAGCCGACGGCGGGGCGACCGGGGTGGTCCGAGATGCTCCCATGCCGGCACCGGAGGGCAAGCTCCTTGGTCGCGCGAATCGAGCGGGGTTCCGACGGCTACAATGCGGTCTCACTTTACGCCTCAAAGATGGTGCCCCATCCTTTGCTCACGGTCACGCCGGGCACCTGGTCCAATTGGGTCCGGCACACCTTCACCGTCGACGGCGAGCCGGTGGACGCCCACGTGCGCGCCAAGCTATTGGCGCTCTCGCCGGACGGCAAGGAGGTTCACCTCTACCTGAGCCAGATCTACCCGGCGGAGGGTTTCATCCATCCCAAGAGTTTAGCACCTGAGCTGATCGACGTCTGCGCGCCCTACGTCAACCAAGCATCGCGGCAGCAAGTCGTCATCGCCAACGCCTCCGATATCGCCACCTACTTCGAGGAGCAGCACGATATGGGTAACTGGTACCGTAAGGCGGCCCAGCACCTGCTCACAACTCAAGACTGGGATCTGTTCATGTTCAAGTGGCACGGCCCCGATTGGACCAACCACCTGACGATGTATATGATCGATCCCGACCATCCGATGTACGACCCGGACCGCGCGGAGGAGGGCTGGGCGTATTGGGATCGTCTGATGGCGCTTGGCGACACGATCGTCAAGACCGTCATCGACGCGGCCGGAGACGACACCGTCGTCGCGCTGGTCTCGGACCACGGCGGGAGCACCGACTACACCGGTGTCCACGCCGATCCGATCCGGACCGCCCTCAAGGAGCTGGGCCTCCTGGCTGAGACCCCTGACGGCGCCATCGACTGGTCGCGCACAAAAGCCTGGTCGCTCAAACACTACGTCTACGTCAACACCAGCGACCGTCCCAACGGCACCGTCCAGCCCAACAGCGATGAACACGAGGCTATCAAGGCCCAGATCATCGAGGCGCTTCTGGATCTCAAGGACCACCGGGGTCGCCACGCTTTTCGCGCCGTGCTGCCCATCGAGCTGGCCGCCTACCTGGGCGTCGCCGGTCCGTTCGCGGGTGACGTCTTCGTCATCCCGTCCCCCGAGCCGAAGCCCACGCGAGAGGAGTTTCTGGCGCTCCACCCCGATCCCAAGGCTCGGGGGACCTGGGACTGGCCACGCCTCAACTCCGGCGCCCATTCCGACGATTCCTACCTAGCCATGTGCGGTCCGGGCATTCGCCAGCGGTACCGCCGCCCTAAGCCCACCATGATCACCAGCGTCGCGCCCACGGTCGCAGCAGCGGTTGGCCTGCCGGTACCCAAAGACGCCAACGGCGCAGTACTGCAGGACTTCCTTACGTAGGGACAGCGGTCAACACCGCAGGCGCGTTCCGTTTTCGGGGAAATAACAAGGTCGTTATCATCGAAACCGTGGCTTAATAGGCAGTTTTGGCATCTGGACATCGATCCGTCCCGCATAGCCTGTCCAACACTGCTTAGCCCGTCCTCGGGACAGACCCTCGGGCCCGTGTGTTCCGAAATGGGCAAAACACCACCTGATGGTGTAGCGGTACGCCCGACGGAGAGATTCGCCCCCATTTCGGAACACACCCAACACCGTCTTGCCTCCCACGTGTAGTCGGTTACAGTACCGCTATGCGACGAACACGACACTTGATCGCGACGATGGTCTTGCTCCTGATGCCCTTGACGGCATGTAGCAACGGACCCTCGACCGAGGCAGCATCATCAGAAACCCCCGGGGCGCCAGCGGCTCAAGCCTCGGCGGCTGCCAACGAGGTCACGCCGCCGTCGTCAGAACCCCCCGCGATGGTGAGATCCGACGCGGTCGACCCAGGAGGCGAAGCCCCTGCTCCTGAGATAACTGTGGCCCCGACGCCGGGTCCTGAGGCGAGAGAAACCTCTTCACCCCCAGCGACGCCGGTCTCCTATACCACTGTCACTATCCAGGAAGGGGACACGCTCCTGGGTTTAGCGATGGACCACGGGGTGCCGATGGCCGCGATACAACTGCAGAACGATCTGGGCAGCTCGACGGTCGTGCGGCTAGGTCAGCAGATCGTTATTCCACCCAGCAGCGCGTGGGAGAGCGCGTCGCCCTTCTGGATCGTCCACGTGGTCGAAGAGGGTGAGACCCTGAGCGAGATCGCCCAGCTCTATGGCCTGACCTTGACGGAGCTGCAGGGCGCCAACGGTCTGGCGGACGCCGACCTTCTGGGCGTCGGCCAGGCCCTGGTGCTGCCCGTGACGGACTTCGTCGCGGCCCGGCCCGTGGCGTCTCAGCCGACATCGCCACCGCCCGCCCCCACGGATGCCCAGCCATCCGATGATGGCACCTCAGCCGCGAGCGACGCCGCTGCCGCTGACCCGCTCACGGCGACCCCGCCGGCTCCCTCCCCGGCGATCGCGCCCCCGCCGAACGACGTCAGCGCGTGGCCCTACGAGACAGTGCGCATTATGAACGAGGTCCGAGCGGCGCACGGACTTCCGCCCCTCGCCTACAACGAGACCCTGGCCCGCACAGCGCAAGCCCAGGCCAATGACTGCGCCACCCGGGGGTCCTGTAGTCACACAGGCTCAGATGGGTCGACCATCAAGGAGCGCATCCTCAGGGTGGGCTACAAACCGGCCAGTTGGGCGGAGTGCTGGGCGATACGGCCAACGCCCCGAGAGGCTATCGACATCTGGATGGACGAGGTGCCGCCCAACGACCCGCACCGCCGCACACTCCTCACCACGTGGCTGACGGAGGTTGGGATCGGCGTTGCCAAGGCCCATTGGGGCTACTACTTCATCGCGGACTTCGGCAAGCCGCTGAG
>JBNGDU010000137.1:19680-22553 GCA_049975025.1 Anaerolineae bacterium
TACGGCGCCGGCTTCTCGACCAGCCCAGCCGCAGAGTGGTGGACCCACACCCAGGTCTGACCCTCGCCGGCGGCCTCAGCCGTCACCCAACTGCCGCCAGGGGGTAGCTGAGGATCGGTCCAACCGTAGAGCCAGCGGGCATCCAGGGGAGCCAAATTGACGCATCCATTGCTACGCACCGTGCCGAAGGCGTCGTGCCAGTAGGCCGCGTGCAGCGAAATGCGATCGTTGAAAAACTGGGCGTGCTCCACATCCTCCAGATGATACCAATACGGGTCGTCCATCGGTCGATCCGTGCTCTGCATCATCGCCGCCCGCACCTTGCGAAAGATGCGGAAGAGCCCGAGCGGCGTGAGCTTCTCCGGATGGCCCGAGGTCGTGAGCGTGGCATAGACCAGGCGTGGGCCCTCGTAGGCCGCTAACGTCTGCTCGTAAGTGTCCACTTCGATCCACTTAGCGCCATCCGGCACCCCCGATGGTGGCGCCTTCGGGGTCACCAACGCCACCCAGTCGTGGTTCACCCACTGATCCGGCCCGATCATGTCCCACCGCTGCCCGTTGGCGACCTCGCTGGCGAAGACCGTGACCAACTGACGTCTTGGCAGCATCACGTCGCCACGCGGCGGCTCCCCGGGGGCCGGTGACGGAGCGAGCTCCCGCCGCAGCCAACCGAAGGGATAGGCCGGAGAGTCAACGACCTGGACCCCCTGGAAGCGGGAGACCTCGGGGAAAGTCAGGTGTCGCGCCGCGAGATACTCCTCCCCGTTGATCTGATACCAGGTCTGCCCATTATACTCTATCTGACCGACCACGCTAACCCAGTTGATGTTCGACTGGAAGACGCGCACCGGCGGCAACATCGCATCTGCTTCCGCCGGGTGACGATACGTAGGCGCAGGTAGCTCGACGATCTCGCCATAGACGAACCGCGTGACACTCCCCTCAGGCGCCGGTATGAGCTCAAGGGGCAAAGCAGGGAGCGGGTTCGGCAACCGCGCGCTAAGGTAAGAGAGCCGAGCCTGACGGGTCCCCGGTCCAAAGGGCGGGCATCGCTGGGGCGCGCGTTCGACCAGCCGAGGTACGCAGAGATATTCATCCCCGACATCGCGAGAGAATATCGAATTCGGATTGACTCCGCTGACGCTGGTAGGGTCCGTAACCGCGCGGATATCATCCCCAGAAGCGACCTCCGGCTGAGGCGGCGCTGCAGCAACCTCGTTGTGAGCGAGAAAGACCCAGAGCAACATGAAAAGAGAGGCGACGTATCGCAAAATCGGCTTGCCGGTGGCGGAAGTGGTCATCTTTCTCGGTGGCTATGCCCTAAAGTGTAGAATGACGCTATTATACCACAATGACGTCATCCCAGGCGACGTCACGATGCCTGGTCTGCGTCGCACGCACATCAATGCGCCAACCTGTCGCATGCGCTGTCCATAGGGCCTCCTGATCGGGGAACCGCAGTATGGTATCAGACCATCCAAGTGCTGCATATCCCAGACATTCGCCTGCTCGAAAGGGACCGATACGGGGATGTGCCCAACGACATATAATCCCGCCTCGTCCGCCGCGCCATGAACCGCCGCCAGGACTTCGGCTGAGACCTTGTGGTGGACCTTGATGAAGTCGGCGCCTCGAGCTGCCAACGTTGTGACAGCCTCACGTGCTTCAGTCGCATCGCGAATCACCCGTGAGGTCGGTAAGAACGGCGGATCACCGTCCAGAACCGGTCCACAGGTGAAGACCCGCGGCCCCGGCACCATCCCCCGCTCAATGCGCTCTTGCCCTCGCCACGTCGTACCATCCGCATCGCCCACCTCGCGGATCGTCGTGACACCGTGCGCCAAGAGGAGCACGTTCACAAGCTCACGGATCTGGGGGGGGGAATGTGGACGTGCATATCAATCAAGCCGGGCAGCACGACGCATCCCGCATAGCGCCGATCCGAACCCGCCACTCGCTCACCATCACCGGAATGCAACTCAGCAATGCGGTCGCCTTCCACGACAAGCGTCTGGTCCGCCCGCCGAGCCTGACCCGGACTCACAACCGTGACCCCATCGAGGACGACGCCCTGAGCGGGCACATCAACCGCCGGCGCACGATAGGACATCAGCCTGAAAAGCATCCTGAGAATGCGTCGAGTTCTCGTGTCTTTCATCACCTATGGCTTCTTTTCTTGACCATGTCATCAGCCATCGCGATCTCTCACTCCCGCACGTAGGACGTCACCGAGATTGGCGATCCCAAGGTCGCCAGGTCAGCGAAGCTACCAGGAAGCCGGCCATTAAGCCGATGCCCAGGCCGGCGATACCTTGCCGCGCCCCAACAGCCTCCACGATAGCTAACTCGACCAACCATCCGACGAGCGTCACCACCGTGGTCGCGCAGCCGCCGTTGAGTAACACAGCGGCTGCACGCCTGGCTCGCGGGGTTCTCGGCGGCCTCCGCACAACCCAGAGCAAGGTCCCCAACGTGAGCAGCAGCGGCCAACCCAAACACGTCGTGATGCTCAAGAGATTGCGCCGATAGGTATTACCCTCGATGCTGACGACGCCCGGGAATAGTGCCAGATAGCGAATCGAGACGGTCGTCCCAACTTCGCACCCGCGGAACCAATCAGGACTCACCTCTTCCCGAGCCTGGCGGCGGTACGTCTCGCCCGGCACCTCGTAGTCGTAAAACACTACATAGATGATCTGGTCTACGATGTCGTCCTCTCGACAGCGCACGATCGTGGCTTCCGAGCGGGCCCCCAGCGTCTGAAGAGCCAGCCACAGGCCCCATTGTCCTAGAGATTGTAGCAGTAGGCCCAAAACAACAGGGTCTTATCATTCTCCCCCCAAACCGATGAGCGACACAGCTTTGTCCGGTTG
>JBNGDU010000138.1:0-22419 GCA_049975025.1 Anaerolineae bacterium
GGCCAACCCCGTGTGAGGCACTGCGAACTGCAGTTGCCCTTTCTGTTGCTAACCGGTTAACTAAATAACAGGGAAACGGGTGAACCCGCTGCCCCAAAGACCGCCTCTACCGATTATCCGTCTTTGTCCTGCCCGTCGGGCCAGATCAACTCCCGCAGGGCGGTCTGGATCTTCCGGGTGACCGGTCCGGGCTTGCCGTCGGCGACCGGGCGACGCTCCACGGCGACGAGCGGCATCACGCCGCTCGTGGTTCCTAGGAGCATCAACTCGTCAGCGCGCTCGAGATCGTCCTGGTCGATCGGGACCTCTTGGTAGGGGATGGTCAACAGGTCGCAAATCCCCAGCACGACCTGTCGCGTGACGCCGCCCAGGATGTGGTGCGTCAAGGGGTGGGTGACCACCTCACCGTCAAAGACGGCACAGACCGTGGTGTGCGAGCCTTCCGTGATCACGCCCTCCCGGACGAAGATGGCTTCGTAGACGCCCGCTTCCTTCGCCCGCTGGCTGGCGAGCACGTTGGGCAGCAGCGCCAGTGACTTGATGTCACACCGCGCCCAGCGGAGGTCGGGGACGAGGATAGCACACACGCCGTCGCGCCACTTCTCCTCCGGCGGGGTGTAGGTCTCGACCGACGCGTAGATGGTAGGGGCCACCGACCCGTCCGGGAAGGCGTGACCTCGCGGCGCCACACCTCGCGTGATCTGAGTATAGATCCTGGCATCGGCTTGATCGAGCCCATTCCGTTCCAGCAGCGCTTTGAGCTTTTCGCGTAGCTCGGTGAGATCCGGCGCCGGGATACTGAGCGCTGCGAGGCTGCGCTTCAGACGGGCGAAGTGGGCATCGGCTTCGAAGAGGCGGCCTTGAACCGCCAGGATGACCTCGTAAACGCCATCGGCAAAGAGAAAGCCTCGGTCATCGGGCGAGATACAGACGCGTTCCTGCTCCATAAATGCCCCGTTGTAGTAGACAATCATCAGTAGATCCCCTTCTTTCACAGGCGTGGTCGCATGCACTCACTCTACCCCAACTGTGTAAGGGGGCAAGATCTCGGACTCGATTCCGGGCCTGAACCCCACACGCGTCGCTAACGTCCCGGCTGGGGCCGCGTGGCCAAGCGCCAACCTGTTTCCAACGTTATGCAACGGAACTCAACGTTTTTGCCAACTCAGCCCATAGGGTGTCGACGCCATTTCGTGTCACACTGAAGTTGGTTGCCACTTGGGCGGCCCGGCGACTCAACCTGTCTCACAGTCAGTCGCCACCCAAGATGCTGTCTTACCGAGAAAAACGACCTACTATGACTTGCTGGTATCCGGTTCGCCGGATCAGAAAGGAGAGGTATGCTTCAGTTAACAAGCCCAGCTTTCAGTGCTCGCGGCGATTTCCCGGAGGCGCACACCTGCGAAGGCCAGAACTATTCGCCTCCCCTGAGCTGGCAGGACGTCCCCGAGGAAACTGAGAGCCTGGCGGTCGTTCTGGACGACCCCGATGCGCCGAGCGGCACCTTCACCCACTGGATCGTCTACAACATCCCGCCCCTGCGCGACGGCTTCCCGGAGGGCTTCTCGCCCGGCATCGACACCTCTGAGGGCATTCGCGAGGGACGCAACGACGCGGGCAACGTCCGTTACGATGGACCTTGTCCTCCCACCGCCGATGATGCGCACCAATACCACTTCCGCCTCTATGCTCTCGACACCACCTTGGATCTCGCGCCGGGGGCCAATCGGAGTCAGTTCTTCGATGCGATCCACGACCATATCGTGGACGAGACGGAGTTGGTCGCTAGCTTCGGGCGTACCGTGAATCTGTAGGGAGGCCGTAGTTGTGAACATAGACGGGATGGAGGTCCTGGATGCCCGAACTACCGGATGTTGAATCGTTCCGGCAGTACCTGGAGTCCACATCGCTCCACAAGGAGATTGTCGACGTGGACGTGCGGAGCAGGCAGATCCTGGAGATAGACGCCGAGCGACTGCGGACCGCCCTGAAGGGGCGGCGTTTCGAGGGGACGCGCCGTCACGGCAAGTATCTCTTCGTGCATCTCGATGACGATCGATGGTTAGAACTCCATTTTGGGATGAGCGGCAATCTGCGCTATTTCCGCGACATGGAGGACGATCCTGAGTACGACCGGCTCCTCTTCTCCTTCGCGAACGGATATTATCTGGCCTACACCACGCCACGCAAGCTTGGGGAGGTCGACGTGCTCGATGATCCGACGGTGCTGATTGAGGAGAAGGATCTCGGTCCGGATGTGATGGGGGAGGGCTTTGACTTAACGACCTTCAAGCGACTGCTTGCCGACCGGCGGGGCATGATCAAGTCGGCCTTGATGGATCAGCAGCTGATGTCCGGCATCGGCAACGTCTACTCCGACGAGATTCTGTTTCAGGCGAAGATCCACCCCCGAACCAAGGTGCAGGCGCTCACAGAGGATCAGCTGGAGGCTCTCTACGACGTCATGCAGGAGGTGTTGGAGGTGTCGACGGGGACCCAGGTGCGCAACGAGACATTCCCACCAGATTACCTGACCCCTCACCACCATCAAGACGGCGCCTGTCCAATCTGTGGTGAGGCGCTGCATCGTGTGAGGGTATCCGGGCGGTCAGCCTATTTCTGCCCGAAACGCCAGGGCGAGCCGAAAGGAGCTTGATGATGGCTGCTGGAGAGGACATCGTAGCGCTTTGCCCGAATCCTGCTCTGGATAAGAGCGCGCATATCGACCACGTGGTGCCCGACGAGAAACTGCGCTGTGACCGACCCCGCGTGGATCCGGGCGGCGGCGGCGTCAACGTGGCACGGGCCATCCACCGGATCGACGGCGACTGCCGGGTCCTCTACCTGGCTGGCGGGCCGATCGGTGACCTCGTCGAGGATTTGCTGCAGGAGGAGGGTGTATCGCAGCGGCGAGAGTCCATCGCGGGGAACACCAGAGAGAGCATCACGGTTTTTGAGGACGCCACCGGAAAGGAATACCGCTTCAGCATGCCCGGCGCGGAGGTGAGCGAGGAAGAGTGGCACCGTTACCTGGACGTGGTCTTCGACTACGACGAGCGCCCCGATTACATGGTTGCCAGCGGCAGCATATCGCCCGGCATGCCGGATGACTTCTACGCGCGGGTCGCGCGTCGCGCGAGCGATCTTGGCATTCGTTTCATCATCGACAGTTCCGGAGAGGAGTTCCGTCAGGCTGTGGATGCCGGCGTCTTCTTGGTCAAGCCCAACATGCGCGAGCTCGGTCACCTGGCCGGCGAGGAGATAGAGAGCGAGGAGCACCAGATCGAGGTGTCGGAGCGCCTGGTTGCGGAGGGCAAAGCCGAGGTGGTCATCGTCTCATTAGGGGCAGCCGGTGCGCTGCTGGTGACCCAGGACCTTCAGGAGCACGTTCGCGCGCCCACCGTCAAGATCAAGAGCAAGATCGGCGCGGGAGACACGATGGTCGGCGGGATCACCTTGGCCCTGTCGCGGGGCAAATCGATCCGCGAGGCGGCCTATTTCGGCGTTGCAGCGGGCTCTGCCGCCGTGATGACGCCCGGGACCGAGCTTTGCCACAAAGAGGATGTCGAGCGGCTCTACGACCGGCTGGTGAAGGAGTATCTGGACTCGTAGCTCGCCGGCGAATCGCTCAGTATAGAGGGCGAGGGACCGCCCCTGGACCGCGGACATCCTGTCCGCCCCTCGCCCTGTGTATGCTTTCTATGTCCCCCTGTCCCCCTATACGTAGTCACATACCCATCGGGCCCCAAGCCCATTTTTCTTCAGCCGAAAACCCGACTACAATAGGTGATAACTCCCGTCACCACAGGGTCACGGTATAAGCGACGAATCGCTCGTGTAATCGATATCCAACATCAAACATCCAAAACCCAGCATCCAGTCGAAGTTCCCCGCCGGGGACATCCATCATCGAAAGGAGCAATCTATGTCTGACATACCGATCAAAACAGCTGTCATCACAGGCGCCCACGCCTTCGATGTGCCGGCCTTTGCCCGGCTGATGCGCGTGCTGGCGAATGTCAATGCCTACGTGCAGACGCTCGACGATTTCGCAGCCGACGCAGGGCAGGTTCGCGACTGGTACGACGCGATCCTCTTCTACAACTTCCATCAGGAGACGCCGGAGCCCGGCTCCCGCGTGAGGGCAACGCTGGAGAAGCTGGGAAAGACGAATCAGGGCGTGGTCGTGCTACACCATGCGCTCATGGCGTTTCGTGATTGGCCCTTCTGGTCGGAACTGGTCGGCATTGATCATCGAGGACGTGGCTTCCACGATGACCAGCACGTGACCTTTCACGTTGCCGATCCGGACCATCCCATCACCGAGGGGGTGTCCGACTGGACGATGATCGACGAAACCTACACCTTGGATGAGCCGGGGCCTGACAACCACGTGCTGCTCACAACCGATCATCCCAAGAGTATGCACAGCATCGCCTGGACGCGGACCTTTGGCCAGGCTCGGGTCTTCTGCTACGAGTCGGGGCACGACGCTCATGCTTTCGATAACCCGCACTTTCGTACCGTGCTTGCGCGCGGCTTGGCGTGGGTGAGGGGGCGAGAAAGCGAATAGGCGAGGGAGCGAGAAAGCGAATAAGCGAAAAAGCGAATAAGCGAGAAAGCGAATAAGCGAAAAAGCGAGGGGGCGAAGAAGCGAGTAGGCGAGTGGGCGAATCGGCGAGGGCACGATTAGGTGAGGGAGCGATAAGGAGAGACTATGGACCAGGAGACCTATCTTGAACAGACGGCTGCGACGCGGGATGCGCGACTGCGATGGTGGCAGGAGGCGCGCTTTGGGATGTTCGTCCATTGGGGGCTTTACGCACAGCTGGGACGCCACGAATGGGTGATGAACCGGGAGCGCATCCCGGTCGAGGAGTACGAGAAGCTGGCCGACACCTGGCATCCCAAGGCGCGGCCCGCTCGCGAGTGGGCCGCGCTGGCGAAGCAGGCCGGCATGAAGTACATGGTGATGACCACGAAGCACCACGAGGGCTTTTGCCTCTGGGACACGGAGCAGACCGACTACAACGCCGCCGAGCGTGGGCCCGGACGCGATCTCGTGCGCGAGTACGTGGAGGCCTGCCGCGAGTTCGACCTCAAGATCGGCTTCTACTACTCTCTGATGGATTGGCACCATCCCGACGGCGCGCGGTGCGCCAAGGACGAGGCCGCGCGACGGCGCTTCCTGGACTTCACCCAGGGCTGCGTCCGCGAGCTGATGAGCAACTACGGCAAGATCGATATCCTCTGGTATGATGTCTCGTGGCCGCTGCCGGATGCCGAGGCCTGGGAGTCGGTCAAGATGAGCACGATGGCCCGGGAGCTGCAACCGGAGATCATCATCAACAACCGCGCCAAATTGCCTGAGGACTTCGGCACACCGGAGGAACACGTGACCGCCGAGGAGGCCGGGCGGGCCTGGGAGGCGTGCATGACCTTCAACGGCTCCTGGGGTTATATGCCCATCTCGCCCGACTGGCGCTCGGTGCGCGAGGTGCTCGACATGCTGCGCACTGCCGCCGCGGGTCAGGGCAACTTGCTGCTCAACATCGGCCCGGCGCCCGACGGTTCGGTACCCCCAGAAGCGGCAACGCGCCTCAACGCGGTGGGCGCGTGGATCGACAAGAACGGGGAGGCGCTCTACGGCAAGGTGGATCGCGCCGGTCGCGATCGCATGGAGTGGATGCCGACCGGGGCCTGGACCCTCAAGGGCGACACGGCCTACTATTGGTGCACCCGGTGGCCCGGTCGCGAGTTGGTCATCGGCGGGCTGCGTACCAAGGTGGAGAACGCCTCCTTCCTCGCCGACGGCACCCCCATCACCTTCGAGCAGACCGAGCGGCGCCTTGTGCTCAAGAACCTGCCGTACTACGACCCCGATTCGGTCGCCGGGGTCACCGTGATCAAGTTGGAGTGTGACGGCCCGCCGGAGCAGAAGCTCGGCGCGGGCTACGTCTTGTTGGACGAGTGAGGATCATCTCGCCTTCGGCATCTTCGTGATGCGTCAGTTCATGATGAGCATCCCCATGGAGCTGCTGGGGGCCGCGCGCATCGATGGTGCGAACGAGTTCGGCCTCTTCCTGCGTGTGGTCCTGTCCAACTCGACCGCTGCGGTCGGGGTGATCGCGACGCTGTCGTTGCGTGACAAACAGGACCCCAAAAGGCCGCTCAAGGCCTTCAGGGCCCTTCTTCGTTCCGCCCGCGTTCTTCAAGCCTCTGCTTGCACGTGTCGTCTGAGGACGCGCACAGCGCGCGTCAGAAAGCCGGCTCGCCGTGACGAGGTCCGCGGTTTCGCCTGCCGGGCCGTCTGCGGTCAGCCTATGTTCTTGGCGTGAACCACATATATCGCGGCGAAGACGCGCTTGCCTACCCTGTTACGTTTGGCACCGCCCCGGATTGAGCTTATCCTCACTAGACTTAACTGGTCTTCAGTGAAAGCTCGGTCCGGCAAGCGCTGGACGCCGCTGCCGACATCGACTATCATGGACGGGCCAATCCATATCAGGAGAGGAGTCTGCTTTTGAACCATCTGGAACGCTTTGTCGCCGTGATGGAGTATGAACCCGTCGACCGGGTGCCGAATTGGGAGTTGGGTGTCTGGCCCCAGACCAAGGAGCGGTGGGCCGAGGAGGGGCTGGACACCACGCAGTTCCACTGGCGCTGGTTCCCCGGCGAGGCTGCGCTGGGCATGGACCCCAAGGAGTTCGTCGAATTCCACAAGGGACTCATTCCGCCCTTTGAGTATGAGGTGCTTGAGGAGGACGAGCGCACGGTCACCTTCCGCGATGAGCTGGGGCGCGTCCGGCGGGCGCTCAAGGAGGGGACCGTCGAGGGCGGGCGGATGTCGATGGACACTTACCTGACCTTCCCCGTTGAGACGATGGCCGACTGGAAGGCCATCAAGCGCCGGCTGAATCCTACCTCGCCTCAGCGGTACGAGCCCAACTGGGAGGTGACACGCCTGCCTGGCTGGAAGGCGCGCGAGCATCCCTTGATCTTCGGCCCCAACACGTCAACCGAGGGCTTCTACTGGTTTGCGCGGGAGATGATGGGCACCGAGGGGCTCTCCTACGCCTTCTTCGACCAGCCTGACCTCATCCGGGATATGATGGCGTTCCGCGCCGACTTCCTCATCGAGGCCGCCAGGCCGGTGCTGGAGAAGACCACGGTGGAGTACATCGTCCTGAGCGAGGATATGGCGATGAAGACCGGGCCACTTGTCAGCCCCAGCCTCTACAGAGAGTTCATCTACCCCAATCTCGTGCGGGTTGTGGACTTCTACAAGCGCCACGGCGTCCGCTACGTGGGCGTCGACACCGACGGTAATCCGGAAGCGCTGATTCCGATGTTGATGGACGCCGGCGTCGACATCATCTGGCCTCTGGAGCGCGCGGCGGATCAAGATCCCGTGCGGCTGCGGGAGAAATTCGGCCCCAGCCTCCGGCTCTGGGGTGGGGTGGATAAACGCGTCCTCGCCGAGGGGCCCGCGGCGATTGATGCCCACCTGCAGGCACTCGCGCCGCTGATCGAGGAAGGGGGCTTCATCCCCACCGTGGATCACACGGTGCCTCCCGACGTGAGCTGGGATAACTTCCGCTACTACATGGAGCAGAAGGAGAAGCTGTTGCGCGGCACGTAGGGGCAAACCCCACAGTGCGGCGGCACGTCCCGGCCGTCTCGGGAGACGTCCCGCTGTCTTGTTCGCCCTACGTACGGCGAACATTCTGTTCGCCCCACCCCGGTACGCGCGAGGCGTTGACGGGCGAACTACAACTTCGCCCCACGGTTAGGCGCGCTCGCCCATGCGGAGGGCTTCGAAGAGCTGCATGCGCAGCATATGGAGAAGCACGCCGCCCTGGGCCAGGATCAGCGCGACCCCCACCGCCGCCGCGATCCACAGGGCCCGTTGCTCGTCGATGATGGGGACGAAGGGCGGTATCGGGGGACCGGCCTGGTCGGTCAGGGGGAAGTAGGGCACGTAGAGACGGGCACAGAGGATGCCGGCGCCAAGGCCGACGATCAGCCCGTAGCTGAGCGCGCCCAGGCTCTCGAGGGCCACGGCCTTCAGCACGCTGCTGCGGCCCATCCCCACGGCGCGAAGCACCGCGTAGCCGACGGCACGCTCGCGCAACATCAGGGAGCTGGAGACCAGCAGGTTGGCGATGGCAAGGACCGCGCCGGCCAAGAAGCAGACCGAGAGCAAGCCGAAGATGCCGGTCCGCTCGAGACGATCGTTTTCGATACTCAAGGCCAGGTTGAGGTCGTCGGCATCCCCTGGTCTGACCCCCATCTGCGCAACCCGCGTCATCACTGCGTCGCTGTCCGCACCGGGCTCAAGCTGCAGCCAGACGTTGTAAGGCAGAATCCCCGTGGTTCTGGCCTCCAGAGCGCCCAGATCGGTGACCGCCATCGGGATGCCCTCGGGATAGAGGGTTGGGAAGTACTCAAAGGTGCTCACGACCTCGAAATCCAGCCCTACGAACGTGTCCCCGATGAGCTTGACGTTGAGCTGAATTCGGTCTCCCGGGCCGACGTAGAACTCCTCGGCAAGATCTGCAGGCAGAAGCACGGCGTTGGGACGCAGGGCCAGTTGATTCATCAGCGTACCCAGGGGCTCCGATGCGTAGTCCGATCGGAAATAGGCCACGCTGGCGAAGTCCGAGCGATCCACCGCCAGGAGCTCGACCTTGGGCCGATAACTCGGCTGGGTCATGCCGACCGCATAGGTCTCAAACCGAGCGACGCGAGCCGCGTCCCGTACCCCGTCAATGGCACGGTATTCGTCGAGCGGAACCGACGGAATCTGTGCCACCGAGGTGGGGTTTTGGGTGTTGCCCAGGCCGTCACTGGATACGCCGACCGGGAAAGTGAGGTCCGCACCGTGTGCGTATTGTTCGCTGTCGACCAGCCATCGATCGGCGCTCTTAGCGAGCGAAGCGTAGAAGCTCCCCATCCCGAGGCAGAGGATCAACAGGTAGACGGTGATGCGATGGTAGCTGCTGTCGCGGGCGAGATTGCGCGAGGCCAGGTAAGAGGCTACCCCCGGCAGCAGTGTGCCCAGGAAGCCGGCCAGGCGCATCAATAGCATGAAGAGCTCCAAAGCCAGGAGCGGCACGGTCAGCAGGAAGAGCGTCGGGGCGAGGAGGACCAGCGGATCGGACTCCGCCTCGAAGCTGTCGAGGTTCATGATGGCCAACGTGCCCTGCTGTCTCAACTGATAGTAGGCATAGCCGGTGACGATGACCGCCAGGAGTGCCAGGAAGAGCCGACGCATAATGGCCGATAAGCTGTTCGTCTTTAAGGCGCGCAGGCGGCTTGTCCGCTGGCCCTGCACCACGATGGTCCGGCGCCCGTTCCGCCACGCCGAGTAGAGGCGGACGCCGAGGTTGACGGCCACAATGCCGATGACGGGCGGCCAGCTTATGATATCCAGGCTCACACGTAGAGGCTCCCGGACGGTGAAGCTGAGGAAGCCATCGGCGTAGCCCAGCATGCGCGTCAGGCCGAGGCCCATGAGGATACCTAGGGGCGCGGCGACCCCGGTCAAGACCAGGGATTCGGCCGCCGCGAGACCCAGCAACTGTCCCCTGGAGGTGCCCCGGCTGACCAACATCGCGTTCTCGCCCTCCTGGAAACGGGCCTGCATGGCGGAGAGAAGGGCGATGAAGTAGATCAGGACGCTGAGGATCAGGAAGCTGAAGCCGAAGAGGATGAACGAGAAACTCTGTCGGCGGCTTTGCCCCTCCAGAAGGCGGGATGCCGGAGATGCCACGACCCAGGCACCCGGCAGCCGCTCGAGCTGATTTTCCTCAAAGGCCTCGATCTCCGCGAGGTAGCTCTCGGCGCGATTGAGGTTGACATGCCCTTCGTCAAAGGCATAGTGGTAGGTGATGTCCCGCGCCTTTTCCGGCAGTCGCGTCGCCACATGGGCATTGTACTGTGATTCTGTCGTCAGGAAAATGCCGTAGGTTCGGCTCTGGAAGGGCCGATGCCAGAAGATGTCCTGGGCGTCGTTCGGCACCCACGTGCCGGCGATCCGCACGGATATCGGCAGTTCATCCTCCGCGTTGCGGTTCACAAGTTGGTAGGTCTCGCCTACCTGCAGGGCAAGACTATCGAGGAAGGTCGGGGAGATCCAGACATTGAGGTGGTCTGGGTCGACCTGATCTTCGAAGGGGATCCCCTGGTCGGTGTGGATGTGCTCCTCGAGGCCGGGGATATGACGAACTTTGACCGTAGCGAGGTACTCAGAGGTGTAGGTGGTGTCGTCAGGCCGGGGTTGAAGCTCGTACTCTGGGCTGTCCAGTTCGGCGCTGCTGGTCAACACCGGCACGTCCAGCGCTGCCTGAAGCTCATAGGCGAGCCAGTCCAAAATCTCCACCGCGTCAGAGGGGCCGATAGGATAGCCGAAGCGGGGATGGACGATGATCCGGATGTAGAATCGCGTCACCCCCCTGCCCACGAAGCTCTGACTGAACTCCTCCCACATCAGTCGCACCCCGAGGACGTTGGAGAAGGCAGGGACGGAGACGGCGATGGCCACGGTGAGGGCCATCGTCGTGCAAAGGAGTAATGAGAGCGGCAGCCTGCTTAGCAGCCGCTTAACGACCAACGGTAGTAAGGACAGGTAACGCACTTATGACGTTTCTACTTCGGGACTCGCCCTCAATCCTTCCACACGGGAACTCATCGGCGGTAGGATCGCGTTATCAGCCAGACGAACTTCATCTTCGGTGAAATTCACCGTCACCGTGACCCCGTTGGCGAACTCCGTTTGCTGGACGCCCCGATCATCTGTCAAGAAACGATGATCGATCATCTCTGAGTAGCCGACAGCCCGGGCGACCGGGCACGTCGTCCGGTAACTCTGAGCAAAACGCTCGCGATGCTCTTTCCAGAACTCCGGGTCGAACATAAACATCGGGACGGTGCCGTAGAGCACATTGAGAAGGTCGCGCTTGTCCCACAGGGCCGGCAGCTTGTTATTGTAGTCGCCCCAGTACCAGTGGGACGCGACGCAGTCATGGTAGACAAGCTCCCAGAGGGGCAGGCGATAGTCGTGTCCCAACTGGAACCTCTCCACGCGCTCGGGCACATCATACCAGATTTCGCGCATCCGACGACCGGCATCCGGCACGCGATAGTGCGCCAGGCTCAACATCCCCTCGAAGTAGTGGACGTGGGGCACCGCGGCCTCGTGACCGGTCTCACAGCCGGTGATCAGGTCGTACTCCTCCCAGACGAGACGCAGGAGCTCCATCTTCCACTCACGGCTCTCCGTGCGCGTCATCGGATGCTCCAGGCTGTAACACTCGCGCCACGGCGTGGCGGTCGTGGTGTCGATAAATCGGCACCGGTAGGGGAGCGTCTCCAGCTCCTCGCTGATGCGCTCGCGCGCATACTTCGGCGCTTGCCGATCGCACACTGCTCCGCAGGGGTACTTGCCGCTGCCGTCCTTGAGCGAGATGCGCCAGCCCTTGGTCCAGTCACCGTCGGCCCCGATCATCAGATCGTCGGGCCAGGCGGCCTCGGGCCACCGGCGATGCCGGAACCGCAGTCGATCGTACATCGCCGGGTTCATCACGTCCTGGATGATGTCGTACGTGCTGGTGACCACGCCCAGTTCGTTGAGCGCCGCGATGGTCTCGGCGCCGCTGGACGCGCTCCACAGGATGCGGTCGATGCCCAGAGACTGCATCTCCTTCACGATGGGCAAGGGATCATCCTCCCAACACCAGACGTTGACCGCGCCGACCAAGAGGTCGACGGCGGGGATGACGTCTCGTTTTTCCGCCATGGTCTTGAGCAGGCCTTGCTCCTGGGCATAGGCGCGGTAGCGCTTGCACATCGCGACGTAGCCCCCCGCGTCGAAGAAGACGTAGCGAAGCCGTCGCGTGTAGCCGAATGTGCCCTTCTGCGCATCGAACTCCGGCGCTACGTAGAGGCGCTGGTCGATCGTGCGATCGACCCGGATGGCGGCGTCGTCGGGGGTCTCGATGATCGCCATATGCCCCTGCTCCCCATCCGTCACGCCCCAGAAGGCCATCGAGATCCCGCTGTGCCCCGCGTAGGCGGCGAACCGCCGCGTCTCGATCGTCGTGTCGCCGACGGGGTAGGAGATCCCCTCGTTCATGGGGATCACCAGGTAGGTGTCTTCTTCAGTGACGAAGGGATGGGGGAACGCCAGCGGTCCCGGCAGGGGGCCCTCCGCCGACAGTGTCACGGTAAGCTCGGGAAGACTCGGCTCGAGCGCCAGCACGACCTCCAGCTCCGGCGCCCCAGGCTCCTGCCAGACGAAGATCAGCTCACGATCGGATGTGCGGACATCCCTCAGCCTGCCGAAACCGCGGGCCGGCGACTGGCTCCAGACGTGGTCAGTACGCTTGTCGCGCACGGAGAGCGTGCCATCTTGTGGATCGAAGGAGACCGCGAGGCTGGCGTTTTCAAGCGTTTGTGTCTCTGAACGGTTCATCGTATTCGACTAGCCTTTGACCGCGCCCAGCTTGATGCCGGAGATGAAGTAGCGCTGAAGGAAGGGGTAAAGGATGAGGATGGGGATCGTAGTCACGAAGATAGTGGCGGCACGCGCCGAGCGGTTCGACAGTTCAAGCAATTCCTCGGGATTCAGATTCAGCACCTGGAGGTTGACGTCGATGACGACGGTGCGGAGGAAGGTCTGAAGTGGGTATTTGAGATTGTCGGTCATCAGGATCATGCCGTCGAACCAGGCGTTCCAGTGCCCGACCGCTGCAAAGAGTGTCAGGGTCGCCAGAGATGGGAGCGACAGCGGCAGGTAGACGTGGTAGAGGATCTGCCAGTGCGTGGCGCCGTCGATGATGGCGGCCTCCTCGAGCTCCTTGGGAATCTCACGGAAGAAGTTCATCATCAGGATAACGTTCCAGATGGGGAGTGCGCCGGGCAGGATCAGCGCCCAGATCTTGTTGATCAGGCCCAGCTTCCGGATGGTGAGGAACCAGGGGATCAAGCCGCCGCTGAAGAGCATCGCGAAGAGCACGATCCACATGAAGATGTCCCGCCCCTTGAACTCCTTAGCGGATTTGGAGAGTGGGTAGGCCGTGATCACGGTCAGTAGCATGTTCAGCGCCGTGCCCAACACCGTCCGCTCCACGGAGACGATGAAGGAGCTGTAGACCGGCGGCGCGGAGAAAATCTCCTGGTAATTTTTGGTGGTGAAACCAACCGGCCAAAAAGTCACATATCCGCCCATGGAGGCTGCGGAGTTACTGAGTGACACCGCAAATACGTGAACCAAGGGTGCTAAGCACAGGAATCCGAACACAAAAAGCAAGATGTGATTCAGCACGTCAAACAGACGGCTGCCGAAACTATGTTCCTCGATCATTGACTGTCTCCTATCACACGCGGTATACTCAGTTGGCCTACATAATGCGGTAGCCGGCGACTTTGTCGGCCAGCCGGTAGGCGCTGACGATCAAGATGAAGCCCATGACCGATTTAAAGAGGCCCGTGGCGGCGCCCAGGCTGTACCGCGCGGAGATGAGGCCGGCGCGATATACGTAAGTATCGAGAATATCACCGGTTCGGTAGACAGTCGGGTTGTAGAGCGTCAGTATCTGCCCGAAACCGGCCTGGAGGACGTTGCCCAGGTTCAAACAGGCGATCAGGATCACCGTCGCTTGGATACCGGGCCAGGTGATGAAGCGCATTCGCTGCCAGCGGTTGGCGCCGTCGATCGCGGCTGCCTCGTAGAGCGCGGGGTCGATGCCCATCAGGGCCGCCAGGTAGATGATCGTGGCCCAGCCGACCTCCTTCCACAGATTGGTGACGATCAGGGTGGGGCGGAACCAGGTGTTGTTGCCCAGGAAGAGGATGGGCTCCCTCCCGAACAGGCGAAAGAGTTTGCCGACCAGGCCGTTGGTGGACAGCAGGTCCAGCAGGATGCCGCCCAACACGATCCAGGAGAGGAAGTGGGGGAGGTAGACGACGGTCTGGAGGGTGCGCTTGAAGAGCATGTTCTTGACCTCGTTGAGCAGCAGGGCCAAGGTCACGGCGGCGATCTGCAGCGTCACGATTTTCGAGATGGCGATAAAGAAGGAGTTCCAGAGGATGTTCTTGAAGGTGGGCGTTGCGAAGAGATATCTGAAGTTCTCCAGGCCCACCCAGGGCGACCGAGCGAAGCCCAAGCCGGGGTTGAAGTCCTGGAACGCCATGATCATTCCGTACATCGGATAGTAGCTGAAGATGGCCAGTTGGATCAGGGCGGGCAGGAGCATCACGTAGAGGGGCCACGCCTTGTAAAGATAGGCAGCCAGCTTCTCCCACCGCGTCGCCTCCCTTGCGGCAGCTCGGGATGAGGTTGCTGTCATTGCCATCGGATTGGTTCCTTTCTATCTAAGGGACAGTCGTGACTACTCAGCCAGGTGCGACGCACCTAGGTAGGAACTCTTACAATCAGTAGACCTGCAAAAAACCAACCGGTTTCTCTGAGTTGAGCACGTAAGTGCGTTGCACCTGAGTAGTAGCCAACTGCATTCAAAGGGCAGGACGTGGCGGGTATACGTCACCCGTTGGCGGGTACACATCACCCGTATGCGGGCGAACCTCACCCGCCACGTCCTGCCTGTCGGTCGATCAAAGAGTGTGGGGTCAGGTTATTGGGGCTGATGGTCCTCCAGCCCCTAGGATTGCTGCTCCGCCCACCACTGGTTGACCTCCTCGGTGATCTGGTCGCCGCCGAGTTCCTTCCACTGCTCGACGAAGGAGTCGAAGGCGTCCAGATCCAGCTGACCGTTGATGATGCTCAGGACGGTCTCGCCCAGCATTGAGTCCAGGTCGGCGCCGCGCTCAACCATCGTCGGCGTGGGCAAGCCCTGGAACATGTTGACGAGGCCCTGCTCGGCGTTGACCTCGCTCAGGAAGAGACGGGCCTGATCGCTCAGCACATTGAGGGGATCCTCAAAGGTCGCCTCCTGCATCGCGTCCCGTTCCTCGGGCGGGATGGCGCCCCATTCCTCTAGACGGTACTTGATCATGTTTCCGTATGCGGCCGGGTCTGACCATCCGCCCCCGCGGGTGCCCAACGGCCCGACGGTCATGAAGTCGTAGTAGATGCCAGGATCCGTGAGCTTGCCTTCCTCGTCGAAGCCGTAGTCCGCGCCCTCCCAGCCATGCATCCGTCGCTCGACATCCTCACGCTTCGGGATGCGCCAGTTGGTGAGCTCGATCCACTCCTTAGCGTACTCGAAGTCCTTGGGGCATGCAAATACGTCGTTGTTCAGGGGGTTGCCGGTGTGCTTGTGCTTGCCCGTGGGCCCCGCCGGGATGTCGGCGAAGACCCACTCGCACTCCGGGTCGTTGGTGACGGCATCGCGGTTGGCGCCCCACGAAGGCGTGAAGTGCATGCCGCAGTTGCCGGCGGCTAGGTCCGTAATACACTCGGAGGTGGGGAGGGTGTAGAAGTCCGAACGGATCAGTCCGTCAACATACCATGTGTGCAGGAGCTCCAGACAGTCCTTGGCCTCTGGACGGATGCCGTCCCACCGCAGGTTACCGTCCCCGTCCTCGCTCCACCCGAAGGTGGACCAGTTCGTCGTCAGGCCGTAGGTGCCCCAGAACGGATCGAGGCTGCCGTACCAGGAGTTCGCGAAGGACTGGTTGGCCAGCAGACCGACCGTCGTGCCTTCGGCGCCGCTGCCGATGTCCTCGTCCACGAAGGCGTTGGCCACGTCGTAGAGCTCGTCCAGGGTCGTGGGAATCTGCAGGCCTAGCCTGTCGAGCCAGTCCTGGCGTACCCAAAGACAAGTGTCATCTTGGCCGGCGATTTCCACCCTTGGAAGGCCCCAGCGAACCCCATTGATCTTCGAACGAACCCAGGCTAGATCGCCCCACTGCGCAAAGGCTTCCTTCCAGCGGGCGCTGGCGTGGGCGTCCCAGACCGAGCCCAGGTCCATCAGCAGGTCCGCCTCGACCATCTTGACGAAGATGGGGGCGGGGATCGTCTCCATAATGTCGGGCATGTCGCCGCTGGCCATCGCCAGATTGTACTTCTGGTTGGACTCGTCAGCTGACGACCAGGTCCAGGCGACGGTGAACTTGATCCCGAAGAGCGCCTCGATCATGCGCGACCAGGGGTTGTTCTCCAGGTCGTCGCCTTCCATGAACTTGGTGCCGGCGTCGACGCGGCGGCTGGTGCTGATCTCGATCGTCTCCTGAAGGGGGTAGCCCATCGGCAGGTCGGGAAGATCAGTCCTCCAGCCTCGAGGATGATCGGGGCTGCCGGGCATCTCGGCGCCCGCCTCGCGCATCAGTTCCTCGATGCTCTTGGGGGTTTCCTGCGCTTCTTCTTCGACGGCCTCTTCTTCTTCAATGCCGGGTACTGGTTCGTCTTGCGCGATCTCGGGCTCTTCCGTTGCCTGTTGGCAGCTGATCAGAAGCCCGGCGGTGCCCAACGCGCTGACTCGCAGAAAGTCACGTCGTGATAACTTCCTCGACATCGTTTTCCTCCTCTAGTTTTGAGCATAAGACTTGAATTCGGTCGCAAAGGTAGCCATACGTACTTACGTCGATAGTGCCTCCTTTCCCTATGGCTTGTCCCCGCCGCCCCAATTCTCGGGCCACTGGAAATAGGCGTTCATCTCCTCGTTGCCCTCCTGTTCCAGCAGAGCCTCAAGCGTCTCGTAGGCCTGGTCGTAGGAGCTCGTCAAGTGATTGTCGAGCAGCTCCCAGAGCAGGATCGAGCGGTCGCCGGTCTCCATGGCGAGCAGCATGCGCTCCGCGTTCAACCACTCGGGCATGATCTGCTCCAGCATGATCTTGGGCGGCAACTGCGAGACGTGCATCGTCCGAACGCCCTTCTGATTGATGACGGCGGGCACCTCCACCACCAGGTCGTCGGGGAGACCGTGCAGCACGCCGTTGTTGGGCACGTTGACCTGGAACTGGCCTTCGTTGTCGTTGACCAAGGCGTCGATGATGGGTACTTGTTGCTCATCGGTTTTGGTAGCGCCAACAACATCAGTGACCTTGGCCTGAGGATCATCGACCAGCGCACGGATCTGATCGACCTTGCGCTGCTGGTTCTGCACGTAGAGCGGCCAGGAGAGGTGCGTATCCTGACCCCCCCAGGGCTTCCCAAACCAGCGTAGTTTCGCGTCGAAGTCCTTGTGGTACCACCAGCCACCCCGACGTGCGGTATCTCCGATGGGCAGCAGCCCGTACATGCGGTACATGTGCACCGCACCGCGGGAGAGGTCGATGTTCCAGGCGCGCGCCAGCTCGCCCGTGCGCCATCGCGCCGCGATCTCGTCGATCTGCTCCGCGCGATCCTCCCGAGCCCAATATCCCTCGGCCTCGTTCTCGATCCATTCGTCGACCAGAGGGTAGGCGTCCTCGCCCTTGTAGAGGAAGTGGGTCATCCAGATGTTGTGGTTGAGGCCCGGCGCCTCCCAGGTGACCTCGCGCCAGTCGATGCCGATGATCTCACAGATGTCGTGGTAGCCGTAGTGCCCGTGGCAGAGGCCGATGATGTTGAGATCCGTATCACGGGTCATCTTGGTGCAGCCCTCAAAGACAGGATTTCCCGATTGGATCAGCCACGCGTCGGGGCAGATCTCCTCCATCTGCCGCGCGACGGTCATCATGAACTCGGTGTTGCGGAAGAAGTACTCGCCGGCGCCCACGCGCCCGTAATAATAGCCGTGCTCCTCGCCGATCCTGCGGCGCTGAACGCTCTCTTCATGACTGACGACGGACGCTGTGTTGATGACGAAATCGGCACCCTCGAGGGAGGTCTCCAGGTCGAGTGTGCTCTCAAAAGTCAGATCGGCGCCGAGCTCATCGGCATACCTTTCGGCCAATCCATGGACGGCCTCCAGCCGATCCTCGTCCACGTCCTCAAAGACGATCTGGCTCCCGCTCAGGCTCTCGGTCAGACAGAGGTCCTTGACCAATCCCAATGAGAACGTCGCGCTGCCTGCGCCGATCACACCTAACTTGATGGCGGTCATGAGTTGCCTCCTTCGGTATCTGGGGAATACGATTCACGAGCTTGGGTCGGATGGTGATGCATCTAACGTTTGACGCTGACGCCGTGTATGCTAGAATGACTGTGCCAACCATGCCAACGCAGGGGTCAGAAGCTGCTCTTACTTCCAATGTATCACTTTCCGCTCGCCTCAACAAGGGTCTAGAGGTGACGACGTTAGGACATTGGCAGGATATTTTGTCAGGACATTTTTAGGACATGAGCATCACGTTTGAGGATTTCGTAGAGCATCTGCGGGATGCGTTGGCTCATCTCTATGACCCCACCTATCGACCCGCGGATGCCGTCTGGTCTGTGCTGCGATGCGATTCGCAGCATGGTATCCGCACCCTCCAGGCCAGGCTGATCCAGGCGGTGAAGGATCTGGAGCCAAGATCCGACGTGCCGCCGACGGCGCGCATCCGTCGCCTCCACACGTTGCTCTCCCTGAGATACCTGCAGGAGTTCACCCAAGAGCGAGCTGCGGAGTACCTCGGCATCACGCCCCGCCATCTGAGGCGCGAGCAGAAGGAGGCCATTGAGGTGCTCGCGCGACGCCTCTGGGGCGCGTCGGCGGAAGGGCCGGAGTCACCCAACGCCGGACCTGCCGACCGCTCGTGGCGCGCGCAGCTTGCCCGTGAGATGGCGGCCTTGCGTGAGAGCGCGCCGGGTGCGGTGGCCGATGTCGGACAGGTGATCCACAGCGCGGCGGAGTTAGAAGGCCCGCTGCTCTCGGAGCGCGGCATGGATCTGGACTTTGCGCCAATCGCCCCGGCATTGAAGGCCGTGATGCACCCTACGGTGCTGCGACAGCTATTGATCGCGGCCATTCAGCAGTTGGCACACTCAGGATCACCGGGCGCGATCAATATTGCTGCACAAATCAGGGATGGAAAAGTCTCCATCTCTCTGGATGGCCCTCAGGGAGATATGGAAGCTGAACATGACGGCGGTTTCATCGAGGAGACGCTGGCGCTGCATGGTGGGACGCTGCAGACAGAGGCAAAGGGCGACCGGTTGGTCTTGAGGATCACACTTCCTCAGGCCCGCGATTTGACGGTGCTGGTCGTCGATGACAACTCGGATCTGGTCCATTTCTTCCGGCGGTATGCAGCGGGCACGAGGTATAAGATCGTCGAGGAGGGACGTGGCGCGAGGGTTATGGAGACGGTGGCGGCCGTCGAGCCCGATATCATCGTGCTGGACGTGATGCTGCCCGATATCGATGGCTGGGAGCTGCTCACCACGCTTTACGAGTCGCCGCGAATGCGGGACATCCCCGTCATCGTCTGCTCCGTCGTCCGGGAGGAGCGGTTGGCGCTCTCGCTCGGCGCCAGGCTCTATCTACCCAAGCCGGTGCGCCGGCGTGAGTTCCTCGCGGCGCTGGACGCCGCGCTTCAGCCCGGCCTTGACAGAACCTCGGTGAGGACCAGCGAGGAACGCACCAGTTGATCCAGCGATAGCTCCCGGTTGGACGTCGTCATCAGGATCGGGCTGGTGGCGGGGCGGTCGCTGGGGTTCTGCGCTGAGATCATGACGGTGGGGATATCTCGAATCTCGACGGCTTCTTTCTTCTCTCGGAGGACAGCCCACCCGTCCATCTCCGGCATCACGATGTCGAGCAGCATAAGGTCCGGGTGGTTGGAACGCAGCTGCTCCAACGCTTCCTCGCCGTTGGAGGCCGTGAGGACTTCCAGGTTCTCATCATAGCTGCGCAGCGTTCGTGTCAACAGGCGGAGAACGTCATCGTCGTCATCGACGACAAGCACGCGCCTCACCGGCGTATGAAGGCTCCCAATGGCTTTCTCCAGATCGGGGCGACGCACCGGCTTGATAAGATAGTCGTCGGCTCCCGCATTGAGCACCGCTTCGACCTGCGGCGGTACCGCGCATCCCAGAATCGGCAGATCGTGTAAGCGGCGCCTCGCTTGCGTGATGGACTTCCAGAGGCTGGTGATGGTGGGGGCGTTGACGATAAGGCTGTGGGCGGTGCCGCGCTCCAGGAGATCGAAGGTCTCGGTCAGGTCGTAGGTGCGGACGAATTCAACCTCGTCGGTATAGTGCTTCAGGGCTGCGTAGATCTCACCACTGCTATCGCATACGACGATGCGGGGCCGAAGCTGGTCGCCCGCTATGGTCGTCTGAGGCCGCCGCTCGATCCACTCCCATTCCTCCTGAATCCAGCGGTCGGGCCGGGCCGCGGGAGGTGTGAGGGGCTTGATGGGCAGTCTGAAGTGAAAGCTGCTGCCCACTCCGAGTTCGCTCTCCACCCAGATCGTGCCTCCGTGGAGCTCGATGAACTGCTTGCTGATCGCGAGCCCCAGCCCCGTGCCTCCCTTGTCGCGCCAGAGTTGTCCAGAGGCCTGCCGGAAAGGCTCGAAGATGCGCTCCAGATCGTCCGGCGCGATGCCGGATCCGGTGTCGTGGACGGTGACGGTCACCCAGCCCCCTTCCTCCTCTATGGTCACCGTGATGCCTCCCTCGTCGGTGAACCGCGCTGCGTTGCTCACCAGGTTAAGGATCACCTGCCGGATGCGGGTGCGATCGCAGTAGACGGTGGGCAGCTCTTCGGGTAGCTTCAGATTGAGGTACAGATCCTTCTTCTGCATCAGGGGCTGAACTACGGTGACGGCCGAACTTGCTGTTTCCGCCAGATCGACCTCCTCCCGGTGCAACGTCAAGCGCCCGGTCTCCAGTTGGCCCATGGCCAGGACGTCGTCGATCATGCTGGACAGGTGTTGGCAGTTCCGGTGGACGATCTGCAAGTCCTCGACCAACGGCCTTGGCAGATTGGGGCCGTAGACATCGGGTGTCTCCAACAGCAGGTCGGTGAGGCCGATGATCATGTTCAATGGGGTGCGGAATTCGTGGCTCACCTTGGAGACGAAGGCCGCTTTGGCGCTCTGGGCATCCTCGGCCATGGCGCGAAAGGCGGCCATCCGCTCGTTGGACAGGATGAGCTGCCGATTGGCTTGCGCGAGGTCCTCAAGAGCGTCCTCGAGATCCGCTTTCCGCGTCCGGGACTCCTCGAGCAGAAACTGAGCGCGTTGATAGTAATTCGCGGCCCAGTCCGTGACCCTGAAGATCGATCGGTAGAGGGCCCACATCGTGCCGACCGTCATCCAGATCGCGGTCAGCGCGATCGTCATCACGCCCCAGCTCTCAATCGCGCCGCTCTGTGACAGCCCCACAAGCGCGAGCGTCGCGCCGCTGGCGGTGATCGCCGAAGCTCCTATGCCCATAAGCGCCGCGGCCAGCCCGGTGGGGATGGCGAGCAGGCTGAGGGTACCCGGTATCGAGAGCCAGTATGAACCCAGCAAGATCAGTGCCACCATCATGAAGATGGTGAACGCCTTGCCGGCCCATTCACGCCACATGCTGATGAGCCACGCAGAGATCGGCAGGGTGTAAAGCAGGATCCGGAGCAGTTGGGTGCGCTCTGCGAACATGCGATCCGGTAGTTCCTGGGTGATGATCGCCACGATGATGGAGAGCACCGCCAGCATGGCGATCACGGGGCCGATCGAGATGCGAAGCTCGGACCTAAAAGTCTGTCTGCTTGCTTCCATACGTCCACCTCATTCTGGTGACAAACCGGACGTGGAGATGTGGTTCGATGGTGTTTGAACGACACTCAGTATACCGCACGCTTGCCAGAAGGCGATGCTTGCGTGTGTCGGCGCCGCTGCAATTCCTGCTGTCATTCCCAGCGGGTCAAGCCGAGGCACTCTTAAGAGACCAGTCAGCGCGGACAACGATGAGCCCCGTCGCTCAAGACGTTCGTGCCTTGAGGACGGGGCTCGGAGACTTCGTGCCCGCGTCTTGCGGCTACTGTTTGCTGGTCAGGGGCAGGAAGACGGAGGTCATGTCATCACCCGCAGCAGCGGACATCGCGTCCGCGTCATCAGGATCGCCCACATACAGCGGGCGCATCATCTCGTGATCCTCGTGCGAGAGGATGTGGCAATGCCAGACGTAGCGACCGGGGCGGTCGAACTTGGCCTTCACGCGGGTGACCTCACCCGGGAAGACGTGGACCGTGTCCTTGGGCCCGAGCTCGTTGGGCTCCGGAGCCCTCAGGGTGCCCGGCGTCAGCGTGATGTTCGTGAGCTTACCGCCGGTGCCTGTTTCCCCGTTGTGCTGTGGTTGTTCAACTGGGGTCTGGGTTGCGGTAAACGCCTCTCGGCTGAGCACCTCGAAGCTGACAAGGTGGATGTGGATCGGGTGGGCATCGGCGGTGGCGTTGTAGATCTCCCAGACCTCGACGTCATTCATGCCAGGATTCTCGGTGATCGGCTCGAACCAGCCGAGCGAGCGGTTGACCGGGTTGCCCTCCATATCGATGATATCCTCAGCCACGCCCAACAGCGGCTGCAGGCGTCCATACTCGTCCGTGCCCTCGAAGAGCGCTA
>JBNGDU010000139.1:0-22299 GCA_049975025.1 Anaerolineae bacterium
GAAGATGGCGACCATCGCCCAGCCCAGGATCTTGCGTTTCCGATCGAGGGGCGTGACGTTATTGAGGGGCGGTGGATGACGGGGGCCCATCAAGGAGCCAAGCCCACCCCAGACGAGCCAGGTAACCCACGCTTGGCTGCCCGTGACCAATAGAACGAGCGCCCATCCGAAGATGAGGCCCAGGACGATCCGGGCCACAGTCCAGCCTTTGCGCCCCCACATCGCGAAGGCGATATGGCCTCCGTCGAGTTGACCGATGGGGAAGAGATTGAGCGCTGTGACCAACAGGCCCGCCCAAGCCGCAAAAGCGATCGATCCGCCGGGGCTCGGCGGCGAGAGCCAGACGTCCTCGCCGGTCATGTCATCGGGAAGGACACGCCCGTGGACGATGTACTTCGCGCCTAAGTAGAGCAGGGAGTTGCCCTCTTGGAAGACCGGTATCGGTTCGTTCGATGGGATGTCCATAAACTCCCGAGGATGTCCCACATAGGAAAGCGACAGTCCCACGAAGAGCAGTGGGATGGCCAAGATCAGGCCTCCCAACGGCCCTGCTATCCCGATATCGAACAGCGCCTTCCGACTGCGCATCGGTCCCCGCTGGACGATGACTGCGCCCATCGTACCCAAAATACTCAGGGGAAGCGGGATGAAATAGGGTAGGCTGGTGGGGGAACCGTAGCGGCGCCCCACGAAGTAGTGGCTCAGTTCGTGAGCCGTCAGGATCCCGAGCAGGGTCACGGCGAAGGGCCAGCCGTCCCGCAAGATCGTGAGAGGTTGTTCCAGGATCTGCCCGGGGTTCTCGGCTAGGGAAGCGTTCTCTCTCAAAGCGCCCCACAACAGCACGGATATCACGGTGAGCACGAAGAGAACAGCGTTGACCCAGGGCTTTCCCGTTTTCTTATCGGCGACGGTCGGCACGGCGCGCAGAACATAGAGCCCGTCCTCACGACGGAGAATAGGTGTATATCCCAGAGCTTCGAACCGCTGCAAAATCTCGTTGAAGATCTCCTCTTGATCTCCCTGGGTCAGCTGACCCCCGAACCGTATCGGCGGGTGCTCTTTGTTGTCCAGCACGGTGATGTCCTCGACGACCATTAGGCCGTGGAGGGCGTTGCTAAGCTGCTCCACCATATTGGGTGATGGTATAGGTTCGTAAACAGACCTGTAAGTTGGTGTCTCCATTATGTGTACATACCTCTCTAAAAGCGCTATAGGTCGGGCTTGTCGCCGGTGGTTCGTGCTATCCGCCAACCTCGGAGGCAACCGTAGCATATCAGCGCTACTGCCAGCGTCCCTTGGGCTGCCGTATCGCTGCGCACGCCTCCTATCATCGGGACGGCGTCGCCCCTGAGGAGCGTAAGGCCGGCAGCGCCCGCCATATAGAGAGCGAGGGCCCAAGCGCCGTCCTTGCCCAATGCCCAGGCCAGGCCGGCCATCGTCGCTGCCCAGCCTATGCCCACGATCCTCACGGGATACCGTGGCTCGACCATCTGGTAAAGGTCGGGTGCCTCGACGGCAAACCAGGTTGGATGGTTGCCCACAGCGCTCACTGTCTTGCCCCACGCACAACCGGTTTTTTGACAAGCCCACCACGCGCCCGCACCGATCCAGAGGGCTGCAGGCGCCAACAGGCTCAAAAGTGACCAGAAACGCCGTTGTCCTATGCTCGCCCAGACCGTCACGACGATCAGGCCGCCCAGAAGGGCGCTCGTACCGTTTATGCCGCCGATCTCACGGACATCCAGCACGTCCTGCGGGTTCTGCCAAAAATAGTCGGCATGTATCCCAACGTATCCCGCGCGCCCGAGTAGAAGTGCGCCTATCGCGATCGCCAGTAACCACCGGCCTAAGTGCGGCTCCCGAATTGCCTCGCGACGGGAAGCTTCCCATTTCAGCCACATCAAGGCCGTCACCGTCGCGCCCAGGACGCGCAGGGTAAAGGCGTCAATCCACCAAGGGCCAATGCGCATGATTGGGGGGAGTATAACACATAGATATCAATAAAACAACGAAAACAGGCCCCCGCGGAATCTCAGGGGCCTGCTTCAATGCGGAAAGAGCGAGGTTACTTGACGTTGACCTTGGCACCAGCTTCTTCGAGCTTGGCGCGAGCGTCGTCGGCAACTTCCTTGCCCACGGCTTCGAGAACATTGGTGGGCGCGCTCTCGACCAGGTCCTTGGCCTCTTTCAGACCCAGGTTGGTGAGCTGGCGAACGACCTTGATGACGTTGATCTTCTTGGGACCGAAGTCCTGAAGGACCACGTCGAACTCGGTCTGCTCTTCCTCTTCCTCAGCCTCGGCGGCGGGCATAGCGCCCATCATCGCGACCGGTGCTGCGGCGCTGACGCCCAGCTTGTCCTCAAGCATCTTGACCAGTTCAGAAGCCTCCATAAGGGAAAGGCCGCTGATTTCCTCTACTAGCTTATCCAGATCTGCCATTGCTAAAAATCCTCCGTTTACTTTGCGTGTGATGTCCTCTCTTTTCGAGGGACACTCCAAATGAATCTTCTAATTCAGTGCGGGCGAGTTTATGCTGCCGCCTCAGCGGGCGCCCCGCCGGCCTCCTCCTCCAGCTTGTCGGCGTAGGCCTTGACGACATTCATCACCTGGCGGATGCCGCTTGCGACGACACCGGCCATCTGGGTCGCGGGCGCGTTGATCGTGCGCAGTACCTGGGCCAACAGCTCTTCGCGTGTCGGAAGGTCAGCGACGGTCGCTGCTTCCTCAGGCCCGAAGATCCGCTCCTCCAGCATGCCACCCTTGACGACAAAGTGGCCCTCTTCGACGTCTCCGGCGAAGTCACGGAAGAGTCTCGCGATGGGCGGAACGTCCTCGTGACAGAAAGCCACGACGATGGGGCCGGTTAGGACCTCTTCCTCGTCGAACTCCAGCTCCGCCTCCTTAAGCACGATACCAAAGAGCGTGTTCTTCACAACGAAGACCTCACCGCTTCGCTCATGGGCTTGACGACGGAGCTCTTGCATCTGAGGCACGGAGAGCGCCGTGTATTCTGCCATCATGAACCCGGTGCTTTCGTCCATTTGCCGGCGATACTCGTCCAGCAATTCCTCTTTGCGAGCGCGTGATATAGCCAACCTATCTCACCTCCTTCTTAGCTGCTACCTTAGAGGTTCGCAGCATGGTGCCAACAAAAAAGCCCTTGCGCCAACCGACGCAAGGACTCAGGGCTCGATATCGTAACCCGATTCCTGCCTCGGCGGGCATCATTAAGCAGCCACGCGACGTCCTGGACTTCGCGCCTGCGCCTGCTGTCTTTGGCAGACAGATGGGACTTATGTTAGCCTGTTAACGTATGACAACGTGCTACAAAAACCTGACCGGACCTAATCGGCCGAGTCAGCTTGGTGCCTCGACGGGCCTAGGCGACCTCCATTTCGAGTGCCTCGACCGGGTCGACCTTGACGCCGGGGCCCATGGTGGGCGCCAGCGTGACACGACGGACAAAGAGCCCCTTTGCGGCCGGTGGACGGGCACGTCGAATCGTGCTCATCACCGCGGCCATATTCTCCAGTAGCTTCTCGCTCTCGAAGCTCACTTTGCCAATGGGGCAGTGGATATTGCCCGAACGATCCAGCCGATACTCGACACGACCGGCCTTGGCTTCGTCAATCACCCGAGGTAGATCCTCGGCGGGCACAACGGTACCGGTCTTGGGCGTGGGCATCAGCCCCCGCGGACCGAGAATGCGACCCAGGCGCCCGACGTGGCGCATCATATCGGGGACGGCGATGGTGACGTCGAAGTCAACCCAACCGTCCATGATCTTCTGGATCTGTGAGTCGTCGCTGATCACGTAGTCGGCACCGGCCTCTTCTGCAATCTGTGCATCTTCACCCTGGGCGAAGACCGCCACGCGCACTTCTTTGCCCAACCCGTTAGGCAGGCGCACGATCCCACGAATGGACTGATCGGAGCGCCGCGGATCGAGCGTGGTGCGTAGATGCAACTCCATGGTACCGTCAAAGTTCGTGTAGCTGACCTCTTTGGCCAGCTCCATCGCCTCTGCCGCGCTATACGTTCGCGCGCGATCTACCTTCGCGAACGCCTCTAAATACTTCCTTCCACCTTTAGTCATCTCAAACTCCTTGTGGTGTTAACGGGTCGCCCCTCCCACGCAATCGAATGATGTCTCTCGTTAGTCTCGAACTCGGATGCCCATGCTGCGGGCCGTACCGGCGATCTGACGCTTGGCGGCCTCAATGTCATTGGCATTGAGATCCCGCATCTTGGTCTCGGCGATCTCCCGCAGTTGCTGGGACGTGATCGAGCCCACCTTATCGCGATTCGGCTCTCCTGAGCCCTTGGGCACCCCCGCTGCCTTCCGCAACAGGTCTGCCGTGGGCGGCGTCTTGAGCTCGAACGTGAAGGATGAATCCTGGTAGATGGTGATCTCAGCCGGGATGATGCTTCCCGAAAGATGGGCTGTCTTGGCGTTATATTCCTTGCAGAATCCCATCAGGTTGATCCCATGCTGCGCCAGCGCCGGCCCAATGGGGGGCGCCGGATTCGCCTTGCCGGCGGGAATCTGTAACTTAACGACTGCTTTTACCTTTTTCTTTGCCATTTCTAGAAAACTCCTCAGTCTGGGCAGATACTTGGAACAAATTCCTAGTAACTGCCTCTTTCGTCTCTTAAGCTTTTTCTACCTGCAAGAAGTCAAGCTCGACCGGCGTCTCTCTGCCGAAGAAAGAGACCAGGACGCGGACCTTGGTTCGCTCCTCGTCGATCTCATCGACGACGCCGATGAAGTCCGCAAAGGGACCCTCGATAATGCGGACCTTCTGTCCGTGTTTGAAGGTGGCTCGCACCTCAGGCGCCGTCGACTCCATACGCCGGAGGATGCGTTGCACAGCCTCGGCACGCAGAGGGGTGGGCGTGTTGCCCATACCCACAAATCCTGTGACGCCGGGCGTGTTCCGCACCACGTACCAGGAATCGTCGGTAAGCAACATCTCGACCATGAGGTATCCGGGGTAGAGACAGCGCTCTACTGTCCGCCGCTTACCATCCCGGAGCTCGATCTCCTCGACTGTGGGGACGACGACCTGATAGATGTAGTCACTCATCCCCATCGACTCGATGCGCTGCTCCAGATTGTGGCGCACCTTATCCTCGTAGCCTGAATAGCAATGAATGATAAACCAGGCCCGTTCATCCCCCGTTTCCTCTTCTTCCTCTTCGGCGAAGGGATCCGGCAGTACCCCGACTTCCTCTTCCTCTTCCTCTTCCTCGAAGGAGACCTCAGGCAGCATCTCCTCCGCCTCCTCTTCCTCTTCTTCAACGGCCTCGGAGGGTTCCATCCCGAGACGTTCGAAGATGGCGTCTGGCGTCAGTGAGATACCAGGCACGATATCGAGCTCTTCTTCGTCCTCGTTGGTCTCCAACTCGGACGTCGGCTCGGGCGCTTCTTCTTCTATGTCTACAGACTGCTCTTCAGGTACCAAAACCTCAAACCTCTTCACCTTGACCGACCAGGTAAACTGCTCCAACTAACGCTGCGGCGACGACGGCACCCAGAATGATGAAAAGCACCTCACCTGCAATGATCCGACCGAGCAACCAGCCGAAGAAGAAGTCCAATACTCCCAGAAAGAGTGCCATGAGAAAGGTAACCACCAGCACGATTTTGGTCATCGCCCAGCCCTGTTCGAGGGTAGGCCACCGCACCTTACGTAACTCCGCTCGGGTAGAGCGGAAATACGCCATGATGGGGTTATCCTGCTTCGTCTTCGACTTGGCCACGAACGCCTCCGCTTGATTAGTATGCCAACACTTTAAGACACCGCCTGATCAGGCGGTGTCTTGTTTCGAAGGCAGGCGAGGCAGGAATTGAACCCGCAACCTACGGTTTTGGAGACCGTTGCTCTGCCAAATTGAGCTACTCGCCTACGTTATCCTGCTTGCTATAAAGGGGCTACCTGCTGCCGCCTTGCTGCTCACAACTTGGGTAGTCATCCCTGAGCCCATGATCAGAGTTGAACTGATGACCCCTTTCTTACCAAGAAAGTGCTCTACCACTGAGCTACATGGGCTTGCCAGTGGGCAGTGAGGGACTCGAACCCCCGAAGGCTTACGCCAGCTGATTTACAGTCAGCCTCCTTTGCCGCTCGGATCAACTGCCCGTCAAGCCGACGGTGGGAATCGAACCCACAACCCTCCGCTTACAAGGCGGATGCTCCACCGTTGAGCTACGTCGGCACTGTGCGATTATAACACAGCCGACCCTTGGGTCAAGACTCGTCCCTTTCCGCAGCAAAGTAAGTATACCGGAATCGGACTCTTTGTCAACCGCAAAATCGCCTCCGCAGCGGATCTTTGCGAGGGCCGGAGATCCTCAGCCGTACCTGAGCCCCTGGCTCACACGGTCGTTGAGGATGACCTCCAGCATCCGAGGGGTCCTCGCGAGGATAGGGTCGTATCGAATACCGGGATAATGGCGCGTGAAGAAGGCCTCGATGTCATCGTCCCAAGCTTGGGGATTGACGACGGTCACAGCGCGTTCCTCGAGTCCCGGGCCGTAGGCGGCGTCGTCGGCGCTGAACCCGATCGTGACCTTGAACGTCTCCCAGTAACGGCGGCAGGCTGCGATCCAGTCCCAGGTTGCCTTCTCGGGCAGCAGCAGATAGTGACGGCTGTAAGGGGTCCGTGGCGCACAGCTCTCCGATGGCTCAGGCTTGGGTGGTTCTTCCTCAGGTGGCCTAGGTTTAGGTCGTTCTTCCTCGGGCTCTCGCTCATGCTCTGGCCAAATGGGGTCCTCCGCCTCTGCTACCGAGACGATGTGGTCTGTCAACAGGGGTAGGAAGCGTCCGAAATCGAAGTTATCCCAGGAGCCGGCGCTGCCAAGGGTGAAGAGGTGCGCGCCGATCACATAGTAGTCCTCGCGCAGGCGTTCGTCATACCATTTCATCTGGGTGATCCACTCGTGTGGCGTGAGAAGCGGCATCTCTTTCGCCACGTTGACCTCGGTCAACAGGAGTGGGATGACCTCACCGCGCGGGATAAGGAAGTCCTCGTACCACCATCGATACCGGCACGCCAGCGGGCCGCGGGTCCGGTACGTCGGTCGGCCCGGCAGGGGTTCGCCGAACCATTTGTTCATCGGATAGGCGTACTCATGGAGGGCCAGGGCGTGACCGCCGGCCTTCGCCTGACCGAACACGCCGGTCTTGACCACGGCCCGCATCTCGTCCCACTCCGGCACGCCGAGGCTGTAGGAGAAGAGCCCTAAGTGGTATCCCTCGCGGTCGGCGATGTCCATGCAGTGGGCCATGAACTCGGCCAGACGTCGGTGACCGTCCGGACCGATGGGGTCCTGTTCGTTGATGATCTCCCAGAAGTCCACGTACGCCTGGTGAGGTTCCCATTCGGGAAGCAGACTGTCCATGACGTCCCGAGCGCTTTTCTGAAGATCGCCGTAGAGCGCCGGACCTTCCACGTTGATGCTACCGTGCACCCCGTGCATCAAGCGTCCCACAGTCACCACGCTCTCATCGAGGTCTTTGATCTCCTTGAGCCATCCCATGGCTGCGACGGCCTTGACGGTGGAGAGGTGAGCGCCGGCCGCCAGGAGTTGCTCGACCACCATAGGGGTTTCCCCGGGCAGAATGGCGTGGATACCCAGCTTACTCGGCATACGGCGTCTCCTTCATCAATGGACGGGCGCTCCCTGGATCTGCGGTCATGAGCGGGTCTCGGTCCGCTTCCGCCCGCCATTGTAGTGAAAGCGGGTGCAAATGCAAAGCACATGCCCTGTTGACTGGTATTTCAGTGAACGTAAACGAGACTGGGTCGCGCTAATTGTTGAGCCGGCTCAATTTCAGATCTTTAGCGCCCCCGTGGTCAGCCCCTCGATGAAGGTGCGCATAGCGATGAAGAACAGGATGAACAGTGGGATTGCGGCGATGACGCTACCAGCCATCTGCACACCCAACTGCGGATTCCGGCTGTCAGCGAAGTAGACCAAGCCGATGGCGATCGTGCGCAGCCTATCGCTCTGCAGCACCATCAGCGGCCAGATATAATCGTTCCACGTCCAGAGGATTTGCAAAATGGACAGCGAACTGAGGATTGGCCAGGAAAGCGGCACTGTGATCCTAGCCAGCAAGACAAAGTGGCCAGCCCCGTCAAGCCGGGCGGACTCAAACAGTTCCTCCGGCAGGGACTCAAAGAAAGTACGCAACACGAAGATATTGAACCCGCTGGCCGCAAAGATACCCGGGATAATCACACCGCTCAGTTTGTTCAAGAGCTTAAGATCGCGCACCAATATGAACCGGGGGATCAGAATAGAAACCCCTGGGATCATCATCAGCCCGAGGATCAGGGCAAAGATCGTTTTCTTGCCTGGAAAATCGTGCCTGGCAAAGACATAGGCGGCAACTACAGAGAGAAGCATATTGCCAAGGAGCGTGGATACCGTAATCGCCATCGAGTTGAGCATATATCTCCTTACCTGCGCCCAAGCCACGACATAGTTCTCAAACTGATAGGGAGGTGTCGGTACCAGGGGATTGATGGCGATTTGGCCCTGTGTCTTAAGAGAGACAATCAACAGAATAGCCAGAGGCGCCAGCTCAAACACGACAAGAGCCGACAGGACCACGAAGATCACCGCGATAACGCCGCTTCTTTTTGTCATGATACGGCTCCTTCGCTGAGCTAGCGTATTTCGACGCTACCACTAATGTAACGCTGGTTGATGACCGTCAATGTGAAGATCAGGATGAACAGAACGAGACCAATGGCGGAGGCATATCCCAGATCCAGCTGTTGGTACGCGTGGAACATGCGCAGTCCCGGCACCATAGTCGCCCATCCCGGCCCACCATTCGTCATAATCTGAATCCGGTAGAAATCTTGCAGTCCGCCGATCACAGTTAACATCACCTGCAGCTTGATCTGCCCCTGTATCAGCGGTAGCTCAACGAACCAGAACCGCTTGAACCCCGTAGCGCCATCCACAAGTGCAGCGTCTAGCACCTCCCTGGGTATGGCCATAAGGCCCGCCAGATAGATCAGCATCGTAACACCACCGACCCAGGGAAAACCCATGAACATCAAGGCGTACAGGGCAGTGTCAAAATCACCAAGCCAGAGCCGAGTCCAAGAATCCAGCCCAACGCTCCGCAACAGGAAGTTGATGGCACCGTTCAGCGAATAGAACCATTTCCAGAGCATGACCTGTACCACCCCAGGAACGACGATCGGGATCACAAAGAGCACACGGTAGACGTATCGGTGACGGGGCTTAGGCAGCCGAAAGATGAGATAGGCAGCAAGCACCGGCACAGTTATGACCACGATGACCCGAAAAGCGAGCAGCTGAAAGATGTTTGCCCAGGCGACCATTAGGTGAGAGTCGCTGAAGAAGTATTCGAAGTTCAGCAACCCCACCCAGGTCGCTCGGCGTCCGTCCCATTTGTAGAATGAGCGGTAGAAAGCCTTGAAGGCTGGATAATACTGGAAAAGCAGCATACCAGCCAGAATAGGGAATAGAAGGAGGTATAGCGCCCGGTTCTTACGAATCCGCTTCCACACACTTCGGGATGGCGACACAGGACGGCTGTTTTTTACTTCGGTGGAGAGGCTGGTCGAGGCGTCCGGATTGCTTGGCATAGATGTACTCCTACGATTCGCGGAAGGAGGTATGCCTGAGGTTGTTTCACGCCCCAGGCATACCTCGATGTCTACAGATTCCGTGCGGAAGACGGGCCTACTAGGGTTCCGGCCAGCTTGCCGTATCCCACCCAGGGTTTTCAGCGATGAGCTTCTCCGCCTCACGCTCGAATTCCACCTGCAGCTGCGCTCCGAACTCCTCGAGAGAGATTCTATCCGTGGCGTACTCGATGAAGAGGCGATTGAAAGCATCTTGCGATGCTCCAGGCCACGACAGGTATCGGACAACGTGCTCCTGAGTCATAGGTGGGTTGAAGAAGCCACTCAAACGATCGAGCTCCTTGGGATCGGTGACCACGTCCTCAACGGTCTGCCCTATTGGGACGCAGGGCGGGTACTGGTAGTCACAGAAGCGCTCGTGTGCCTCTGCGCTAGTAATGTACTGCAGATAGTCCAGGACGATAGGCAGATTGCCTCGCTCCACCGTAGTCGTCGGGATGAAGAAGGAGTTGCCATTCCCGCCGCCAGTGAGACCACCGTGGCGGCGAATCGGCGCGCCGGTCGCATACTCGGTGCTCTCCTCGGTGATCTCGGGAAAGGCGAAGGTACCAAACTCGAAATCCCGCTCCTCTGTCTCTATGACCCTATTCAAGGCCCAAACGCCATTCTGCCAAATGGCCACGCGGCTCGCGAACCAGTAGCCGCCATCCCCAAGATCCTCCGGAGCCAGCCAGTCCTCGTTCCAGTAAGGAGTCCACTCTTTCATAAGCCGCACCATTTCCAAGTACTGCGGATCGTCGGCGCGCCAGAGGCCCTTAGTGACAGCCCACGAGCGTTCCTCGTCGGTGATGCGCAGACAGCTGGTGTCGGTGGGATCGCAATCTGCCTTCTCAGGGTTGATCGCTCGGGCCATCTCTTGAATGACGGGGTCCATCAGCTGGTCGAAGCCCCAGTCAAAGCACCATCGGATAGAGCAGCATGCCTTGGTACCGTCAGCATAATAGGCCGTGTATCCTGCTTCCTTGAGCTTCTCGGAAACGTCCATCAGGTCGGCCCACGTCGCCGGCGCCTCCTCGATGCCAGCCGCACTGAACATGTCCTTGTTGTAGTAGAAGACGACCGCTCCCTGCTGGCCGGTCTTGTACTGGCCGATGAAGTGGGCACTGTCGGAATCCGTCCAAGGAATTCTACCCTGGGCTAGCGAGAGGGGTAGAGGGAACTCCTCTTCCCACGTAGGCGCGGATCCATACGGATTCGGCTCCTGCATATCCTCCTGCATATCATACACGAGACCCTGGTTTTCGGGATCCTCGAGGAACTTCTCAAGGTCCCCAGACGGCCAACCCATCACCAGGTCTGGAAGTGTCCCAGCGATCAGGTTGGTCGTGATCCACTGGTATTCCGTGCCATCGATCGGATGGGAGATAAGCTCGACCTCTATGCCTGGATGGGCCTCCTTCCACTCTTGTAGCATGACGTACGGTGGGCCGTATTGGGTACTGTACTTGATTGGATCCTCTTCATAGTACTTGAGATCGTGCCACCAGAGGATCGAGATCTGTCCACTCATCTCAGGGGTAGGCTCAGGCGTAGCCGTTACAACCTTCTCCACGACCTCCGGCGTGCCCTCGACGATGACCGTCTCCTTGACTTGGACTTCCTTCGTAACCTCTACTGTTACCGTACTGGGCGCACAGCTGGCGACGGTGACACTCAGCATCACCAAGGCAAGTATGCGCAGAAACATGCGACGTGTTAGCCTCTTCTGGTTCATCATCCATCCTCCTGTCTTCACCTGGCGGGAAAGTGTCACATAGGTTTTCGATAGGAATGTATGCACACCTGCGCATCGATCGTCTGCCCGTGCCAGGAAACGGGAAGCCCCAAACAGATGTCCAGATGTCCCGAGAATCGCTCCAAATCCATCACCTCCTTTTTCCGTGGTTTTGCAGTCTTGCGAAGCAGTCAGGACCGCTGTGCAGAAGATAAGTCACGGCGGGCCGGGTCAGCGCAGTGTTGAACAAGGGAAACGCCAGACTCACCCGTCAAGCGATGGGGCAAGGTTAGGTTGACGGTCCGATGATGTATTGGTAGAATGGCGTTACGAAGTTGATCTTGCCGATGCAGCCTGTGCGTTCAAACGCATGGTCATTCTAGCATGCCGTACGCGGGGAGTCCATGTCAAGAGTTTTTCAGCTTTTCTTCACCACTGGCACGCTTTCGCAAACGAGAGGCCAAAGGTACTGGCGTGCTCATGTGACCGGGTGCGCGGCGTGATGATCACCGAGAGTGTCGAGCAAGAACTGAGGGACGTACTGGCCCATCTCTATGATCCTGACCATCGGCCCTCTGATTCTCTCTATCACCTGGTAGGATGCCAGCCTCAGGACGGACCAGCGGCCGTCCAGTCTGCGATTATCGAGGCAATCCATTATCTGGAACCTCCGGCCGGCGCTCTACAGAGCTCACTTCCATGGCAGATATACGACCTGCTGCGCAACCGGTTCTTACTGGATCTCACCCTGGAACAGACTGCGGAGCGTATGCATATGAGCGTCAGCACGACGTGGCGCAGACAGCGAGCTGCTGTGCACGCGCTCGGCAGGGCCCTTTGGCAGCGAAGCCAGGCGCAACATCAGCCACAAGATGATGGTTTCCAGCGAACCGAGCGACCAACAGACGTGGAGGAGATGCGCTCCCAGGCGGCGGACTGGCGTTCCCAGGCAAAACGCGAGCTGGCGTCTCTGCGAGCAAGTTCGTCGGACACGCTGTCTGACGTGGGCGAGACAATCTGTCACGCGCTGGAGGTGACCAGGGCCTTGGCTTCAAGGCACAATGTTCGCTTGGAGGTGGGCGCTGTCCAGTCAGATCTCATCGCCCTGATCCATCCCTCGGTGCTGCGCCAGATGTTGATCACAGCGATCGGACGGCTGATCCGCTGTGCATCGACTGATAGGATCACGGTCTTTGCACGATTGGAGGATGGAGACGTAAGGATCACACTAACGGGGACTATCGCAGCGGAAGACAGACCTTCTGAGAGTGAGATCGTCCGTGACATCTTGAGGCCAGAGAATACTGATGTTAAGGCGGCTCTCGACGGCAATCAGGTCTTTGTGTGGATGGAACTGCCTTCCAGCGGGCGGAGCACCGTTCTGGTGGTAGATGACAATTCGGGCATGGTGCGTTTCTATCGGCGCTCTACGGAGGGCACCTCCTATCGCATCGTTCACGTCGCAGAAGGACAAAGACTGTTCGAGACCATTCAGACAACAGCCCCAGACCTCATCGTGTTGGACGTCATGCTACCCGATGTCGACGGATGGGAGTTGCTCATACGCCTTCACGAGGACCCGAAGACACGTCCCATACCTGTCGTTGTCTGCACCGTGGTCAGAGAAGAGGAACTGGCTTTGTCCCTCGGCGCCGTTCGCTGCCTCACTAAACCCATTCGTCCCGACGAGTTCAGACAGACGCTAGACGCGATCCTCGGGCTGTAACAGTAGCTTTGAGACTTCGAGCGAACAGCGCAGCAGTTTGTTGAGCGATAGCCCCCCATCTACCGTAGCCAAGAATAGGTCACTTATCAGTGGATGATCTGTCGGGTCTTGAGCTGATATGAGGTAGGTGGGCACGTTCATAGTGACTGCATCTTGACTCATTGAGTGCAACACCTCCCAGCCGTTCATCTCGGGCATTACGACATCAAGTAACACCAGATCTGGCGACCAGCAGCGCAATCTGTCTAGCGCCTCCTCGCCATTGTAGGCAATCGCTACCTCCAGGCTTCCGTCGCAGACGTGCAACATACGTTGGAAGAGTCGTGAGGCTTCCGGATCATCATCGACGACGAGCACGCGCTTCACTGGTTTTCCAGCCGCTCGGATTGCTTCCGATAGATCAGCGCGCGTAACCGGCTTGATCAGGTAACCCAACGCGCCTGCCTTCACTGCGCGCTCGGTTGGGTTGTGCACACAACAGCCTACAATGGGCGTACCGGGCATCGCCTGCTTGAGATGGTCAACCAGCCGCGGCAAGCGCTCGGGCTTCGGTTCGTTGAGCATCACCAGGTGTGCTGGACACGCTTCCAATGCTTCCACAGCGTGAGCCGGGTCTCGGGTGTCGATGAACTCCACACCATCTGAGCGGCGAGCAAACCGAGGATAGAGAGCGCCCGTCCTGTCGCAGAGGACGACGCGGGGCCTAACCAGCTCCTCAACGGAATTGACTCTACCCATTTGAAACGCCCCTTCGCGCCATACCCAGTCTTTTCTTATCTGGTGGCCGGGAGTCGCACGGTGCTCTATCATCCCTGAGATGGGCAACGTAAAGAAGAAAGTGGTGCCAAGACCTGGCTCGCTTTCCAGCCACATTCGCCCTCTGTGCATTTCGACAAATTGCTTGCTGATGCTCAAACCAAGACCGCTTCCTCCCTTGTCTTGCCAAAGCGGGGCGCTGCCTTGCCAGAAGGGCTCAAAGATCCGCTCAGCGTCCTCCGGTTCGATACCCGGTCCCGTATCGGCCACGCTCATAAGGATGTCGTGCTCGCGCTGGACAACCTTGATCTCCACTTGTCCTTGCTGGGTGAATCGGGCTGCGTTGCTCAGCAGATTGAGAATCACCTGCTGGATCCGCGTGCGGTCGCAGTAGACCTTGGGTAGCCCGTCGGGAACCGCGACGTGCAGGGCGAGCTGCTTCTCTTCGGTCAAGGGGCTGACTGCTCCTACGCTCTTGCTGACGACCTCATTCAGATCAACGCGCTCCTTGTGCAGGGCCATACGACCCGCCTCTACCCTGGTCAGATCTAATACATCGTTGATCATCCGCGAGAGGTGCTCACAGTTACGTTGAACGGACTTCAGATCCTCACGCATTTTGGGCGACGGGATCACGTCGTAGATCTCAGGCGTATCTACCATAAGGTCGACCAGGCCGAGGATAATATTCAGGGGAGTGCGGAACTCATGACTCACGTTGGCCACGAAAGCAGCCTTTGCTCTTTGGGCATCCTCCGCAACCGCTCGCAGAGCCACCGCCCTCTCACCGGCCAGTGCCAGTTGGCGATTGGCATGCGCTGCGCTCTCCAATGCCTGCTCCAGCCCCAACTTGCGGTCCTGCGTTTCCCGCAAGTACGTCTGCGTACGCTGGAGGTGCTCTTCCAGCCACGCTCCCAACTGGATAACGGGGGAAAAAACACCATACATCACGGCGAGCATTGCCCAGATCGCCAGTAACGCAGTGAGCACAGCGACCGGGTCCGGCCACGGAATTGGGCTGAACATGAAGGCCACTAGAAGCAAGGATTCGGTAACTGCAATGGCGATACCAGCGGAGAGCCTGATAAGCGGTACAGCAAGGGCGATCGGAATCGCCACCAGCACCAACGAACCAGGCAGCATCAGCCAGATATCTACTAGGTGGACTATCACGCTTAGAGTCACGATGATAAACCATCTGCTTGCCAACGGCTTCCATCTGGCGAGTAGCCAGCCAATGACCGACGTGGTGCACGTAAGTAGGTAGATCACCTCAGCGCGCTGCATGATCTCAGTAGTATGCGATAGGATATCTAGACCAATAAAAAAGACCGTTCCCAGGATGAGTACGGCAATCAGCACCGGCTCGGGAGTAACGTGCAACTCCGATTCTAAGCTTAGGTCACCTTTACTCATAAAGCAGCTCCTCTAACTCTGGGAAAGACCAATCATCTTGCTTTTCCCCCGACGGCAGGGACTTGAGCTAATCCCGCAACTGTCCCAGCGAAGCGGTCACCCCCTCAGTCAACTCTAAAGAAAGCGTTATCTATGTATCTGTAGCCAAAGAGCACTCACGTACACGGCCACGGGGCTCATGATGCCGTCGACCTGCGTGGACCTTATCGGCTGGCAGGGCCCTCCAGATTAGGGATTGCTTGGTATTTCAACTATTTAGCACGACTATCTGAACTGTCAAACAGGGTATGGCAATATCCTGCGGCGTGACTACTTTTTGCTCTACTGCCTCCGAAAACAAGGCTGCTCGACGACAGACCCTGTCGGCCATAGGGGGAGGCGCTTGGACTCACCTGCTTAACGATCCTGCGGGATCTGCAGGAGCTGGAGACCGTCGAGCGCGAGTGCCGCCGGCTGATGCCCCCCGACCCTGGGTCAAGCGGGAGTTCTCAGCCTCGGCGTTTGCCTAGGCGACCGGCCTGACGCCCGGCACGGTGAGAGACCTGACCAGCGACGGAGCGATCGAGGTCGTCAAGATCAAGGAGCGGTCGCGCATCCCCAGCACTGAGGTTCAGCGATGCAAGGAGTTCGCGGACTGATGTGGGGTGCAGACGGGGGAACGGAGGCACAGCGGCGATCCCAGTGTCCACAACCCAACTTCGTTCTGCCCATCGGAGGCGCGACGTGCCTCCGATGGGCAACGGGTTGGGTGGCGACTAGGCCAGATCCTCGGCCCAGTAGTACTGATCGAAGAGATGGATCAAGTTCTTGGGGTCGTCATCCAGGAACTCCCCAAAGGTGACCTCCTCGACGTCGCGCTTTGGCCCGGGGGCGTTGTCCTGGTAGGCTGCCTCGCGCGCCTCTCGCTCCGTCGGAAAGGCGATCCACTGTCCGTGGTCGTCGCGGAAGGCCCAGAGTGTGCCGCTGGTGACGGCGTGGACCTCGGTAAGTCCGTCCAGGAAGGGGCGAATGCGCGACTCCGAGGCGCCGTGATCGTTCAGGAAGTCGATCCAAGCACGTTTCATCCGCTCTACTACGTCGGGATGCGCGTCGATGACGTTGTGCTGCTGCTCCGGATCCGCCTTCAGATTGTAGAGCTCGGACGGCAGTCCTGCCGGCGCGCAGATGAAGGTCCACTGATCGTCGGTGACGGTGCCGGGTTCCACGATGCGGTCCGAACCCACCCAGCCGTCGAAGGCCGCGCCGCCAACCTGCCCGGTCCCCTGGGGGTAGCGGTTGGAGAAGGCGTAGGTGTGTCCGGCGGCGCTCTCGCCGCGGACGAGGGGCCAGAAGGATTGCCCTTCGACGTCGTCGGGCGCTACGATGCCCATGAACTCCAGCACCGACGGCATAAGGTCCGGGGGCTGGACGATGCCCTGGATGTGCTCACCGGCGCCCAGGCCGTCCGGGTGATGGACCAGGAGCGGGATACGTGTCGTAGGCTCGTAAAGACGGCCCATCTCCGCGCCGGGCTTGCCCTGCAATTCGTGCTCGCCGAAGAGGTGGCCATGATCCGTCGTCCATAGGATCAGCGTGTCCTCGAAGAGCCCCAGGCGTTCAGCCATCTCCAGGAAGCGCCCGACCCAGCGATCCACCAGGGTCACGCAGCCGGCGTAGAGCGCTTTGACGTTCTCGTGCTCCGCCGCCGTCATATAGGTGGTGCGCCCGTATTGCGGGTAGTTGATCTGATCTCCGTCGTACTCCGGATCGGCGTAGAGACCGTAATCGTACCAGGGGCTGTCGAAGGGCTCGTGGGGATCCCACATATCGATGTAGAGGAAGAAATGGTCGTGGTTGTAGTTGGTCTCCAGCCACTCGATGGCCGTGGACATCGTGCGGGCCACAGGGTACTGGCGTTCGTGTCGCCGGTCGAAGTGGTTGCGAAGGTAACCGTCAAGGCTCTTCAAACTCTTGATCTTGTGCGGCTGAGCCGGGAATCGGACGGGCAGATCAGGGTTGGTGATCCAGGGATCATTCTTCTGCCCGTGGACGAACTCGATGCCCTGGAAGCCCCGGGTGTAGTTGTAGTCGTGCATTCCCAGCATCGGCGTATCCCAGATGATTTGGGTATGGACGCCCTGTTGTGCCAGCGTCTGCGCGAGTGTGATGTCGTCGGCTTGGAGCGGCTCCCAGCTGCGGGTCGGGAACCCGTAGCGTCCGACCGCCATATCCCACCGGTTGGGGACCGTGGGGTACGAGGCGATGTAGTATTGGTCGAAGATCGCTGCCCGCTCTGCGAAGGCATCGAGATTAGGTGTCTTGATCCAGTCGTTTCCGTAGCAGCCCAGATGGTCCTGCCGGAACGTGTCGTTGACGATAACGATGACATTCATTGGGTTAAGCCTCCTCGGGATAGTGTTTGCTATGGGGAATCCCGGCTAACTCAGCCACTCCCGCATCTTCTCGATGTACTGCGGGAACGCCAGTTCCGGCGAAGGTAGATCGGGAATCCAACGTTTCTCCCATTCTAATATCGCGTAGCCGTCGTAACCACCCGCGACCAGAAGGTCCAGCATCTCCTTGAGCGGCACATCGCCCTGGCCCAGGAAGACGTAGCGGTGTCCACCCTCTTCCTCGCCGTCGCCGGCGGTGGGAACGGAGTCCTTGACGTGGATGCTGACGGTGTAGGGGCCGATGTTGTCGTAGGTGAACTGGGGCGACTCGCCGTTGGTGCGGTAGGGATGGTGAAGGTCCCACAGGACCCTGACCCGAGGATGGTTCGTCTCGCGCATCAGGCGCGCGAAGACCGCGGAGTCAGTCCAATCGTCGTGGGTCTCCAGCGCCAAGGTCACGCCATAGGATTCGGCTACGTCGCCGACCGTGCGCAGGTTCTCGATGACGGTGGGCATGATGGTGTCCACCGTATGGCCTTCGGGCACCTTGCCGCCGTAGACGCGCAGAACGGGCGCCTCGAGCTTCGCAGCCAACTCCAGATTCCGCTTGGCTTCGTCCATGTTCTTCCGGAGTTCGGATTCGTCGACGACGGCGAAGCGGGCCGACGTGGCGATGCCGGAGATGGCTACGCCATGGTCCGCGAAGAGCCGCTTTGTGACGTTGAGGTCGGTCGTGAACTCCGGGCGGCTCGTGATGTCCAACGCATCCTGGAGACCGCGGAAGTCCACGGCATCGTAGCCCATGCCGGCGGCGTTCTCAACGATCTCCTGAAGGCTCCAGGAGGGACACCCGAGTGTGGTAAATGAGAGTGGTAACATAGTCTACCTCCGTGTTACTGATATAAGACGGACTGGGACGACTCGGCAAGGTGCAACGGACTTAGGTTTGGGTCGCGGCGACTCGGGACCTTGCGATAAAACGGGCGGACTCCCGTGCACGATCTCTGCGTAAGTGCGTCGCACCCGGCCACTCACGTCTGTCTAGGCAAAGGGCTCGATGGCCTCATCTGGCGCGCCGATCTCCTCGAGCCAGCCGACAAGCTTGGCGTGGAGGTCGGTGGCGATGTCTGCATGTTCCTCTGCGACGTTCGCCTCGCCATAGGGATCAGCCGCGAGATCGAAAAGCTCGTGCGCGCCACGGGGACCGACGGGGGCGTAGGCCCAGTTGTCGGTGTAGAGGACGGGGGTCGAGGCCGTCCTGGGTACCTCGCCTGCCTCATCGTTGCGCAGGAAGCACCCGCAGATGGCGTAGTCGCGGATGGCGTCCTGCTCCTCACCTTGTAGGGCGGCGGCGAAGGAGCGCCCGTGGAATGGATCCGGCGGGGCGACCGTCAGCCCATTCAGCTCGATCAAGGTGGGGAGGATGTCCGCCGGCTGGGCGAGGAGGCCTACCTCCCTCCCACCGGGTACGTTGGGTGCCGCAATCAGGAAGGGGATGTGGGCGATCTCGGGGTAGAGCGGCCAGCGGCGGTCGTCGTTCTTGTTGATGTTGCTCTTGCCCGTTCGGTTGTGTTCCCCGAGGCTCATTCCGTGGTCGGTCGTGAAGACCACGATGGTTCGGTCCCATAGGTCAAGGTCATCCAGCTTCTGGAAGATGCGCCCGACCCAGCGGTCGATGAGCTCGGCCTCGGCACAGTAGTGGGCGCGCAGGTTGCGCAGCTCCGCCTCGGTGTAATCACTGGCTCGCCCGTAGTTGGGATGCATCATCGGCGTGCTGGTGTAGTCCGGGTCGTATTTCCTCACCATGTACTCCGGCGGATCCCACGGCTCATGGGGATCGAAGAAGTCCACCCAGAGCAGGAACGGGCGGTAGTCGTAGTTCTCCTCCAGCCACCGCACCGCGTGCCCGGCGGTTCTCGGGGGGAAGGTGTCGGCTTCGCAGCGCCAATAACGGTTGGTCCAGCGGTGGATGTCGACCAGGTTTCGATCCTGAAAGTGGTGGCCCGTCCGTGTCTTCTCCCGGGGCATGACCTTCTCGATGGGGTCGTTCATGTGGAGGAGTTGGATGTCGCCTTCCTGTCCACGGACGTGATAGGCGGCGTTAAAGCTGCGGTTGAAGTTCGCGTTGAAGAGGTGAGGGCAATCGCAGATGAGCTGCGTGACGTACCCGCGCTGGTTGAGCAACTGGGGCATGCGGTTGTCCTCCGCCAGCGGCTGCCAGGGGTACCAGGGCCAGGCGTAGCGCCCGGAAATCAGGTCAGTGCGCTCCGGAATGGTGGGAAAGCTGCCCGTATAGAAGCGGGTCATAGTCACCGCCCGCTCCGTCAGAGCGTCGAGGTTGGGGGTGTTGACGGGTACGGCGGCGAGATCGAAGAGATTGTCGTACCGGTAGGTGTCGGCGTTGATGATGACGATGTTGTAAGGGCGGTCCGGTGCTCCTCTCTGATGGATGTAGCGTCCGGCGGCATCCTCATATTCGGGTCCGGTTAGTTTCTCAGACATGGTTTGCTTAAACCTCCTCTGTAGGCATGATAGGCTCGCTACGCAGTTGGGTGGGGCCTTTCGTCCTGCCGCGGCATCTCGCGGCTGGCGATCACGTCGATACCGGTGCCCAGGGCGTCGTGGAGCACGATCTGGTTCAGCGACACCGGCGCCTCGACCTCCACCTCGCGCAACTGTGACAGCAAATCGAAGATCCTCGGCTTGGGGAAGGGCGCCTTCGTGTAGACCGGCACGAGGGGATGCAGGCCTCCCTTCACCCGCACGGTCGTGGCGACCATGCGACGCGGGTCCTTGAGCTCACGCTCGACATAGGCCAGGCCACGCGGGCACGCGTTGCCCTCGACCTCTAATACCGTGTCGCCGTCATAGGTGACCTCAAGCGTGCATCCCATCGGACAGGTGATGCATATCATCTCCTCAGTCGTTCTTACCATACGCTTGCCTCCACTATGAGTGACTATCTCGGCACGACGCTGACGCGCAGTTCCTTCGCCATGCGGACTCGGTCGATGTCACGCTCTCGGAGCGTGATATTGACCATCTCGCCCGGTCGAGCATAACGTGCCCCACGCCGAGCAACCAGTTCTTCGCCGTCGCGTACCTCAACCCACACCGGCTGCTCCAACGGCTCGGTCACGCGCATCTGTAGCCGGACCTCGCTCTCCGTCAAGCGCTCCGGATCGACTTTGTGGGGCACGACGTAACGAACGCGGGTGCCCGGAGCGGTAGGAATCAGCTTTGCGTCCTGCAGACGGTCAAGGGACGGCGGGCAGGCCTGTTCGGGTCGCGTCGTGCACATCGCATAATCGGCAGCCCAGGTGCCCGCTGTCACACCGGCTTCGGTGACCCAATCCACGAGATCGTAGACGTGCACCACGTTGCCGGCTGCGAAGATGCCGGGAACGCTGGTGTGGTAGCTCTCATCGACGTAAGGTCCGCCGGTGACGGGGTCTAGCCTCACGCCGGCCTTCTGAGACAGCTCGTTCTCGGGGATCAAACCGACCGACAGGAGCAGCGTATCGCAAGGGATGATCTCCTCCGTCCCGGGCACGGGGCGCCAGTTCTCATCGACTGCCACCGCCTCCACCGCTTCCACACGATCCTGTCCCAGAATGCGTTTGACCGTGTGCTGGAGTTGCAGAGGAATGTCGAAGTCCAGCAGGCACTGCACGTAGTTTCGGCTCAGTCCGGTCAGATAGGGCATGACCTCCAGCACACGCTCCACATGCGCGCCCTCAAAGGTGAGGCGCCGGGCCATAATCATCCCGATGTCGCCCGAACCCAGGATCACAACCCGCTTCCCTGGCATATAGCCCTCGACGTTGACCCAGCGCTGGGCGGTCCCGGCTGTGTAGACACCGGACGGACGCATCCCCGGAATCCGGATTTGCGCCCGAGTTCGCTCGCGACAGCCCATCGCCAGGACCAATGCCGTGGCCTGAAGCTCCACGAAGCCGCCCTGGCTTGTGGCGTAGACCCTGCGGTCCGGCGTCACGTCGAGCACCATCGTATCCAGCATCACGTCGATCGCCAGCTCCCGCACCTCGTCGATGTAGCGCTGTGCATAGCTGGGGCCGGGAAGATCCTCCCCGAAGATCTCCAGCCCGAAGCCGTTGTGGATGCACTGCAGCAGGATGCCGCCCGGTTCCAGGTCGCGCTCGATGATCAGGACGTCCTCCGCGCCCCTTTTCTTGGCGGCGATGGCGGCGGCCAGGCCGCCCGGTCCACTGCCGATCACGATGACGTCGTAGTTTTCCCTCATGGATAACCTGTCCTTATACCACTTGCTTGGTTCTGCGCGTCAGAAACTCCGACCCCGGCCCCTTCTTGCTCACCTCGATGGGACGGACGCCCAGCTCTCGGGCCAGAATCTCCGTGACCCGCGGCATGTCGAAAGCGCCCTGGCACCGACCGGTGCCGAGCCACGTGCGCCGCTTGATCGCGTCATAGGTATCCGCGGGGATAGGAGCGTGGATCTCGGCGACGATCTCGCCCTCGGTGACGTTTTCACAGCGACAGATGACTCTGCCGTAGCGCGGGTCCTGAGCTACCAGAGCTGCCCGCTCCTCGTGGGAGAGATGACGAAAGACCGGTCGCGCTGGGCGGTGAGGATCCC